>CAIMWS010000503.1 GCA_903845125.1 uncultured Verrucomicrobiota bacterium
AAACGACGCCAGCGCTCCTGTCCTCGCGCCTTGCGCCAGCCGGTCAGTAGTTGGCCGCGCCTGCTTGAAAACTCATATCAAACAGGGGCTCCCGAATATGAAATATCCCGGATTCTTTCATGATTTTCTAAACGGCATTGTGGTTAGGCCCACCTTTTGGAACCGGAACCGCGTGGTTTTGTACTCCTGGATTCGGCGCTGGCGCAGCGTTTGAGGCACGGTTTTGGCGAGGTGATCCCGCAGGGCTGTATACGAGCAGGCCTTGAGGGCGAGCTCGATTTGGGTGGCGGGGTGTTTGCCGCACAGCAACGGCAGGACATAAATGAGGCGGTTGAGTTCAGCTTGGGGATGGCGCTGGATCATGGTTTTGAACAGGCCAAAGAGAGATTCGATGACGTCACTGCTGATTAACAAAGGCTGGGCTTCCAGTGCCAACAGCCGCTGGATCTGGATATGTTTTTCCAGCCGCCGGGACAGCCGTTTTCGCACCAAGGAGCGGACGGGGAATTGGGTCAGGATCACCTGGCCCGCACGGTAGGTGGTTTCGTTTAAACCCCGGGTTTTCAGGAGCTTGAGAAAGCGTTCGGTGAGGTCACAGGTATGGGCAAAGCGGCGGAGGAAAGGGCGCAAGCGGGCGAAGCCGGCAAAGACCTTCCGGATTTTGCTTGAATCCGAACCGGTTTTGGCCGACCCCGGCCGGCCCATGAGTTTGAGCAGGCGCAGGGCCCACAGGGCCACCTTGGTAATGCCTTGGAGCCGGCCTTTGGGCCGGATTTTCGGGGGCAACAGCCACGCCAGGCTCGTTTGGCGGATGCGGGCGGCGGCCCGGATGGTGAGGTGGAGAAATTGCTGGAAGGCCCGGGCGGGAGCAAAGAGCGCCTTCAGCGCATTGGCCGCAAAATGGCCCAGGTCATCGACCGTATGGATTTTGCGATCCGGCTGCCGGCCGCAAAACAGGGCCACGCCTTTCTGCAGATCGGTGCCCCCGTCTTTGAGCGGTCAAGTCCTGGTTTAAATTTGTCACTTTTGTTTCAGTGTTTTCCGGCCGGTAAACTGGGATGAAAGCACCTCCTGGTTGGCTTCCTTCCCAGGCTCACCTCCTTCACGGCCGCCCGGCCTAACCTCCCCGGTGAACCTCCGCGGGCTTATTTAGGGTGTAAATCACGAGGCGCGAAACGCGCAGGGGGGAAAAGTCAGACTGGGCTTCTGTCGCTCTCAGCCGCCGCGGCGGGCGGCATTCCCCTACGGGGTAACTGCCGTCATTCCGACTTTCTTAACCAGGTCGGCTTGGCGCCGGCGACATGCAACACGTCCAGCGTCCGGCAACCAATGGCTGACGTGTGATTCGCGGCGATGGCTTCCGCCTCGCCGAAAATGCGATGCCACAAGCCGCCACGAACCACCAGCAACCCGGCGGCGATGTCGTTTTCGACTTCCTGCCAGGCGGATTGAACTTCAACCGGCGTCAGCCGGTTCTGAAAGACAGCCAGATTCAGGGCATTCCGCAATTCGAGGCGGTGAAACGCGGTGAACGGCCACGGGTCAGGGTTTGGCACGCGCCAAGCGTCGGCTTTCGTCGAGTTGGCGTCGGTCGAGTAAAGCGAGAACAGCAGGCTGGTGTCGGCGTAGGTCTTCACCAGCGTTCTTCGGAGCGTCCGGCCAAAACCATGTTGGGAATCACCTTGTCGCCAAAAATGCGGCGGCGGCGGGCCGCGTAATCCGGCAACGTGGGAACGCTGCCGCCATTCTGCCCGTTGGCTGCCGTGCCGGTTCTTTCTTCCAACGCCTCCAGCAGCCAGCGGGCAACCTCCCACTGGTCCTGGGTGGGCAGTTGGCGCAAGGCTGATTCAATTTCCAGGACCTTACTCATGTCCATACGATACCCGAATAGCCGGACCTATGCGAATGGTTTTCGCCAGCGCCCATTGCCCGCCAGCACTTTCCTTTCCGTCCTGCGGAAAGGGCGCGGAGCGATACGGCCAGCCAGAACTTCAATTATGACGCCCACGGGAATCTGATGCCGCACGCCAAAAGGTTCGCGCACTCACGCTGGCTCTTTTGTGCCCGGCGCGTTCGGGTTTCGCCCGACTGGGCGAGGCGGGCTTTTCTGCGGTGTTGACCCCCTTTGGACGGTGGCCTTAAATGCCTTTGTTTTGGCAACCAGGAATAAATCATGAACGATTCCAGGCAGGCCCGGAGGGCAAGGCTGGCCGGTGGCGCCACCGGGCCATCCCGGCCGCGCCCCTTGCGGACCACCGGAGCCTGGGCTGTCCAACCTTATATCATCCCATGAAAATCATCCCAATCCTCTATGGCCTCGCCACCCTGGCGTGGGGCGCGGGCGCGCTTCCGGCGGCGGAATTGCCGCATTTGAAGAAAACCACCGCGGGCGCCCAGTTGATCGTCAACGGCCAGCCTTTCCTGATCTTAGGCGGCGAGCTGCACAATTCCAGCGCCTCCAGCCTGGAATACCTGGAACCGGTCTGGCCGCGCCTCAAGGCCCAGAACCTGAACACGGTGCTGGCCACCGTTTCCTGGGAGTTGCTGGAGCCGGAGGAGGGCCGGTTCGATTTTACCTTGGTGGATGGCTTGCTGGCGGGAGCGCGCCGGCAGGACTTGAAACTGGTGCTGCTCTGGTTCGGCAGTTGGAAAAACGGGGTGTCGACCTACGTGCCCGGGTGGGTGAAAAAGGACACCGCCCGTTTCCCCCGGGTGTGCAACCAGCATGGCGATAAGGCGGAGGTTCTCTCCGCGTTCAGCCAGGCCAATCTCGACGCGGATCGGAAAGCGTTTGCGGCCCTGATGCGGCACTTGCGCGAAACCGACCAGAAGGAGCAGACGGTGCTGATGGTCCAGGTGGAGAACGAGGCCGGCCTGTTGGGCCAGCCACGAGATCTTGCGCCCGAGGCGGTGAAAGCCTTCCAGCGGGAGGCGCCCGCGGAATTAGTGCGTTATTTCAGCGCTCACCAGCAGCAGTTGATCCCCGAGTTCAAAAAATATTGGTCCGAGGCCAGCGGCCAAACCAATGGCACCTGGAATGCGGTTTTTGGCGAGGGGGGCGAGGAGGCGTTCATGGCGTGGCACCTGGCGCGGTATATCGGGCAGGTGGCGGCGGCCGGCAAGGCCGAATACGCGCTGCCGATGTTCGCCAATGCGTGGCTGATCCAGCACGAGACTCAAAAAGCGGGGCAATACCCCAGCGGTGGCCCCGTATCCAAGGTGCAGGATATCTGGCGGGCGGCGGCGCCGGCCATCGACCTGCTGGCCCCGGACATTTACCGGCGCGACTTCAAGGAGGTCTGCTCCAGCTACACCCGCTTTGGCAATCCGTTGTTCATACCCGAGTGCAGCCCGGGAGCGGATGCCGTGGCCAAGGCCTTTTACGCCTTTGGCCAGCATCAGGCGCTCGGTTTTTGCCCTTTTGGCATCGAATCCATGCCGGAGGACCGTCCCCTCAAGGAGGGCTACGCGCTGCTCCGCGCGCTGGCGCCGGAAATCAGCCGTCACCCGGACCCGGGCGCCCTGCTCGGTATTTACCAGCAGGATGGTGAGGACCGGCAAAATCTGCAATTGGGGGGATACAACCTGGAGATCACTTTCAAGCCCGGTGGCAAAAAAGAGCTGCCCGGATACGGCCTGGCCATCGCCAGCGGCGCCGATGAATTCCTGGTGGCGGGGGCCGGCCTGGCCATCCATTTCAGCACGAGCAAGCCGGGGCCCAAATACACACGCATCCTGGCGATCGATGAGGGCTGGTTTGTGAATGGGGCCTGGAAACCGGGCCGGCGCCTGAACGGGGACGAAAATGCCGGCGGATGGCGGCTGCAGATCCCGTATGGCAAGCCCGCCCTGCAGCGCGTCCGGCTCTATCGCCACGATTGAGGCAGCCTCCTGGCTATTCCGCCGGGCCTGATTTCCGCGGCCCGGCGGAGAGCATACTCTCGTGAATTTCCTGCCCACTGTGGAGCGCGAACTGCGGACTGCTGCGCGGCGCGAGTTGACTCAAATTAAAAGACACCGGGGACCTGAATCTGAGAGGAGGCAAAACGGGTCGTTGACTCATGGGAAAAAGACACCGGAAATCGGTGGTAATGCACATGAGCAAACAGTGGAAAAA
>CAIMWS010000504.1 GCA_903845125.1 uncultured Verrucomicrobiota bacterium
CAATCCGCTGGCGCTCTCGTAGCGCCGCCGCCGATCCTTCTCCAGGCACTTCATCACGATCCAGTCCAGATCCCCCTTCAACAGCTCCCCCAAGGCCTCCCCGCCGGCTCCCCGGCTCCTCAAAACCGCCGTCTTCCGCTCCTTATTCATCGTGCTCAGCCGCCGGGAAGGTCGCTCCGGCTCCTCCTCCCGGATCACCCGCTGCATCTCCCCATAGGCCAGACTCCGCAACCGCTGCTCCGGAAAGGGGGTCGTGCTGGTCAGCAATTCGTAGAGCAACACCCCCAGCGAATAAAGGTCGGTGCGGGTGTCCACATCCAGGCTGGATAATTCCGCCTGCTCCGGGCTCATGTAGGCCGGAGTGCCCAGGATGGTGCCGTAGTGGGTGAAGAGCGTCTTCTCCGTCAGCTTTTGGTTGGTCGCCTTGGCCACCCCGAAATCGATCACCTTGGGCATCGGCTCCCCATGATGCAGGGTCACCAGCACGTTGGCCGGCTTGAGATCCCGGTGGATGATCCCCTTTTGGTGGGCGTTCTGGATGGCCTGGCAGACCTGAATGAACAACCGGAGCCGTTCCTGGGGGGTGAATCGATTCTTGTCGCAAAACTCGGTGATGGGCACTCCGTGCACCAGTTCCATCACAAAGTAAGGGCGGCCCTTTTCGGTCGCCCCGCCATCGAACACCCGGGCGATGTTGGGATGATCCATCAGCGCCAGGGCCTGGCGCTCGGCCTCGAAACGGGCGATGACCTGCCGGGTGTCCATGCCCAGCTTGATTATTTTAAGGGCTACCCGCCGGCGGACTGGCTCCTCTTGCTCAGCCATATAGACCACGCCCATGCCGCCTTCGCCGATCTTCTCCAGGAGCTTATAGCGCCCGATCCTGGTACCCGGCCCCTCCTCCATGGGGAACTCCAAGCCCAGGGTGATGCTGTCGGCCACATCGGTGAGGCATGCCAGGGCCGAATGCGGATTCTCGCTGGCCTGGAGCAGATCCTCCAGGCGCTGCCGCAGCGCCGGATCCCCGGCGCAGGCCTGGTCCAGGAAGGCTTTACGCTCCGGTCCCACCGGCTGGCGCAGCGCGGCGCAGAAGATCGCTTCTTCGCTTTGATCGTCGGATTTCATAGGTCGGGCATTTGATTCACTGGCATTGGATTGCGCCGGCACTTCTTTCACCATCGTAAGATCGTCACCGGGGTAATTCTATTAGCTTAAGGCCGGGGTGGCAATACCGCAGGGCTGGCTGCCTTACCCCCAGCTCGTTGCGGCTCAATGCTTACTGCGTGTGTACGCGGTAAAAACGATTGGCTTGGCCGCTGCTCTGTGGGTCGTTAAAATTTAAAGTTCCCCCCAACGTGTTGGTCCAAATAGGCAGCCAGCCCATCAAATCGGCCGAAGTGTCAATGACGACGGTCTGCCCCGATGGCCCTCCCTTAAGAGTGAAACCGAACTGTCTGTTATTGAATCCGGGGGATATAATCGTAAGCGCCGGGTATCCCATGCGGACCATTAAGTTGTCACTATCCGCCAAAAAGATAACACCGGCGCTGTCCACCGTCAGGCACACCGCGCCTTGAAACCGCGCGGCGCTACCCGTCCCGTTGGCTGTGCCTGAATACCCCCCTTTGCCAGCCAGCGTGGTGGACACCCAGTTGGTCCCCACCGGCGTCAATTTTCGGATGGTGTTGTTGCTATATTCCGATACATAGAGGCAACCAGCGCTGTCCACGGCCACATCGGTAGGGTTATTAAATCGCGCGGCGCTTCCTACGCCATCGGCGCTGCCTGGATACGCCGCCTTGCCCGCCAGCGTGGTGACCACCCAGTTGGTCCCCACCGGAGTCACTTGGCGGATCAAGTGGTTTTCAGAATCCGCGACAAAAATGTTACCCGCGCTGTCCACCGTCAAGGACCGGGGGGCATTAAACCGGGCGGCGTTCCCCGTCCCGTTGGCGCTGCCTGAATACGTCGCCCTGCCCGCCAGCGTGGTGACCACCCAGTTGGTCCCCACCGGAGTCATTTTACGGATCGTGTGATTGTAACTGTCCGCCACATAGAGGTTCCCGACGCTGTCCAACGCCACGCCAAAAGGGCTTTCAAACCGCGCAGCGCTTCCCGTCCCGTCGGCGGTGCCGTTATTGCCTGCCTTGCCCGCTATCGTAGTGACCACCCAGTTCGTCCCGACTGGCGTTATTTTGCGGATCGTGTGACCATACGCACCATACGTATCCGGCACATAGACGCTACCCGAACCGTCCACTGCAATGTCGCCAGGGAAACCAAACCGCGCCGCACTTCCTGCGCCATCGGTGCCGCCTTCAATGCCCCCCTTGCCCACTATCGTAGTAACCATCCAGTTGGTCCCAACCCGCGTCAATTTGCGGACAGTTTGACCGCTCCATTCCGACACATAGAGATTACCTGAGCTGTCCAGTGCAACGCCCTGAGTGTCGTAAAACCGTGCGGTGCTGCCCGGCCCATCGATGCTGCTGTAAGTGCCCGGCTTGCCGGCAATCGTGGTGAAGGTGTAAGGCTCATAGGTTGATTGGGCATGCCCGGTGGGGCGCCCGGCCAAGGTTATGGCGGAAACCAAGGTTGTCGCCGCGAATAATCGATATGTTTTCATGGTTTTTGATTTTTAGGTTCTTGAGGGCCTTCATTTGGATCCCTCATTGATACGTGCGCCAAAGGCGGTCAAAAAGTATGGAAGAATTTTGAAAAACTGAAAAAATCGGTGAAACCATGGAAAACTAGGGACGCTCGGCCGGGCGGAACCCCTCCGCAAGGTTCCGGCCATGGGCCCCGTCGTGATGGCGGATCTTTTTGCGCAAAACCATCGTCATCAGCCACTTATGGATCTGGTTCGGCGCGGCTTCCAACTCCCTTCGCGGCTGGCGCAACAAGCTGCAGCGCCATTACTTCCATCCCCAATGCCGGGACACGGCTCCCCGATCCTCTGACGGGATGGTTTTTAGCTGCCGCCACCGGTTTCCGTGGTATATCTTGGGGAGCGCATGAAACCACGGATCGATCACCTGATGCTCAAAACGGTGCGTTGGAGCGGTTGGCCCTTGTTGCCCGTCCTGTTGGTTTTCCTCGGGACCGGCTACATTATGAGCGGCCGTTTCGGGCTCAGCCAGTTCCTGGATGAACGGACCGCCCTCACCCTCCACAAGCTGATGCATCTGCCGCTCTTCCTGCTTTTGCTGGTGCACGCCCTCCCGGCAGTGTATCTTTCCGTGCAGCGTTGGTTGAGGAAATAGCATATGGATTCCCCCGCCAGTAAACCAGGCGCTTCCCGCCGGGAAGTCATCGGCTGGGGGGCCGGCGCCGCCGCCTTCCTGGCGGCCGGTGGCTGGCTCAGCCGGTTGCTCGACCGCGCCAGCCAAAATGATGCCCCGGCCGAGGTGTTCAAAAAGGACGCCCCCAAAGCGGCGGTCTGGAAAGCCTGGCAGCAGCGGGGCTGGGCCAAAGAGGCCAGCCATTACCTCTCCCTGGGCCGCAATGTGCAATGCAAAATCTGCCCCAACAACTGCCTCCTGGAGCCGGGCGACCGCAGCCATTGCCGCAACAAGGTCAATATCGATGGCAAGCTCTACACGCTGGCTTACGCCAACCCCTGCACCTTCCATATCGACCCCATCGAGAAAAAGCCGCTCTTCCATTTCCTGCCCGGCAGCCGGACCTTTTCCCTGGCCACCTCCGGG
>CAIMWS010000505.1 GCA_903845125.1 uncultured Verrucomicrobiota bacterium
GCGCGGCCGCGCCGAGAGGATTGATGTCGCTGAACTCCCAGTCCACCACTTCTCCCTGGGAGTCGCGGATCAGCCGGTAGATGACACCTTGGAGGGGCGCATGGCGGAACAGGGCGTTGAACCGCCCCTGGCTCTGGCGTTCTTCGGTCTGGTCGTGAAACACCACCACCGCGCCGGTGATCCGGCCCGCCTCGTCCTGGATAGGAGCGCCGCTGTCCGCAATGGGCCGCTCCGTGCCATCCCGCGCCACCAGCAGCGTGTGGCTGGCCAGGCCCGTCACCTGGCCCGCCTGCAACACGCGCTCCAGGGGGCTGACCACCGGCTCACGCGCCGGTTCGTTGAGCAGGCGGAAAACCTCCGTGAACTGCCGGCCGCACGCCTCTGCCACCCGCCAGCCGGTCAGGGTTTCGGCCACCGGGTTCAAATATTCCACCCGGCCCTGGTCATCGGTGGCGATGACGCCATCCCCAATGCTGTGGAGGGTGGCGCGGTAACGGCTCTCCTCCTGGCGCCGCAGGGTTTCAGCCTGGTACAGCTCCTGGTAATGCGCCCGGGCGCTCCGCAGCCTGCCCGCCCGCATCACTCCGCCGACTAAAACCACGAACCCAAAGATCGCGGCTAAAATCACCTTTCCCCGAAAACGCCCCGCCGCCAGGGCCTCCGCGGCATCCACCTTGGCGACCAGGAACCAGGGCGATTCCGGAACGGCCAGGAGGGCGGAAAGCACCGGCACCCCCCGGTAATCCCGGCCCGCCACCACTCCCTCCCGCCCCAGCACCGCCATGACCGCCGGCAGGTTGGTTTGCGTCAGCGGGAGGCGCAGCTTCAGCGCCGTGTTGGTCCGGTGCCGCAGGTCGTTCAGGAACAAAACTTCGCCGGCGTCGCGCCGGACGAGCAAGGCTTCCGCGCTGCCCCTGGGCGCCGGCCAGGACTGGACCAGCGGGTAGAGGTACTCGCGCGGATCGATCCGCAGCACCACCGCCCCCGCCGCCGCCAGTGGGGCGACCGCCGCCAGGTGCGGCGCCTCCCCGGCCCCGGCGGCCAGATCCAGCCAGGCCGCCTGGCGGCCTCCCAGGGCGGCCGCGAAGCTCCCGGCGGCGCTGGCCGGGAGCCGGCCGCCGCGGCCGCTGAGGCTCAGCCGGATTTGGCCTGCTGCATCCACCAGCCACACGTCCTGGTATTGGTTGAGAGCCAGCCACGGGCGCAGCCAGCCCAGCAAATCCTGGTTCAAATTAGTCTCCGGGGCCAGCAGCCACCGCCGGGCCGCCTCGCTGAACCAGGAATCCTGCGCCAGAATGGCCGCATCCGCCAGCCGCTCCTTGCGCCAGGCGGCGATCTGTTCCACTTTCAGGCGGGCGATGGTTTGCAGGTCGGCCTCGGCCTGGGTTCGCGCCTGCCGCTGCTGGTTCTGGTAGAGCCAGCCTCCCGCCGTCGCCGCGGCCAAAGCCAGCCCGGCGCCGGCCGCGGTGATCCACCAGGGTGGCCGGCTTTTGATTTCCCAGCCCGCCCCCATCCGCCGGTTCATGGCTGCCGTTTGCATTTTCATGGGGTGAGGCGGCTGGCCAGGCCGGATCCGCGCCTCCGGGAGGGGAAAACTTCGCCCGGCGGCCGGCGCCCGGTCAGGCACGTTTCCGCGGCAACTGCTCCGTGATCATGGCAGCGAGGGTTTCCGGCAGGCACGGTTTCGACAGGAAGATGGCCTGGGAGGCCAGCCGTTGGCCAGCCGCTTCCCGCTCGTGGTAATGGCCGCTGGTCAGAATGATTTTCAGCCCTGGCTTTTCGGCCAGAAAACGCTGCGCCAGGTCCGTGCCGGAAATTTTGCCGGGCTGGACGATATCGGCCAAAACCAGGCTGATCTCCGCCGCATGCGCGGCCCAGATTTCCAACGCTTCCGCCGCGGTGGCCGCCTCCCGCACGCAGTAGCCCAAATCCTGGAGCAACCGGCGGGTCGCCAGGCGGACGGCAGCCTCCTCTGCCATTACCACCAGGCAGCCCTGGCCCTGGGTCAGGGGCTGCTCCCGCCGCCCCCGGGAAGTGGGAGCCGGGACGGGCGGGGTCACGGCCGGAAGATAAATCCGAAACGTGCTCCCCTGGCCCACGCGGCTCTCCACCTCCACCCAGCCGCGGTGCTGTTCCACAGTCCCCTTGACCATGGCCAGCCCCAGGCCGCTCCCCTTACCCACCTCCTTGGTGGTGAAAAATGGTTCAAATAAACGATCCATCACCCGCGCCTCCATGCCGCAGCCGGTATCCCCCACGGCCAGGCAGACATAGGGGCCCGGTCGGGCCAGGGCAGGGAGTGCCGCCTGGTCGCCGCTGATCTCCACCCGCCTCAATTCCAGCCGCAACGTCCCTCCTTCCTTCATGGAGTCGCGCGCGTTCAGACACAGGTTCACCATGGCCTGCTCCATCAGGCTGCGGTCGACCTCCACCCAATGCGCGCCGGGTGCGAACCGGCAATCCACCCGGATCCGTTTTTCCAGGACGGGTTCGATCAGCCGGGCCTGGCGGCCGGCCAGGCCGCCCAAATCCAGCAACTCAAGCTGCAGCCGCGACCGCCGGCTGGCGGCCACCAGCAGCTGGATCAGCCCGGCGGCCCGGCGGCAGCTCACCAGGTTGTCGTCCACCAGCCTAGCCACCTCCGGCTCCAGGTGATTGTTCAGCCTGGCCAGTCCCAGGTTCATCATCATCCCCGCGAGCAGGTTGTTGAATTCATGGGCCATCCCGCCCGCCAGGTGGGCCAGGGCTTCCATCTTATTCACCTGGCACAGGTTCTCCTCCAGCTGCCTGCGCTTGGTGATGTCCAGTTCCACCCCGTCCGAGCAGAGCGAGCCGTCCGCCAATTCACCGGTCCTGGAGCTGACATGGACCCAGCGCAATTCGCCCCGGGCGTTGCGGATGCGGAATTCCGCCACCAGCGATTTCCCGCTGGCCCGCGCTTCCTCCTCCCGCGCGGCCAGCCGGGCGCGATCCTCCAACACCACCTGGCGGTAGAGCACCGCCGCATCCCGCAGGGCGGTTTCCACCGTCACGCCGTGAATGCGCTCCACCCCGGCGCTGACAAAGGTGAACCGCGGCCCTTGCGGCCCCCAGACCAGTTGGTAAACCATCGCCAGCGGGAGTTTGTCCCCCAAAGCCCGCAGCTGCTGTACGCTGGCCTGCGCCTGCTCCTGCGCCTGCTTCACCTGGGTGATGTTCTCGTGCGCGATCACCAGGCGCCCGGCGCCCGCCTCCGGCAGCCGCGTGATTTGGGCATGGAACCACCGCTTCACCGCGGGCGAATGGCAGGCATAATCGTGGGCGAAAGATTCCTGCCCGCCTTTCAAAACCTGCCGGATGCCCGCCGCAAAAGCCCGGGCCTCGGCCGCCTCCGGCCCGGCCGCCCCCTCGCAAATGGCCAGGTAGTTGCCACCCAGCCCGGCCCCGGGGAGGCGCATTTGATTGGCCTCCGCAAAGACGCGCCAGGAGCGGTTCACGGCCACGATTTCCCCGGCCGCGTCCAAAACACAGATGTGCGCCTCCAGCGCGTCAAAAACGGCCTGGGATAATTCCCGCTGTTTCCGCGCCTCCGCCTCGGCCGCCTTGCGCTGGGTGATGTCCAGCACCAGGCCGTGAACCCGCCCCTCCGGGACAAAAGCCGCCTTGACCCAAATCCAGATCACCGCGGCGTCCGGCCGGATGATCCGGCATTCAAAGGACCAGCCCTGGCTGGCCGCCAGCCCCGCCCGCACCAGGCTCTCCACCTGCGCGCGGTCTTCCGGATGCACGCTGCCGAGGAAATCCTGGAAGCTCCAGGCTCCCCCGGTGTTATGGTGGCCAAAGAGGCGGGCGCCCGGCGCTGAGCGCCAAGCCCGCAGGGTCGTCGGATCCAGCTCCCACAGGCCCACCCCGGTCTGCTCCAGGGTAAACCGGCAGCGCTCCTCGCTGGCGGCGGCGGCCTGCTGAGACTCCCTCGCTTCCGGCGGGCGCCTTTCGCCTTGGCCCATCCCCAATACTGTTTCAGACGGTTTCATCGTTTTTCCTGCCACCGGCTCCCGGGCGCAGCCTTCCAGAGGCCATTTTAAGTACCACCCCAACCTCCGGCGGGTACCGCTCCGCAATTTTTCACGAGTGCCCCGTTCCCGCAAGTCAGCAAGAGGCTGACCGGCGTGTCGGATTATTCCTACATGGCGCTGGGTGGGGGGGGCTTTTGGGAAGCGGGAGGTAGCGGGGAGCGGGCAGCTTGGAGCGGAGAGCGGGGAGCGGAGGGCGGGGGCAGAAGACAGAGGACATAGGACAGAGCGAATTTTGAATTTCATATTTGAGATTTGAGATTTCACTTTTCCGTGTGATCCGTGTGATCCGTGGTTGAAACCCTAAAAAAATAAACCACGGAATACACTGAATACACGGAATGAAGAGGGAAGGGGAGCGCAGAGCCTGAAGGGAAAGCGAGGTCGGAGGTCGAGGGCGGGGCAGCTGGGAGCGGAGAGCCGAGAGCTTGGAGCAAGGAGCAGCGGAGGGCGGAGAGCGTGGAGCAGGAGGTCGGGTAGCTTAGAGCGGAGAGCGGAGAGCTTGGAGCGGGGAGCGGAGAGCTTGGAGCGGGGAGCAGGCGTTCCCGGACGGCGTATTGGATCAATTCGGCGGTGGTCTGGAGTCGCAATTTCTTGAGCAGGCGCATGCGGTAGGTGCTCACGGTTTTCTGGCTCAAGCCGAGGTCGGCGGCGGCGGCTTTGCCGGATTTGCCCGCGGCGATCAGCCGCAGCACCTGGAATTCCCGCGGGGAAAGCTCTTCGTGAGGCAGCCGCCCCGGGCCGGAGGGGGCCGTGCCCAGGAGCCGCTGGTTGAGCTGGCGGCTGAAATAGGCGCCGCCCCGCAGCACCTGCCGGACCGCCTGGCACAGCTCCTCCGGCGCGCGCTCCTTGCAGAGGTAGCCCGCCGCCCCCGCCCGCAGCACGTGCAGGGCCAGCTCCTCCTCGCGGTGGGCGCTGTAAACCAGCACCGGCAGCTCCGGCCGCCGCCGGTGGACCTCCCCCAGCACCTCCAGCCCGCCGCGGCCCGGCAGGGAGAGGTCCAGCAGCAGGAGATCCCACACCTGCGTTTCCATCAGGTCCAGCGCCCCCTCCCCATCGGCCGCCTCGCCCAGTTGCAGGCGGGGGAATTCCTCCTGGAGGATCTGCCGCACCCCCAGCCGCGTGCTGGCGTGGTCTTCCAGGATCAGGATCCGCGGGCTCAAGGCCTTTGCCGGCTTCATCCGCCTCCCCCTTCCGCCCCCGGTGGGGCCGCCAGCGGCAGCCGCACGCAGGCGTTGGTGCCCTGGCCGGCCACCCCCCGGATAGCCACTGTGCCGCCCAGCGCCCCGGCCCGTTCCCGGATCCCCAGCAAGCCCAGCGAGGCGGGGCTGGCGGCGGCGCTTTCCGGGATGCCGGCGCCGTTGTCCTGCACCCGCAGCTCCAGCCAGCCGCCCTCCGTTTGGAGCCGGATCTCCACCCACTCCGCCCGGGCATGCCGCACCACGTTCGTGAGCAGCTCCTGCAGGATGCGGAAGGCCGCCGTGGCGCAGTCCGCGGGGATGGCCGCCAGCTCGGGGGGCAGCTCCAGCCGGCAGCGGATGCCGGTGCGGCTCTCGAACTCCGTGGCGTGCCAGGCGATGGCGGAGGCCAGCCCCACCGTGTCCAGCAGCACCGGGCGCAGGGCGCCGGCGATCCGGCGCACGGTATCCATCTCCCCCTCCGCGCGGTGGCTCATGGCGGCGATCTTGCGCCGGATGGCGGTCCGGCCGTTCACGCCCGCCTCCGCCAGGCGGCGCCCCAGCCAGGCCAGGTCCAGCTTCCAATCGGTCAAGGCGTGCCCGAAGGTGTCATGGATCTCCCGCGCCAGTTGCTGGCGCTCCTCCTCCCGCACCGATTCCAACCGGGCGGCCAGCGCCCGCAAGGCCAACTCCATCTTTTTCTGCTCCGTCACATTGCGGAAATACCCGATCAGCCCATCCACCTGGCCCTGGACGTCCAGGGTCGGCACATAGGTGCCATCAAAATACTCCATTTCGCCCTGCCGGCTCACCAGCGGCATATCCAGCCGGACCGTTTCCCCGGCATCCACCACCCGCCGCTTGATCGCAGTCAGTTTTTCCGCTGCTTCCGCCGGAAAAAGATCCCGGTCCTTCAGGCCCAGGATTTCCCCCTCCGTCAGGCCCAGCTGCGGATTGATGCACATCCGGTAGCGCAGCTCACGGTCCTGGATGAAAATCAAGTCCGGCGTGTTGGCGGCGATGGCCCGCATCCGCGCCTCGCTCGTGCGCAGCGCCTCCTCGGACTGCTTGTGCGCGGTGATATCCACCACACTGGCCAGGATACAGGTGGCCCGCCCCGCGTAGTCCCGCTGGTAATCCCACACCACATGCACAAATACCGTGGCGCCATCCCGGCGCGGAACCTCCGCTTCGTAAGGCATGGGTTGCGCCTGGCCGGTGGCGATCACGGCCCAATAGTTTTTCAGCCGTTCCCGCTCCACCGCGGAAGTGGGCAGATCGAACAGGCTTTTCCCGATCAGCTCCCCATCGGCATAGCCGTAAAGCTGGTGGTAGCCCCGATTGGCCATTACGATCGTCCCCTCCAAATCCAACACCTGGATGCCGCTGGGGATCGTCTGCACCAGCTGGTGATGCAGCAGGTTTTGATTGGTGAAAGAGTTCTCCGCCAGCTTGCGGCTGGTGATGTCCGTATGCGCGGCCACCAGCCGCACCGGGCCGGCCCCCGGGAAGCGGGTGGCCCGCAGCTCGAACCAGCGCCGCGCCTCCGGGGCATGGCAGGGATATTCCAGAGTGAATTCCGGGAGCGTTCCGGCGGCCACCGCCCGCAAACCAGCCACCGCCTCCCGGGCCAGCGCCGCCTCCGGACCATTCCCGGACTCGCAAGCTGCATAATAATTGCGCCCCACCCCGGCGAGGTCCGCCGGGGAGGCTGAGTTGGCGGCGGCGAA
>CAIMWS010000506.1 GCA_903845125.1 uncultured Verrucomicrobiota bacterium
CCTTCCCTGTTCCCCAGCACCCAGCCCCTCGCAAAAAATCGCGGCCGCTGACGGTTTCAAAATCGAAGCCGGATGCCCGCGAGGATCAGGGCGATTTGCTTCAGGCTACGCCTCCCTCCCAACTTCCAAGGCATGGCCCAGGAGGAGCTTTATCGGCCGTCACGGATTGCCCGCAGGCAGGAGGATCTCCGGTTTAAGGATGCCGATCACTTGGGCTGGCAACCGGGAATCGAGGGAGTCCGGCAGGGGGGGGGAGCGGTCCACATGGCCATCGCAAAAGAGGACATTCGCCTGGCGCCCATGCCGGAAGTGGGCGGTGGGTTCATTGGTGGTCACATAATAGAATTCCTCCAGCATGGGGTTTTCCGGCGAGGCGGGGAATTGGAAGGTGTTCACCTGGGCGGAATCGGCCAGAAAGGCGGTGTCGCCGGGCTGGCGAAAGCGGTGGACCACTTTGGCGGGCTGGGAGGCAGCGGCCGACAGGCTTAAATTATAGCCGTAGCCATAGGCGGCGCCGACGGCCTTGAGCTTGAAGGATTGCAGGGCATAATTCAGCGAGGGGCAAAGCTCGATGCCCCGCCCGCCCAGGTAGGGGAAAAGGGCGCCCTGGCGGGCGTCGAAGGCGCGGGTGGATTCAGCCCCGCGGCCCAGCCACCCGAACCAGAAAACATCCCCGCCGTTGGTGGCGGCGCCCCGGTAGCGGAACGTGCGGCCATCGTGCTCATCCCAATACATCTGGGCGGCCAGCCCCAACTGCCGGAGGTTGTTGGCGCACTTGATCCGCTGGCTGCTGAGTTTGCCCCGGTTCAAGACCGGCAGCACCAGGGCGGCCAGGATGGCGATGATGGCGATGACCACCAGCAGTTCCACCAGGGTGAAACCCGGGGCAAAAAGCCTGGCCGGTGGTGGAGTGTGCCGGCGCATGGTTAGGGCCGCCCGGCTTTCACCCGGTAAAAAGCGGCCGGCGAGGAGGCGGCCGGATCGGCCAGCTGCACGCGGGCCGGGGCGGCTTGGAGGGTTTCGGCCACCGGGGTCCAGAGCCGCAGATTGTCCGATCGTTCCAGCTGGTAGGTCCAGTCTCCGAGGCCTTGGAATTCAACGCCCCAGCCCGGTTCCAGCCGCAGGCATTTCAGAGCCTGGATGGGCGGTTCGGGAACCACTATCTGGAGGTCGTCCAGGCGGCCCTGGGCGAAGATGGATCCCGTGGCCTGGGCATCGCTGTAGCTGCAGATGGCAAAGGCATCCAGCCGGAAATCCTTGAAGGTTTCGGTGAGGACCACCGGATTTACCGGGCCGAGGGATTGGCCATTGGCGGTGATCGTTGTGGTCAAGGTGTGGGTTTGGCCCTGGTAAACCATGCGGATGTCCAGGCTCACCTGGGTGGGCAGCTCCAGCAGGGTGTAATCATCCGCCCCGGAGTAATTGAACACGCTGTTGGTGTCGATGACGGTGGGCCAAACGGTGGCTCCGAAACCGGTGTCCGGGAAATAATCCAGCTCCAACAGGTTGGGCGATTGCCGCCCGGTGCCGCGCAGGAAATTAGTGCGGATGGCCCCGGCCAGGTTGACAAAACCAAAGGCCAGCTCAAACGCGAACGGCTTGCCGGCGGAGGTGCCCGGAGTGACCCGCTCCAAGGTCAAGCTGAGGCTGATTTGGAAATCGTCGGCTTTGGCCAGGATCGTGGGGAGTGGATGGTAAAAATAACTGTTGGTCTGGGAGCTGTCCCAAGTGACTTGCAGGCTTTGGCTGGCGGCATCCCATTGGAACAGGCTGCTCTGGCCATGCGTTCTCCATCCATTGGTCAAAGGATTGCGGCTGAAATCCTCCCGGATCTCAGCGCCGGCCAGCAGACCCGCGGTCAAGGCCAGCAAAGACACTGGGATCCAAGGCCAGGATTTGGTCATAAGGAATACGGTTAAGCCGCCTTTTTGATCCGAAACTGCCACACCAGGACCGAAAGGCCCAGGCCGAATAAAACCAGCGAGCCCGGCTCGGGGATCGCGCTGAGCCCGGAAAAGCCGTCAATTTCTGCATGGCCACCCAAAACCTCCAGGCGCACATATTGGATGGCATCCAACTGGACCGGGTTGCCCCTGGCATCGATGGCCCAGCCCAGGTCAAAACCGGCCCCCCCGCCGGCCCCGGCATATTTGGCCCGGATGCCGGGCAGGTCCAATCCGGCGAAATCGGATCCTTTTAAGCCGGGGATCACCGCCTCGGAAAAATCGCCCTGACCATCGGTCGGAAATAAACCGTCAATGGACGGGGTTTTGGCGGGGTCCAAGGCATAATAGGTCTGGCCATCGGCGCTAACGGAAATCCGGAAGGGGCCATTCAAATTCCCGAACAGCGAGCCATCCGTGATGCCGCCGCCGGTGTAATCGCCGTTGGAGATGACAAAACCGGAGCTGGAGAAGACTGCAAAATCCAAACCATAAGGGTTGGCGGGATTGTTCTGCACGGGATGGCTGAACTGGACCGTCAAGGATCCGTTGGCCCCCACCGAGACCAGTTGGCTGTTGAGGTAGGCCGGATTGAAGGGATCCACCGGGCCGCCGAATTGGCCGGGTGTCACCCGGGAAGGTTCACCCAGGGCGGCCCCCGAATTGGTATAGGAAGAGACTGAAGTTGGCAAGGTGCCAGCCTGATAGTCCACGACCGCGCTGGCATAATTGGCGCCGTGCAGCGCCGGGCACCCCTGAACAGCAGCCAAAACCAGCAAGATTACTGAATGATTCCTTAACATACGCCTGATCAACCGCAAAGCGGTTGGCGGAATTTTTCCACCCCACCGCAGTATTAATATCGCGAGACCAGTGCGCAACTTTCAGGGCGTGATTTCAACTGCCGGGCCAGGCAAAAAAAAGCCTCCAGACTCCGGATTGGCAGTTGAAGGCCCAAGGCGCGTTCCGCCGGATACACTCCGGCAGGCTGGCCTCGTCCTTCCCTTTGACGGAGAAGCGATTCCGGGCGGGAGGGTGGGGGCCATGAACGACCACCATCTGCCGCCGGAAATCCGACGAGCACAAACCAACCGGTATCCTGGCTCCGAGCTTAAAACCGCGCTCCCTCCTTCCCGGCCTTTGGGACCAGTGGTTATGGGAGTTTGTAGCTCGTTACAGTGGCGCAACCGCCCCCGATTCAAACGGGGTTCCCTGACATTGGCTTGAGTATGAAACAATCGCTGGATTGTTTCCCTTTTCAAAGAGCTGAGTTCATTTGACCCCAGCGGATTTTTTTTGCCAAGCAAATAATGAACCGTCATTTTGCCGCGCGGGTGGTGCGCTCCTGGATCCAGGGAAGGTCGGGATTCCCCAGGCTGGGATCGTTGTGGGCATGGAAGTTCGCCAGGACCGGTTTGACGGTGCGCGGGTCCACCCAGCGGTGCGAATCTGCGTGGCCATCGGCGAAGCTGTTGTTGCCGGACCGGTTGTGGTAGCTGGCCGGGATATGGCTGAAACGGGGGGGATTGACGGCGTCCATGCGCACCCCGAAACACGGCCGACAGATGCTGTCCGGGTTCACCTCCTGGAATAGGAGCAACCGGGACGGGCCGGGATCCTTCACATCGCTGGTTTTCCGGAAAACGCGGAACCCGGAATTGGGCATGGATTCCCAGGCAGGCCCGGTCCAATTCAGGTAGGAATTCATCGCATAGCTGCGGACCCGGACGGCCTTTTTCTGCCCGCCAGTGCCCGTAAAGCGGTCCGCAGGGCACTTGTACAGGCTGAGCGATTTGAGGTAAGGCACGAACACCGAGCGGCGCGGGTCCAGCAGGATCAGGCTGTTGGTGGAATCCGCAGGATTGGACCGGAAGCTGCCGGATACCCAAAAGCTCCCCGTTTCACCGTCGCCATTCGGGGCCAGGCGTTCCTCGTTGTCGGCTGAATACAGGATCCAGATCGTGGACATTTGCTTGAGGTTGTTGAGGCATTTGATCCGGTGGGCCTGGCCTTTGGCCGTGGCCAGGGACGGCAGCAATAGGCTGGCCAGGATGGCGATGATGGCGATGACCACCAGTAATTCGATCAGGGTGAAGGCTGCCGGCGCCAACGTTCCGCCGGGGAACCGAACGGGCCAGGCGCAGCGCTTCCTGGTCCTGGCGGGGTCCCCGCGTGCGGCACGTCTTTCAGTTCTCCCGGGCTGGGTGTTCATATCGTCCAGTAGAACAAATCCCCACGGATCTGGCCATATGAAAAACCAGGCCGGTCCAGTCTGGATTGGGAAGCTCAAAGAAAATGCTCCCGTACCAGCATGGTTTACTTCGCCGAGGCAGTGAGATGAGGCTTCCGCCAGTTCTTTAGGTTGCGCCGGCCGGTGGGGCTTTTGCCTTGCCCACAGCTTGAAATCATTCCCGTGCAGGCGCCATTTTGTGCAGCGCGGAGACGGGAGAGGAAACGGTGTTGGGCCGAATGAAAGCACCGATGTGGTCCGCAAATCCTTAATGGCCCCAGGCCTGGGGCCAATGGGGCCGTATATGGGGGCCGTTTAACCTTCGGCAACCTCACCGCCCTCCCGGGCTGGCGGCACTGTTTCGGGCGCTGGCCGCCCATATGGCGCGGATTGCTTCTTCGTCGCCAAAACCACCGGGAACGGCGGGGCTGGGGCGGTTGGCATAGTACCACCGCTGCTGGCCCACCGGATAGGCCAGGGTCCGGCTGCCGGGCATTTGCAGGAAGCCGTTGAGGTCCGTTTGCCGCACCCAATCCCACGCATAGCGGAGCCACCGGCTGCGGTACGCCTGATCCTGGTGCGCAAACCAGGTGATCTCGTCGTAGCCCCAAATCCAGATGCTGCCCGCCCGGGCCTGGCCCGGGGTCCGGCTTACGCCCCAGTTGTCGATCTCCGCCAGGTAGGGCAGGTGTTCGCACGGCCAGCCGCTATAGGTCAGGCCGCCTTTGCTCCGGCCGTAGAGGCCGTCGGAAAAGCCCACTTTCAGGATGGCTTCCTGCGGCTGGTCCGGCACCTCCATGATCCGCAGTGGGAAGGAATGGAAATCCATCAGCAGCCGGCCGTCGCGCACCAGGCCGCCGCTGGGCACGTGCGAGTCGAGCAGCACCATGTGCCGGCGGGCATGCTGGACGGCGTGGGAGCGGATCAAGGCCAGCACCCGGGAGTAGCACACCAGGCTGCGGTCATTATGGTTCATCAATTCCGTCTGCCCCAGGTGGATCGCCTCGCAGCCAGCGTCGATGAAAGAGGCCCCCAGGAAATAAAACCAAAGCTGGGTCTCCGGCTGGCTCACATCCGGGACCGATTGCCCGGGCTGCCAATGGTTCTTGAACTTGCCGCCTGGGTAGAGCATGTCCGCATACCTGAAATTGCGTTTCGCCACCGGCTGGCCCAGGGCCGTGAAAGCCCATTCCGGCACGGGCACCTGGTCCGCCTGGGTGGTCACAATCTCAAAGATGCAGGCTTGCAGGACCAGGTCGGGGTCGGCGGCGTGGATTTTGGGGATCTGCTGCTTCGCCCGCTCCAGGTTGCGCAGGAGCGCGGCCTCGCCGCCCCACAGGCAAAGGCTGCGCCCAATGAACTTGGCGCCGATATGCTGGAGCATGCGGATATGGTCTTCCAGGTCGCCCCGGCCATTGAGCAGGCCTTCCATGGTGATGGCGCGGGAAAGGTAGTTTTCCAGCACTTCCCGGGTGATGGTTTTGTCGAAACGGTAATTGCGCGCGCCAGCGTGGGGCGGAATATCGGCAGCGCCGGCGCCTGACCCGTTGAGCCAGCAACCCGCCGCCAGGCAAAGGCTGGCCAGCCAGCGCGTTTTCCCGGTCACTTTGATAGAGGAGGTATTCATGTCGATTTGTTGTTGCATTACGCTGCCATCTCCGTTCCTGGTTGTCGAGGGCGATTGGCGGCCCCAGGGGGCAGCCAGCAGCCAGAATTGCAGGCGATTCCCCAACCGGGCTTGCCACGCCGGGCCCGCTGGCGGAAAATGGCGCCCATGAATTCCTTGGAAGCCAGATATTCCGCCATGGGTAAGGAACCCGAACGGCCCGACGCCTCCTGCCACCTTGGTCCTGCCGCCAGGAATCGGCGGCAGGATTTCCCCATCCAGCCATGGGTGATCCTGGCCCTCTTCCTGCCGGGCCTGATAACCGCCGCGCCAGGACCGGGGGAGCGCCCCGGCAAGCTCTTCCCCGGCGTGCAACCGGTGCTGGATCCCTGCCTGGTGGATCCCGCCGCCTACGCCGATTACACCCGCCGACCCTTTCGCGCCCCGACCTGGGCCACCTTCGATAACCGGCCGCAATGGGTCGGCCTGCGCACGCTGCCCAGCCAGCGGTTCCAGGACCAGGGATTGGGCCGGGTGTGCATGGCCGGGGTGGCAGCCGTCAAAGCCCCGGATCTGGCGGAAAAATTGGCGGAAATAAAACGCCGTGATTTCTACCTCTTTGATTTGGGCGGCTACGTGCCGGGCAGCGTCACGGCCCAACACGAGATTCCGGCCGGCACGCTGCGCTTGCTGCGGGAAACGCTGGGCGACCACTTTCTGGGCTGCGACCTGGGCGAACAGGATGGGCGATACCTGTTCACCATGCGTTCGCTGGCATCGCCCGGGCCGGCCAGCCGGTTTGGCCAGTTCCTGCAAGCCCGCCGATATATGGGGCGGATTGCCGAGGACGAGGGCCAGGCCCTGAATGCCCTGATGGTTTACTGGTATTGGCACTATCCCATCCAGGAAGGGAATGTGCTGCTGGCGGGCGCCGAGACTCAAAATAAAGTGACCAGTTCCAGCATTCATTACTCCTGCCTGCGTGGGGCGGGCAAGCAATACGGCATCCTCTGGTTCGGCAACGCCTCCCTGTTCAACACCTGGCATTACAAGGTTTTCCACGAGGAAACCGAAAAGTCCGGGCCGACCAAGGGCAACAGCCTCAGCCTGCTGCGCCGGCTCCTCTGGTCCCATTATCTATACAATTGTGTGATCCTTGGCTTCGAGGGCGCCTTGTTCCAAAACGCCTGGTGGGCGCCGGATGGCGCGGGTCCGCTCTCCCCGCTCGGCCGGATCCAGCAGGCGGCGGCACGGCATATCGCGGCCAACCCCCAGCCGGGGGTGATGCAGGCGCCGGTGGCGTTGCTGCTGGATTCATTCAGCGGGTGGATGCCCGCCCGCACCTGGACCACCGCCTACCGCGTCTGGGGCGCGCTGCCTTACGAGGCCGGGGATTACCTGACCCACAATGTGCTGGAACTGCTTTACCCGGGATACGAAAACGCCGGCTGGTATCACGATGAGCGCGGAACCATCTGTGAGACTCCATACGGCGACCTGGCCGACACCCTGCTCGCCGAGGCGCCAGCCGCGGTATTGAAACGCTACGGCGTGGTGGTGGTGGCTGGCGGCCTGGCCAGCGCCGGATTGGAGGAACGGTCCAAACTGGAAGCATATGCGGAGGCGGGGGGCTTGCTGGTGGTGACCGCCGGGAATGCGCACCTCCTGGGGCCCGAGTGGCAGATTGGCCCGCCGCAGCGCGTCGCGGCCGGAACGCCGGTGGTTTGGCGCGACGGCACCCGGGATGGCGAACCGCACGCTTTTGAATTATGCCCCGCCCGGCTGCCAGCCAGCGCCGAAGTGCTGGCCACCTGCGCCGGCCAGCCCGCCGTTGTCCGCCTGCCCCGGGGCCGGGGGCAGTTGGTCCTGAGCCTCAGCCCATTCGGCTTGAATGCGGATCCGCTGGTCCAGGGCGAACAGCATCACCATCGGTGGGATCAACCGCTCGGCCAGCCGTTCGTGCTGCTGGCGCATATCCGGCGCCTCCTGGGTGAGGCCTTCGCCTCGCAGCAACTTTTTTCCGTGGGGGAAGGCCTTGGGTTCATCACCTGCCGCCAGGGCCCCGGCGTTTACACGCTGGGCGTGTTCAACCACAGCCTGCAGGCGAAGCCTTTTCAAATCCAATCCCGCATCGCCCCCCTGATCAGCGTCTCGGAATTGGACCTTGGCCGCCCGGAAACCAACGCCCCGGGCTGGTGGCCGCATGAATTCCAAAACAACGATGGGGGCTGCTCCGGTCCAGCCACCATCGCGGGCGGTGATGTCCGGCTCTTCACGGTCCGCATCCAGGAACAAGACGTGCGCCGGCTCGAGCCGCTCCCGCCACCCCCCCGTCCCCACCGGCGGGCGCTGGCCATGCGGAATGTTGCAGACCTGGAGACCGCGGTGTTGCAGCATCCCTCCTTTTTCCAGCATTTCGACGGCGTGAAACTGGATTGGACCTATCTCCAAAAACGTGATCCGCAACAGGTGCGGCTGGACCGGGCCTGGCTGGACCGGCAGCAGTTGCGCCTCATCGTGGACTTCACGCCCGGCTTGAATCATTTTCCAGACCTGACCTTGCTGGACCTGAACCAGACCACCTATGGCCGGAGCGTGGCGGCCATCGACCAAGTCCTGGAAAAGATGCAGCTGCTGGGCGCGCGGGACGCCGTGATCGCCACCCACATGCCGCCCGAGTTCGGGGCCAATCCGGAGCAGGTCGAGGTCTCCTTCCGGCGCGGCCTCAAGGATCTCTGCCGGCGGGCGCGGGAACGCGGGGTGACCCTCCATCTCGCCAACCTCCCGCACCGCTGGCACAGCTCGGTGCGGGAAACGCTCCAGCTGGTTGAATCGCTGGGCGAAGCCAGCTTGAAGCTGGCCTGGAACACCGCCGCTGCCGCCGCCGGGGAATCACTCGCCGCCCCTGCCCGGGATCGGTTGGGCATGGTCCTGCTCAGCGCGCCCGACCCGGCGGTGCCCGAAGCACGGGCACCTTTCCATCGGCGCCCGGCTTGCCCGGTATCGCTACCGGGCTTGGAAGCCTGGCAGGTTTTGGACGCCGATTACACCAGCTGGGACGACATCCACCGGGACCTCGAAACCGCCTGGCGGCCAGGAGCCGGCGCCAACTTTTAACGGCCTGGGAACTATCGCTATTGCCGGGCCTGGTGGGTCACAATCGGCACATAACCGGTCTCCAGGCCGGCGGGCGGCTGCACGATCAGGCCGGGATCGAGGGACACCAAAGTGCCGCGCGTGGGCGGCGCCATGTAGTCGCGGTCCAAAGGCCAATTGGCGTGGAGCTTTTCCACCAGGGCCTGGAGCCGCGCCTTGCGCTCCGAGCTCCACGCGTATTGCTGGAAGGATGGCTGGTCCACGAACCGATACCAATGGTAGGTCACCACCGAGCCATCGGCCAGCCGGGCGGTGAACGGCCCGCGCTTCGGGCCGGGATTGCCCCAGGCGCCGCCGGTGGGTGAAGTGTAGGGCTTGCCTGGCCCCTCCAGCTTGAACTCCTGCGGCAGGAGCCGGGTTTCCGCGGGCACCTCGGCTGCCGCCACCGCCACGCGCTCCTCGCCGGCGTGCCGGAAGTATTGCGGGAACCGCCCCGGCGGGCTGATGGTATTGGTGAACCATTGCAGACCCCAGACGTTGCCCTCGAAGATCCGGGTGTCGAAGACCCGCTCGACGCCGGTGATTTTTTTGCCCGCCTGGTCGTAGCGGGTGGTGCGCGTGTCCAGTTTCGGCTTCCAGGCCGCCTGGCTGTCGATGCGTCCGGAGCAGGCCGGGCCGCCATCGCGCCAGGCCTTGAAGGCGTCGTAGAGGGCCGCCTTGGAATAGTAGGTGACATCCTGCACCAGGTAAGCCCGGCCTTCGGCATCCACTGGGAACTGCAGCTTGGGGAGCTTCGAATAAACCGTGCCCCGGGCGTCCCGGGCGTCAAAACGGGGCACGGTGTTGATCTCCATGGCGCCGCCGCCCATCAAGCCGGGCCGGGCGTCGAGCCCCCGTCCGTATATGAACGGATAATTGAACAGCTTGCCGATCTTGCTCCAGGTTTCGGGAATATAGTAGGCGATGGGGCCCTTGAAATTAGCCGCGCTGAGGAAACAGGTCCAGCTTTGATCCCCGGTGGGCGGGTCGCCCGTGGTGGGATCAGTGAACGGGAGCGCCATCCAGGTATAGCCCAGGAACTGGCCGTTGGGATTCCCCTGGAACGGCAGCGCGTCCGGGGGAATCAGGAGGCGGTTGCTCAATAGGGCGATGCCCAGCCGGTGGTCGGGCAGCGCTTCGTTGCTGTAGAAGAACGACCAGCCCGGGGAGCCGATTTCATAATCGTAGCCCTGCGGCGTGGCGTTCATGCTGAATTTGGGCGGGCCATAGCGGAAATGGTTTCCCGCCCAGTAGCCCAGCCCGCCTTCCACCGTCTGAAACACGCTGCTCCAGGTGGGCCCCCGCTCCCGCCAGGTGCGGGCCAGGGTGCCCTCCGGGGCCAGGGGCTGGTCCTTGTTGTCGGAGTTGTCGGGCATGATCCACGAGCTGGGCAGCCCGATCTGGAAATTGGCCAGAGGCTGGTCCGCCAGCGGCCAGACAGCCGCGTAAAAACCCATGCCGGCGCTGAAGGCGGACTGGGGCGGCAGCTTCTCGTGGCTGAAGCCAATATACCCGTGCAAACCTTCCGAATGCTCCTGCGGCGGTGGGCTGGCGGCGGCGCCCAGCAGCCGGACCATCCCCTTGCCCAGCGCATCGCCCACGAGGAAATAAGTCTCCGCATTGCCAAACTCATGGTGTCCGTGGCCGGGATTGGGTGAGTCTTCAGGCCGGCGCACGAAATCGTGGGTTTCCACAAACAGCACATTGCCTTGGAACTCGGGGCGCGCCGCCGCGGCGGCTTGGGCCTTCCGCAGTGCGGCCCATTCCCCGGGGGCCGTCACCCACGGGCCGGTCAGCTCGCCGATCACCACCGGCAGGTTTGGCGTCTGGAGTTCGCGCCGCACGTCCTGGATCAAGTGGACCAGGTGGGTCGTGTATTGGGGCACGGCGGTCTGCGGCTCGCAGCCGTCATTCCATCCCTGGTACCAGACGAATCCGGCGATTTCGTATGCGCCGTCGCAGCCCGGGAAATCGGTTTTCAAGTTCGCCAACGCCGCGCGCACCTCCGCCAGCATTTTATGGTAATACGGGCCGGTCTCGCCCCCGCTGCCTGGCGGCCGGAAGTCCTTGAAGAGGCTTTTCCCACCCCAGGCGGTCTTGATGAGCAGAACCTGGTTGGTGAAGTAGTCGCCCAGGATCCAGCCAAACTGCAGCTCGGGGCCGAAATGATGCGGGTCGCCATAGACCGAGTAGCCCATCCCCAGCGGGCCGTGGAGCAGCGGCGCCTGCTCGCGTTGGTAGCGCACCCACACGTCGTCCCGCACCGCCCACCCCCCCCGGGCATCCCGGAGATGCTGGAATTGCGGAGCCTTCGCCGGGTCGCGCAGCAGCTGCGCGAGCGTCCCTTTGCCGTCATTGTAATCCTTTCCCTCGAGGTCGGCGACGGCCTGGCCTTCCATGTTGGACTGCCCGGCCAGGATAAAAACTTTCACCGGGCTTGGGGCGGCCTGGGCGGCGGAGGTTGGAGCAGCAGCCCCGGCCAGCGCGAACGCTGCCAGGAGGATCGGGATATGTGGTTGGATCTTCATCAGTCTGGCTGGTTCCTATCACAGGCCGGCGGGGACTGCAATGCCAAGCCGCTTCCGGGAGGGTGAATTATCGGCGGTGAATTATCGGCTGGAAAACCCGGCGCCATTGGCGTACTTTCCAGTTCATCAGTCGAGGAAAGCGTATGATCCTGCATGAAGTGACTTTCGGGCCCGCCACCCAGGGCCAGGGAAGCGAGGCCCGCAACCTGGCCGAGTCTTACCTGGCCGCCTTGTGCCGGAACGGCCAGCTCGGCGGCGAATATTCACTCGTGGTGCGCCAGGGGATGCTGGCGGCGTTCGTGAACCTAATGGGCCCCCAGGGATGGAAAACCAAATCCCACTCCCAAATTGGCGTCCGGGAGCGGACCAAGGTGGCTGCTTTCTTTGGCCACGCCCCTCAGTGGAAGGCCTTGCAGGACGCCGTGCCCACCCGCGAAGCGACCTGGGCCAAAGCCCCCCACCTCTGCTTGTTCACCACGTATTTCGAGCGGGAATCCCCGGTGCGCCGGGGGGATAATGAGCAGCCCATTCCGCTCTATCGTCTGCCCGTGACGGATGCGGACCGCGAAGGCATCCGCCACTGGGCGGCCGTTTACCATGATTGCGATTCCCTGTGGCTGGATTGCGGAGCGTTGGAGCTGGCCGCCTACCGGCAGTTGGCCGATCCCCGCAGCGAGTTGGCGCAGGAGGGATTGGCCCACTGCCGGACGGTGGAGAAAGCCACGGGCCTCCGGACCTTCTATTTTCTCATGCGCTATTGGGGCCGCCCGGAGGGCGAGGAAAACCGGCCTTGTCCCTTGTGCGGAAAACCTTGGCGAACGCAGCACCCCGGCGCCCATCCCGGCGGCTTTTGGGATTTTGCCTTCCAGTGCCAGCCTTGCCGGCTGGTGTCCCACCTGGCGGATGGTCCGGAAGGCCACGAGGACTACGCCGGCATCGGCGAATACCAACCCCCGGGGAAACCGGCATGAACCATCCCCAACCAAGGCATAATCCAAGCTGCGGTTTGGTGGTTGTCCGCCAGGCCGGCTTCACGCTGATCGAACTCCTCGTCGTGATCGCCATCATTGCCATTCTCGCCGGGATGCTGCTGCCTGCCCTGGCCCGCGCCAAACAGAAAGGACGGCAGACGGCCTGCCAATCGAACCTGCGCCAGATTGGCATGGGCGCCATGATGTACGCGGCGGATCACAAGGATTTCCTGCCCTATGGTTACGCCTACACCTGGCCGGGGCAAAAAGAACTCTATTGGTTCCAGGATCTCTGCCGGCCATACCTCAAGAACGAACCGGTTTACAGCTGCCCCAGCGCCTCCCCGCACGCCCAGTGGACCGAGTTGCGCCCGCCGGGGACACCCAAGCCGCTGATCAAGGACTACCTCTGCAGCGCCCATGGCGGGGCTTACCCGGAAAGCGGCCAGCCCGACTGGGTGGGGGCGAACGGTCCTTTTGTCAATAATTGGGGGAATCCCAGCCGTTCCATGGCGGAGATCCAGGATCCCTCCGGCACCATCGCCCTGTGCGACGGTAACACAAACACCTTCGAGATCTGGCGCCTGGAGCAGACGGATGCCTGGTATAACGCCGGCTTTGGCCCCGCCTTCTTCGGCGACTTCGCGGATCCGAAACATCCAGCTCAAGGCCACGTGGCCACGCGCCATGGCGGCGGTTTCAACGCCATGTTTTGCGACGGCCACGCGGCCTTTGTCAAAAAGTCGAAATTGGGCATGTGGACCAACCGGAAAGGCGACTGACCCCTCATGAATACCCCACCCAAAGTGGAACGGTATCACAGCCTGGACGCCATGCGCGCGTTTGCGCTGCTGCTGGGGGTGTTTTTCCATGCCGCTGAATCGTTTGAGGCCGGGCACCGCGGCTGGGCGATCATCGATGCCAGCCCCAGCGTGGTCCTGCATTATTTCCGCCATGCCAGCCATTCGTTCCGGATGGAGCTGTTTTTCCTGTTGTGCGGATTTTTTGCCCGCCTGCTGTATCACCGCCGGGGCTGGCGCGGCTTCACCTGGAACCGATTCAACCGGATCTTCATCCCGTTGGTGGTGGGCTGGTTCATCCTTTATCCCATGCTGGTTTTCATCTGGCTCTGGGGCGCCTCCAAATCGGGCCAGTGGGACGCCCTCGCCCTCCCCCTGGAAGCACGCCAGCTGCCGCCCTGGAAACTGACGCTGGGCTTCCTGGCCAGCGGCGGGATGTTCCAGAAGTTCGACCTCACCCACCTCTGGTTCCTGCACCAGTTGCTGGTGCTCTACCTGCTGGTGATTCCCTTGCGGGCACTGCTGCTGCGGTGGGCGCCCGCCGGCCTTTGGCCGCGCCTGGACACGGTGTTCCGCCGCTGGTTCGAGACGCGGTGGCGCGTGGTGGTGTTCGCGGCCCTGACGGCGCCCGTGCTGCTGACCATGGATTCCTGGGATGTGGACACGCCCAAGAGTTCCCTGCTGCCCCATGCCCCAACCACGCTCCTCTACCTCGGCTTTTTCGCCTGTGGCTGGTTTTTGCATCGCCAGCCCGGGCTATGGGCCTGCCTGGCGCCCGGCTGGCGGTGGTCCCTGGTGGCGGGTGCGGCCTTGGTGCTGCCCACCGGGCTGTTGCCCCGCTGGGCCTGGAGCCAGGGTTACCGGGATGGCGCCCTGGACGCGGTGCGGGTGTTGCACACCGTGCTGTATGCCCTGATGATGTGGTCTTTCGTGTGCGGATTCGCCGGCTGGTTCATCGCCCGATGCACCGGCGCCTCCCGCTTCTGGCGCTATGTCTCCGACGCCTCCTACTGGGTATACCTGGCCCACCTGCCCACCGTGGTGGCGCTCCAGGTGGCCCTGGCTTACACCCCGCTGCCGGTCGTGCTCAAATACCCCCTGATCCTGGCCATCGCCATCCCGCTGTTATTCCTGAGCTACCATTTCCTGGCCCGTTCAACGTTCATCGGCCAGCAGCTGAACGGCCAAAAGTATTCCCGGCAGCTGCCGTGGAAAAGTTCCCCGGCCCCAGGCGGGCCCGGATGAGATTTTTTTTGTCAAAATGGCCATTCCGGCCGAATGTCAATGCGGCACGGCGGCCAGTGGGTGATGGGCGGGCAGCCCGGGCCCCGGGTTGGCTATTGAAGAACACAGCAACACAACGAATTACGGAGGTTTTATGCGCGATTGGTTACCAGGCATCTTGTTGGGTATGGCTTTGAACATGGCGGGATGGGCACAGCAGGCACCGTTGATCGACCGGGAGCTTTTCTTCGGCGACCCGGAAATTTCCGGCGCTCAGATTTCCCCGGACGGCAAGTACCTGGCCTTCATCAAGCCCTGGAAGGGCACCCGCAATGTCTGGGTCAAGCCGTTGGCGGTTGCCTTTGATCAGGCCCGGTTGGTGACCGCCGATACCCGGCGCCCCATCCCCGGGTATTTTTGGAGCCGCGACAGCAAATACATCTTGTTCGTCCAGGACCAGGCGGGCGATGAGAACTACAATGTGTATGCCGTGGAGCCCTCAGCCCTGCCGGCCGCTGGAGCGCCCACGGCCCCCGCCCGCAACCTCACCGAGGCCAAAGGCGTCCGGGCCACGATCCATGCCCTGCCCAAAGGCAATCCGGACGCGCTTTATGTCGGATTGAACAATCGCGACCGGGCCTGGCACGATCTCTACCGGGTTAAAATCTCCACCGGCGAGCGCAGCCTGGTGGTCACCAACACCGAACGCCTGGTAAGCTACCTCTTCGATCTGCAGGATCGTTTGCGACTGGCGGTTCGCACCACGCCCGCGGGCCAAACCGAAATTCTCCGCGAGCGGGCCGGGAAATGGGAAAAAATCTTCTCCACCACGGTTTTTGAGACCTGCGAACCGATCCGGTTTCACAGGGACAACCGCCGCCTCTACCTGGCTACGAACGCGGGGGAGGATGTCGATCTCTCCCGGTTACTGCTGCTGGACACCGAAACGGCGCAAACCGAGGTGGTGGAGGGCGATCCGCTGCGGCGGGTGGATTTCGGCGGGGCCATCGTCTCCGAGTTGACGGACGAACTGCTCGGCACCACCTACCTGGAGGACAAGGTGCGTGTCCATTGGTGGGACAAGGCCTACGAGGCGGATTATAACTTCCTCAAACAAAAATTCGCCGGCCTGGAGATCAGCTTCGGGTCCCACACCAAGGATGAAAAACAGTGGCTGATCCAGGTGTTCAGCGACACTGAACCTGGCGAAACCTGGCTCTTCAACCGGACGACGCGGGAGGTGGTCTTCCAATACCGCGTCTGGGACAAACTGCCGCGCGCACAGCTCGCGCCCGTGCTAGCCATCCGCTTCCCGTCCTCCGATGGGTTGGAAATCCCGGCCTACCTGACCCTGCCCCGCAACCTGGCGGCGAAAGACCTGCCGCTCGTCGTCACCCCGCACGGAGGCCCCTGGGCGCGGGACGCCTGGGGCTACGCCGGCTTCGCCCAATTTCTGGCCAACCGCGGCTACGCGGTCCTCAAGCTAAATTTTCGCGGCTCCACCGGGTACGGAAAGAAATTCCTCAACGCGGGCAATCTCCAGTGGGGCGGCAAGATGCAGGATGACATCACCTGGGGTGTGAAGCACCTGGTGCAGCGCGGGGTGGCCGATCCCCACCGCGTGGGCATCATGGGCATCTCCTATGGCGGCTACGCCACGCTGGCTGGCGTGGCCTTCACCCCGGACCTTTACGCGGCGGCGGTGGCGGTGGTGGCTCCCTCCCATTTGATCACCCTGCTGGAAAGCATTCCGCCTTACTGGGAATCGATGCGCATGGTGTTTTACACGCGGATGGGCGATCCGCGCACCCCTGAGGGCCGCGCCCAGCTGGAGCGCCAGTCGCCCCTGAATTCCGCCGCCAAAATCAAGACTCCGTTGCTGGTCGTGCAGGGGGCCAACGACCCGCGGGTGAACCAGCGGGAATCGGACCAGATCGTGGCGGCCTTGCGCGACCGTGGCTTCCCGGTGGAATACCTGGTGGCGCCGGATGAGGGCCACGGCTTCGCCCGCCCGGTCAACAACCTGGCCATGTTCGCCGCCACCGAAAAGTTTTTGGCGCGGCATCTCGGGGGCCGCTGCCAGGAAGGCGGCTCCCCGGAGGTTGTCCGCCGCCTGCAGGAAATCACTGTCGATCCCCGGACCGTGGTGGTGCCGGCGCGGCTGGATCCCGGCGCCGTCGGGGTGCCCAAGGTGGCGGGCCCCATCCTCCCCGGCATCCATCATTTCCTCGCCCGGCTGAAAATGGGGGCGCAGACGATGGACCTGAAAGTGACCACCGTGATTACCGACACCCCGGAAACCGTCGACATCGAGGAGGCCATCGCCATGCCCATGGGCGAAACCAAGGACCGCGTGGTCCTGGCCAAACCGGGCCTGACCCTCCTCAAACGCGAAATCAATCAAGGATCCGCGCAGGTCACCCTGGTCTTCCGGGACAACCAGGTGATGGGCAACATCCAGGCCAATGGCCAGGCTTCCGGCCTGAAAGTGGATGCCGGTGGCCTGCTTTTCGCCGAGGGCGCCAGCGGCCCTTTTGCCATCGCTTCACTGCCCCTGGCCGAAGGCTACACCACCGCCTTCCGGGTGCTCGATGTCCAGAAACAGAAAATCAAACTGATGCAGCTCAAGGTGGCCGGGATTGAATCCGTAACGGTGGCCGCCGGCACTTTCAACAGCTACCGGGTGGAGGTTTCCTCCACGGATGGCACTGACCAAACCACGCTTTGGATCTCCCGGGATTCCCGTCAACCGGTGAAAGTGGCCGCCTCCATGGCTCAAATGGCTGGCGCCACCATGACGCTCGAACTCCAATAAACCCCGACCCGGTCCGGTGCCCCGCAATTCCCGGGGGCGCCAGCCGGCGGGCTATTCCTTCCCCGTAAAGAATTCGATGAACTCGCTCTTCCCGGGGCCCAGGTCCACCTGGATGGCGGCCGGGTTGGTGTGTTCCCGGCCGGAACGCCACTCGCGGGCGGCGCGGTACGGCACTGCGGGCTTGAGGCTCACGCGGGCCACGGCCTGCGGGTCCACCCGGGCGGGCGCATCCGGCTTTTTGGCCACGCCGCGGTTGTTCACCACTTCCACCACCCAGCTGCGGGGTGTGCGGTTGACCTGGTATTGGACCGCATCGCCCGCCACCGCCACGGGCAGGAATTCGCGGGCTACTTGCGCCAGCCGCGGGTCCGAAATGGCGGTGGGCCGGCCGGTGGCGGGATTCACCCAGGGCTCCAGAACCTCGATGGCGCCCTGCCGCTGCAGCCGCTCAAAATCCTTGCCCAAGGCCTGGCGGTGCCGGGGAGCGATCAAGGCCAGGCTGCCGCGGCGGAGCGCCTTTTCCAGCTCGCCCAGGAAGGCCTGGTTGAATTCGATATCGCCCGCCAGCAGAATCACCGGGTAAGCCGGGAGGATTTCCGGCGGCACGCTGGTCAGTAAGACGTCGAAGATTTCCCCGTATGGCGTCGGCCGCAGGTAGCTGGCCTCGGGATTTTCCGGGTCGGGCCGGGCGTGAATGTGGTCGGCCCCGGGAAAGAGCTGGTGGTCGAACAGATCGCGCACTTCGCGGTCGCCGGCCGTCGGTTCCAGGATGCCCCACGGCTTGTCCATGTAGCCGTTGTAACCGGCCAGGTGATCCAACACCACGGCCACCGGGGTCCACGGCACCCCGCGGTCATGATCCCGCATGAATTGGAAAATCTCCGCCGCTCGCTCCCCGTGGCTGGTCAGGGTCCAGGGGGCGGCGGCCTGCTCGAAGAAGATGGCCACGCTGTTTTCAGGCGTCACCATCGCCGTGCCGGCGAACCAGGCATGGAGCCACATCCGCTCATAAAAGCTCAGCGAGTGGCCGGCCTCCAGGCCCCGGGCGCCACCGCCTTCCCGGCGCAGCGGCCCGCTGGTGGTGCACGCCCCGGAAAACCACGGGCTGACCTGCACCGACCAGGGCCGCTGCCACTGCCGGGAGGCGCCCCGGGCGAAAGCCAGCTTGGATTGCGTGAACGCGATGTTTTCCGCCAGCTCCAGCCCGATGCACCGGGTGCCCCATTCAGCCGCGTAGGCCTCGTAATGGGAATGCCCCGTCACGCTGATGGTCCGGCCGAGGAGGTCGCGGCTGCGGCTGGTGAAGTAGTCCTTGACCGTCTCATAACATTCCCGGCGGCTGGTTGGGCGGCGGTCGTAGCCGGCCAGGCCCGGGGGTTTCATCAGGTGGCGGAAGACCTCCAGATCCGGGCCGTAAACATCCCGCCACCAGCCCGGATTCGACGCGAGATTGTGGAAGTAATAGCCCCACTCGCCCAATTGCACGGCGCTGAAAACGCCTGCCCGGTCCAGCGCCGCCAGCGCGGCTTCGTCCTCGCGCCCCAGCACGCTGCGCCCGCCTTTGATCTGCATATCCGCGTGCCCGGGGTAGCAGATCACCGGCCAGCCCACCGTGGCCAGATAATCGAGCACCGGCTTGGCGCCGGCCCGCGCGGCGGGGCCGGGATCGAAGCCGTTGCCCAGGTGCTTGTCCTTCATCACCGCCACCAGCTGCCGGAGCGGCTCCAGCTCCCCGGGCGCCCCGTACATGGTGAACACAAACTCCCGGTGGCCGGGCAGCAGCCGCACGGCCCACGCCTGCGCCGCCTTCCGTTCCCATTCCGGAAACGGGGCGGTGGCGGCCGGCGCCGGCGGGCCGGCGAGCAGCAGCAGGAGCACCCCGAGCCGGGCGGCCCAGGGCCAAAACAGGTTGCCGGCGGCCGTGAACCCCGCCCGGGAGGAAAAGCGTTGGCTGATTTGCATGGTTCACCCTAACCGGATGGGCGCCGGATTCAAACCGAAAAATCCGGCTGGCGCGCCACCCGGCCACGTGCATCCCGCTCCCCGGGACCGCCTTGCCACCCGCCTGGGCCGGGGATATATTGCCCGGAATGAAAACGAACCTGTGCCGAAGCCAAGCCCGGGGATTCCGGTTGGGCTGGCCGCCGCCTTTCGCCGCTTTGTCCGCCGTCTGCCTCCTGCTGAGCCTGGCAGTTACCCACGCGGGAACCTGGTCCGATAATTTTTCCAGCAAGGAATTGAATGCCGCCTGGGCCGGGGACCGGGACTATTTCACCCCGCTCGATGGAGCTTTGAACGGGGCCAGCGCCAGCGCCCATGCGCCCGTGCCCCTGCGGCGGGTGGAGGTGGGGGCTGGCTGGGGCGATTACGTGGTCCAATGCCGGATCAACGTGATGACCCCGAACCTGCTGGTCTGCACCAAGGGCGCCCTCATCCTGCGCCAGAAGGGCGGCGAAGGCTACGTCTTCGCGCTCCATGTGGCCACCAAAACCATCGAGGTTTACCGGTTGTCGGACGGCGAAATGCTTTTGATCCAGGATGCTCCGTTGGAACTGCAACGATGGTATGAGGTGCGCGCCGAGCTCCAGGGCAGCCAGATGTCCTTTTTCGTCGATGGCAAGCTGGTGGGTGCCCTCACCGATCAACGCTCGACCTCGGGTTCGGTGGGCCTCGCCGTGCAGGATGCCATGAGCGTCCTTTACGATGACTTTACCGTCAGCGGCCCGGAGATCCCCGATTCCGCGCTGCGGATTTCCCGTTCCCAAAACCAAATCGCCCTGTCCTGGCCGGCCCCGCCCGGCCCCGCCGTGCTGCAATCCGCCAGTTCCCTCACCGCGCCCATCCAGTGGACCACCATCGCCACCATCCCGGCCGGCAGTCCAGGCTACCTGCCGTTGGATATCCAGTCCGGCGGCCGGTATTTCCGCGTGGCCCAGTGAGCCTTTGAATCTCAAATTTCAAATGGCGGGATCCCACAGGGATTTCGCGCCAAAGCCCGGGGTGGGCGCCCCATACGCAGTGGGGTGCGCATGGATCCTATAATATTAGAAATCCCCATGGATGCCCCGCCAGAATTGGCCAGCATTGGCCGGCCGGTCTTTTCATCTTCAGGCTCCCGCCCCCCATCGACCACGCAAAAAGCCGGAATCCCGCAAGGAATTCCGGCTGGAGTGGCAATCCTGGTTCAGGCTGCGATTACCTGGCTGCCCGGTAGAATTTCCGGGTCGAGGTGCCGGGGAGGGCGATGGACCAGGGCGAAGCCGCCCCGCTCACATCCCGCCAGGCCCCGGCCGCTTCATCCGCCTCCTGCAATTTGCCGGTCCAGGTGAGCGTGAGCCCGGTGGCGGCCCGCGCCACGCTGATCGTGGGCGGGGCGGTCACCGGCCTGGCGCCAGCCGCATAATGGGTGAGGATGCTCTCCGGGGAGAGCGGTTTGTCATAGACGGCTACTTCATCGATGGATCCCTCAAAGAAGAAGCTGCCCACCGGGTTTTCCGTGGCGCTGCCGCCGATGCGCAGCAGTTGGGCATCGTTGACGCCAAAGGGATTGGTGCTGGTGCCCACTTCGGCGCCGTTGACGTAGAAACGCTTGGTGGTGCCATCATAGGTGGCCACCAGGTGCGCCCAGGCGCCGATGGTCAGCGCCGGGCCCGCAATCACATCCCAGCCTGACGAGGCGCCGGTCCCGGTCCAGAACTGCCAGGTATTGCCCGGCTCGGCGTAGAAAATATAACCGCGCTGAGGGGCATCGTCCCGGGAGGCCAAGGGCGAGCGGTGGGCCCCGGCTCCGCCGGTGACTTTCGCCCACACTTCAAGGCTGAAGACCGGGGGATTCAGCTCCGCCGTGTAGGGGACTTCCACCTTGCTCTGGTTGGCGGCTGAAAAACCGGCGGCGTTATTGGCATCGCCCGTGAGGGCCCCCGGCACGCCCAATTCCACGCCGTTGAGGTAGGAACCGTTGTTTTTGCCCATCACATCCGCGGCGGTTTCGCCGGAAGTTTCGCCCAGGCGCCAATAACCGACCGGGGCGTCCGCCTTGACCACCTCCAGGTAGGGCAGATTGGAAACCGTGATGACTTTCAAGGTGGCGGCATCGCTGGTGGTCGTGCCTGCCAGGTTGTTGACGATCACCCGGTAGCTGCCGGCCTCGGCCGAGGTGACATTCGACAGCGACAAGGAATTGTTGGTCTGGCCCACGAGATCGGTCCCGTTGAACTGCCAGCGGTACTTCAAGGGGAGGCTGCCCGCAGCCTGCACTTTGAAGGTGACATTGGCCCCGGGCAACACAGCCCGGGAGGCCGGTTGGGTGTTGATGGTGGGCGGGGTGGTGGCGCCGAAACCGGCCCCGAAATGCAAGGCGATTTTCTCCGGTGTTAGCACCGTGTTGTAAAAGGCCACTTCGTCGATATCCCCGAAAAAGAAGAAATTGCCGGTTTCGGTTTCGGTGGCGCCGGCGCCGATGCGCAACGGCCGGGCGGTATTGGGTCGGAAGGCGTTGGTGCTGGAGCCGGCCAGCGCGCCATCCGTGTAAAAGCGTTTGGTAACGCCATCATAAGTGATGGCCAGGTGGATCCATTTGTCATTGACGACCGCCGGGCCGGCGATGGTGTCCCAGCCGGCGCCGGTGCCGCTCCAGAATTCCCATTGGTTGGCGGGGGTTGCGTAAATGATATAACCGCGCTGCGGGGCGTCATCCCGCGAAGTCACCGGGGAACGGTGGGCGCTGCCGCCGGTGATTTTGGCCCATAATTCCAGGGAGAAATTCGTGGGATTCAAAGCCGCGTTATAGGGTATTTCCAGCTTGGTCTGGGCGTCGCCGTTGAATCCGGCGGCGGTATTGTTGTCCCCCACCAAGGCGCCCGGTTGGCCAAGGGAGACGCCATTCAAATAGGCCCCATTGCGGCCGCCGGCATAATCCAAGGCCACCTCGCCCGAGGTTTCACCCAGCCGCCAATACGAAATAGGTTTGTCGGCCATGATGAAGGAAGCATAGCTGTTGGCGGGCAGGACGATGACCGTCAACCGGGCCACCTGGCTGGTGGCGGAACCGGCGGGATTGGTGGCCACGACCCGGTAATCTCCCTGGTTAACAGTCTGGGCGTCGGCTACCGCCAGGGTGGCGTTCGTCGCGTGGGCGAGGTTGGCGCCATTGAATTGCCACTGATATTGCATCAATACGCTGCCGGCGGCCTTGGCGGTGAAATTGGCGGTGCCTCCCGCATACACGGTGGCCGGCTGCGGTGTGACGTCAAAGGTGGGCACGGAAATGTTGAGGATTTCCACCACCGCCTCGGCGCTGGCCACGGTCCCGCCCTCATTGGACACCTCGACGGTGTAAGTGCCGGCATCGGTGAGCCGGGCGCTGGCGATGCTGAAGGTGTCATTGGTGGCATCCTTGATTGCGGTGCCTTTGAACTTCCACTGGTAGTTCAAGGGCAGGGATCCGGTGGCGGCCACAGCCAGGGAAACCGGCTGGTTGATGTAATTGGTCTGATTCTGCGCCTCCCGCACGATCACGGGTGCCACGGGAACCGGCTTCGTGCCGCTGCCGGCCAGGTAATGGGCCAGAACGCGGTCCGGCGCCAGCGCGTTGGTGTAAACGGCCGCTTCGTCCACCTCGCCGGCGAAGAAATAATTGCCGGTGCCTTCCGTGGCGCCGCCGCCGATACGCAGGGGGCGGGCGGTGTTCAGGGCCAGCACCGTGGGGGCCGCATCCATGACGGACAGCACCCCATCCACATAAAAGCGTTTATAGGAGCCATCGTAGGTGGCCACCAGGTGGGTCCATTGGTCCTCGACCACGGCGGGACCCGTCAAGGAAAGCCATCCGGCTCCGGTGCCGGTCCAGAATTCCCATTGGTTGGCGGGGGTGGCGTAGATGATATAACCGCGCTGCGGGGCATCGTCTCGGGAAGTCATCGGGGAACGGTGATTGGCAGAGCCCGGGGTCACCTTGGCCCAGCATTCCATGGTGAATTTCGGGGTGTTCAAACCGGAATTGAACGGCACATCCACCTTGTTGCCGGTGCCGTTGAAGGCGGCGGCGGTGTTGCTGTCCGCCTGGATCGCCCCGGTTTGCCCGCCCTGGGCGCCGAGGTAAGTGCCATCGGCAGCATCGGCCAGGCTGCCGATGTTTTTGGCAGTGGGCAGGGGCGGGATGGCCGGCTCATTCAAGCGCCAATAGCCCAGCGGCTTGAGCGCCAGGATGACCTGTTCGTAGGGGGTGGTCCGCGCGGAGTTGGTGCCGTTGCTGTAATGCGCGGAGACCTGGCTGCCACTGAGGGCGAGGTTGTAAACCGCCACCTCATCCACCGAACCGTCAAATCCGAAAGTCGCGTCCCCCCGCGCCCCAATGCCCAACGGCACCGAGCTGTTCGGCGCAAAGAGGCTGCTGGAACCCGTGCCGGCTTCCGCCCCGTTGACATAAACGGTGGCTTTGGCGCCATCGTAAACCGCCACCAAATGATACCAGGTGTTGGTGTCGAGGTTGTTGGTGGTGTTGATATTGATGGTGTAGTTGTTGGCAGAGTCGCCCTGCCGGTAGTTCCAGCCGGTGGCGGTCTGGTAGAATATCCAGCCTTCGGCGGCGGGGCTCGCCCGTCGCAGGCTGGCCATGGGGGAGACCACCCCCGTGCCGGTTTGCAGCGAGGCGGGCTTCACCCAGCCCTCCACCGAAAACGGCGGATTGGGATTGATTTCCACAGTATAGGGAACCTGGAGCCGCTGGTTGGCGATGAACCGGCCGGCCGTGTCCGTGCTGCCCGCCAGGCCGCCGGGCTGCCCCAGGGTGGGATTGCCAAGGTATTCCCCCTGGGCGGCATCTCCGAGGGTGCCGAGATTGGCCCCATAAACCGGTTGCGGTGCGGGAGCATTGTCTCCCAGCCGCCAATAGCCGGCGGGTTGGTCCATTAAAACGGTGCTTTCGTAATTCGCAGCCAAAACCGGCCATACGCCGGCAGCGGTGAAAGCCGCGCAGCCAAGGATGATTAACGTGGATTTTCGCATAAGTTTCCGTAACTTATCGCATCGAGCCCATACCAGCAAATAATATGTTTCCCACCCCAAGATTATTGCCATCTCGTTTGCCGCCCGCCTTTTGCCCTGGTTTGCGTATCGCTGGTTTGCATTGCCCTGAATCTCAGGCATGGATTATGCTTCAATCCAGCCATACATGGTTTAGCCATTTTGCGCTTGGTATGAAGCTGAAAGGACTATTAATGCGAAAATGCCCGACGAATCTCCTGCTGATCCTGGCCGGCACGCTTTGGACACTTTGGGTGCCCCTGGCTGGCGCCCAAAACCTCACCATCTCCGAGTTCATGGCGATGAACGATTCGGGCCTGAAGGACGAGGACGGCGCGGCCAGCGACTGGCTCGAAATCGTGAACGCCGGCAACACCGCGGCAAACCTGGAAGGGTGGTTCCTGACCGATGATCCGGCGAATCGCACCCGCTGGGCATTTCCGGCGCGGTCCCTGGGCGCGGGCGCGTACCTCGTGGTCTTCACTTCCGGCAAAAACCGCCGCCCCGCCCAGGGCAACCTGCACACGGATTTCCGGCTGGCCAGCGAAGGGGGATACCTGGCCTTGGTGCGGCCCGATGGGGTCACCGTGCAAAAGGAATTTGCGTCCTATTCACGCCAGCGGCCGAATATTTCCTACGGCACCCGGCTGGAGGAAATCAAAACCACCCTGTTGGCGGAGGATGCCCCGGCCCGGATTTTCCTGCCCGAAAATAACGATGCCGGAATCCGCTGGACGGGCGGCCAGGAGCCGTTCGACGACCAGGCCTGGCGGCCGGGGCGGAATGGCGCTGGCTTCCTGGTTTCGGTCCCGGGGTTCGCCGTGCAGAATTTCAAATCCGCCGCTCTCGTGGAAGACCTGGGCGCGGCCGAGGAAGTCATCGCCAATCCCGCCCTGCAAGCCGGCTTGGCGGTTGAAAATGCGCCGGTCCTGGAATACATGGGCACCGACGACCCCGGCCATTATTCCCTGAACCGGCCATTTCCCGGCACGGCCGCCGGGCAGGATGTGGATGATTTTGTGATCCTGGCCACCGCCAAAGTAACTATTCCCGCGGCGGGGGACTGGACCTTCGGCGTGTTGAGCGATGACGGTTTTGGCCTGACGCTCAGCCGGGGCGGCCAGGTGTTTGAAATGTCCTACCCGGACCCGCGCGGGCCTTCCGACTCGCTCCAGACCTTTCAGCTGCCTGCCGCGGGCGAATACGATTTGCGGTTGGTCTACTATGAACGCGGGGGGGGATCCGCCCTGGAGCTGTTTGCCGCCCTGGGTTCCTTCAACGCCTGGGATGAGGCCCACTTCCGCCTGGTCGGCGACACTGCCGCCGGCGGCCTGGTGGTTTCCTCGCCGCCCGTCAGCGCTGCCGGCTCGGCCAGCTTCCTGGACTTTATCCATACGGATTTGCGGGACACCATGCCCGCCCATTCTTCCACCGCCTGCCTGCGCATCCCTTTCCAGGTGGCGGATGCGACCGCGATCCAATCCTTGATCCTGGGGGTGCGTTACGACGATGGCCTGGTGGCTTATCTGAATGGCGCCGAAGCGGCCCGGCGCAACGCCCCCAATCCGGTGGCGTTCGATTCGACAGCGCTCACCAACCGGGCGGCCGCGCAGGCCTTGGTGACGGAGCGCATACCGCTGGATGCGGCTGCCTTGCGCACCGGGGCCAATATCCTCGCCATCCAGGCTTTGAACGACCGCGTGGACAGCCCGGATTTCCTGATCAGCGCCACCTTGGAGAACGTGCTCCTCGCCTCCTCGGTGGAAGGCTATTGCGACCAACCGACGCCCGGGGCGGCCAACTCGGGCGTTTTTCTTGGTTTTGCGGAGCCCCCGGTTTTCAGCGTGCAGCGCGGCTTCCAGGCCCAGCCATTGGACCTGGTTCTGCAATGCGCCACCCCCGGGGCCACGCTCCGCTACACCACCAACGGCACGCCACCCAGCGCCACCAATGGCACGGTTTACTCGGCGCCCCTGCGCATCACCCGCACCACGGTGGTCCGCGCCGCCGCCTTCAAGGACGGGCATCGCCCCTCCAACGTCGAAACCCACAGCTACCTGTTCCTGGAAGACATCATCAAACAGGATAGCGCCACCACGCTGGCCGCCGGCTTCCCCAGCAGTTGGAATGGCACCGCCCCGGATTACGGCCTGGACAAACGCGTGGTGGGCCAGAATGGCACCGACAGCTACGGTGGCAAATACGCGCGCACCATCCGGGAAGATCTGCGCAGCATCCCCACCCTGTCCCTGGTGATGGATTTGCAGGAAATGTTCGGCACCAAGGGCATTTACTCCAACCCGCAAAACCGGGGTGCCGCCTGGGAAAAGGGGGTCTCGGCGGAGCTGTTCCCCCCGGATGGCCCGGCTGGATTCCAGGTGGATGCCGGCCTCAGCATCCAGGGTGGCGCGTTCCGCGGCTTTGGCCTGACCAAAAAGAAATCGTTCCGGCTGCTGTTCAAATCCATTTACGGACCCGCCCGGCTCCACTATCCATTTTTCGGCCCGGAGGCGGCGGACGAATTCGACAGCCTGACCCTGCGGGCCAACAACAACGATGGCTACCAGTGGGACGCGGCGGCCGGTACGGCGCTCTATATCCGGGATTGTTTCGCCCTGGCCTCGGCCCGGGAGATGGGCATGACCGTATCCCACAGCGCTTACGTGCACCTGTATATCAATGGGTTTTACTGGGGCTTATACAACCCGGTGGAACGGCCGGACGCCGCCTTTGGCGCGACCTATTTTGACGCCGCCCGGGAGGATTGGGATGCCATCAATTACGATTCGGCCCCCGATGGCAACTACAACGCCTGGAACCGCCTGCTGGCCCAGGCCAACAGCGGCCTCGCAAACCAGACGAATTACTACCGGATCCAGGGCCGGAATCCCGATGGCTCCCGCAATCCCGGTTATGAAAACCTGCTGGATGTGGACAACCTGATCGACTACATGCTGGTCAATATTTACGGCGGCAACGAGGACTGGCCCCACCGGAATTGGTATGCCGGCCGCAGCCGCACCGGCCTGGACGGCTTCCGGTTTTTCCCCTGGGACACCGAGGCCACCCTCGGCTTGTGGGCCACCTTGAACAGTGATCGCACCGGGGCCAACACGGCGGTGGCCACCCCCTACGCCGCCGCCCGCAACAATGCCGATTTCCGCATGAAATTCGCCGACCATGTCTATCGGCATTTTTACAACGGCGGGGTTTTTTACGTGGATCCGGCCAATTCCGCCTGGGATGCCGCACACCCGGAACGGAACCGCCCCGCGGCGCGGTTCGCAGCCCTGGCCAGCCGGGTGGAGCGCGCCATGGTGGGGGAATCCGCCCGCTGGGGGGATCAGCATGCCTCCACTCCCTACACGCGGGATGAGCATTGGGCGGTGGAAAAAACCAACCTGCTGAAGAACTACTTCCCCAAACGTTCGGCGGTCGTCCTGGAACAATTGCGCCGGGCGGGCCTTTACCCGCGCACCGAGCCACCCGTTTTCAACCAGCGGGGCGGCCAGGTGCCGGCCGGTTTCCAGCTCAGCCTGGTGGCCACCCAGGGGGTGGCTTACTATACCACCAACGGCAGCGACCCACGGATGCCGGTTACCGTGAGCGAGTTATCCCGTTCCACCCTGGTGGGCAATCCGTCGGCCCGGCGCGTATTGATCCCCTCCGCCGCCAATGGTGGGTCCACCCTGGGCACCGCCTGGCGGGGCGGAGCCGAGCCATTCAACGATGCGGCCTGGACCGCCGGGACCGGCGGGGTTGGCTATGATCGCGAGGCCACCTACCTCAGCTATATCCAGACCGATGTGAAAAGCGCGATGGACAATCAAAACCCCTCCGCCTTTATCCGCATCCCGTTCGTGTGCGACAGTGCCAGCCGCCAAAAGTGGAATTACCTGACCCTCCGTATGCGCTACGATGACGGCTTTGTGGCCTTCCTCAACGGGGTGCAGGTGGCGGCCGCCAATCCGCCGGCCTCCCTGGCGTGGAACTCGACTGCGGCCGCCCAGAACGCCGACTCCGCCGCCGTGCTCTTCGAGGATTTCAAGGTGGACGATTTCCTGCCGGTCCTGAAGAACGGCACCAATGTCCTGGCCATACAAGGGCTGAACCTGGCTTTGTCCAGCACGGATTTCCTGATCGATCCCGAGCTGGTGGCAGGGGAACGTCAGCAGTCCACCAGCACGAATGCGGCGTTGGTTTACTCCCAGCCACTCGTGCTCAACGATTTCACCATCGTCAAAGCGCGGGTTTTGAATGGCACGGAGTGGAGCGCCTTGAACGAGGCCCGCTTCGTGGTTGGCCAGCCGCGGTTGGTGGTGAGCGAATTGCACTATCACCCGGCGGATCCCTCACCCGCGGAAGTGGTCGCCGGCTACACCAATGCCGATGACTTTGAATACATCGAACTGGCCAATCCCGGCACGCAAACCTGCGACCTGGAGGGCTTGCGCTTCACTTCGGCCATCAGTTTTGAATTTAGCGGCTCAAAAATCACCACCCTGGCCCCCGGCGGTTTCGTGCTGGTGGTGAAAAACCAGGCCGCCTTTGAAAAACGCTACGGCCCGGGCCGGCCGGTCGCCGGCGAATATTCCGGCCGCTTCGACAACGCGGGCGAACATGTGGTGGCGGTGGACGCTGACGGCCAGGTGGTCATCGACTTCACCTACGGCACCCAGCCGCCGTGGCCCCAGGCGTCCGATGGCCAGGGGCCGTCCCTGGAACCGATCGATCCGGCCGGCGATCTCAATGCGCCTTCCAACTGGCGGATCAGCGCGCTCCCGGGCGGTTCCCCCGGAGCGGCCAATCCTCCGGCCATAACGTTGTCCCAACCGGTGCTGGAGGGCGCGCAATTGCGCTTCCAATTCCCGGGTGTAAAAAATCAGGGTTATACCATTTACGCGCGCGATTCCTGGTCCGCGGATTCCTGGCAGGTATGGAAAAAAGGGGAGGTCTTGACCACCGATGCCCCGGTGGAGGTTCGCCTGGAAATCCCCAATGGCGCTCCCGCCCGGTTTTTCCGCATCTCGATACCATGATTTGACACTCCGGGCAAGGGGTGGTAAACAGTGGGGCATCCTATGAATAATGTGCGAAGTCTGTTAGGGCTGGGGTTGGCGACACTGGCCATGGCCTCCATGGAGGCTGGAGCCGCCTCCGTGCGGCTGGATGAACTGGACCTGGGGCCCATGAGCTGCGGCTGGGGCCAGCCGCGGAAAAACAAATCGGTGACCCAAAAGCCGCTGGCCATCGGCAGCCAGGCGTTCGCCAATGGCGTAGGCACCCATGCCGGCAGCGAATGCTGGGTGGCCTTGGACGGGCAGGCGCGCACTTTCTCGGCCAAGGTGGGTGTGGATGCCGCCGCTGGCAGTGACCGCGCCTCGGTGGAATTCATGCTCCTCGGCAATGATGTGGAGCTTTGGCGCAGCGGTGTCTGCAAGTGGAAGGAAGCCCCCCGCGACTGCCGGGTGAGCCTCGCCGGGATCACCAACCTCCTGCTCGTGGTGACCGATGCCGATGATGGCTCGGGCTGGGACCACGCGGATTGGGCGGATGCGGTTTTTGAATTCAACGGGCAGCCGCCCAAAACCTTCCGGCCTAAATTTTCGCTGGAGGAGCCTTTCCTGCTCACCCCCGCCGCCCCCGCGCAGCCGCGTATCAACGGGCCGAAAGTGTATGGGGTGCGGCCCGGCTCACCGTTCCTCTACCGCATTCCCTGCACCGGGCAGCGGCCGGTGACTTTCAGCGCCCAAGGCCTGCCTGAGGGCCTGGCACTGGATCCGGCCACGGGCATCATCACCGGCCAGGTGGCCAAGGCCGGCACCTACCAGGCCACCCTGGCGGCCCGGAATGCCCAGGGGCAGGCGCACCGGGAATTCCGCATTGTGGTGGGCAAAACCCTGGCCTTGACGCCCCCCATGGGCTGGAACAGCTGGTACATCCACTACAACCGCGTAACTGACAAGGTGATGCGCCAGGCGGCCGACCAGATGATCGCCACCGGCATGGCGGACTACGGCTACCAATATGTGAACATCGACGATTGCTGGATGGTGAAGGTGAATTCCAAGGATCCCATGATCGGCGGCCCCACCCGCGAGCCCAATGGCCGCCTGCTCTCCAATAAACACTTTCCCGACATGAAGGCCATGACCGATTACATCCACGCCAAAGGGCTCAAAGCCGGTACTTACATCGGGCCGGGACCCGAAACCTGTGCCGGCTACGAAGCCAGCTATGGCCACGAGGCCCAGGACGCCCGCACGTTCGCCGAGTGGGGCTTTGATTTCCTCAAATACGACTGGTGTTCTTATACCTCCAAAGCGGGTGGCAACACCCTGGCTCATCTCAAGAAGCCCTACCAGCTCATGTGGGGCGAGTTGCTGAAGCTCGACCGCGACATCGTCTTCAACCTCTGCCAGTATGGCATGGGCGAAGTCTGGAAATGGGGCGCCGAAGTGGGCCACTGCTGGCGCACCACCGGTGACCTGGGGCTCGAAAGCGGCGGCGGCTTGCCTGGCTTTTACAAGATCGGCTTTAGCAATGCCGCGCATTGGGACTACGCCAAGCCGGGCGCGTGGAACGATCCGGATTACATTTTGATCGGCTGGGTGGGCAATGCCTCGGGGATGGGCGAGGGCGTTCCCACCAACCTGACACCCAATGAGCAATACTCCTACATGTCCCTCTGGAGCTTGATGGCAGCGCCGCTGATATTCAGTGGGGACATGGCCAAGCTGGATGACTTCACCCTGAATGTCTTGTGCAACCACGAGGTGATCGAAGTGGACCAGGATCCCCTGGGCAAACAGGCTTTGGTCTTGCGCCGGACGAAGACGGAGGCGGTGCTGGCCAAGCCCATGGAAGATGGCACCTGGGCGGTGGGCCTCTTCAATCTCGGGCGCGCCCCGTCCAAGGTGGCCGTGGCCTGGCAGGAAATCAGCCTCAAGGGCAATCAAAAAGTCCGCGACCTATGGCGCCAGAAGGACCTTGGCACGTTCCAAGACGGTTTTGAATGCGAGGTTCCCCGCCACGGCGTCAGTTTCGTCCGGGTGGGCACTATCAAACCGTAACTTGCTTCAGCCCCGGTCGTGCCCCTCAGCAGGCGCGGCCGGGGGCCATTGCCTATGAAACTCTTTCCCTCCTGGGCGGTTTTGATGTTCGCCTGCCTGGCGCATTCAACCCAGGCTCCAGCCGCGGAATCCCTGTTCAAAGAGGAATTCAAAGGCCAGATGCAGCCTGGCTGGACCTGGCTGCGCGAAGACCGCGCCGCCTGGCGTCTCACCGCCTCCGGGCTGGAAATCCGGGTGCAGCCAGGAAATATGTGGGGCGGTGCCAACAACGCCCGGAATGTGCTGCTGCGCGAGGCCCCGGATCCCGCCCGGGGTCCGGTCGAAGTCACCCTGCGCCTCGAAAATCATCCCACCGGGCAGTATGAACAGGTGGACCTGGTCTGGTATTACGACGACAGCAACATGGTGAAAATCGGCCAGGAGATTGTGGATGGCGCCCTCACGGTGGTCATGGGCCGCGAGCAAAACGATCGCTGCCGCACCGTATCCATCAACCCAATCTCCGACCGGAAAGTCCAGTTGCGCCTCCGGGTGGAAGGCGGACGCATCCGCGGCCAGTTCCGGCCCGGCGAGGCCGAAAAATGGTCGGATGCCGGCGTGTGCGACCTGCCCGTCAAAGGCCCGCCCAAAATCAGCCTCCAATGCTACCAGGGGGTGCCTGGCCAGGAGCATTGGGCGAAGTTATCCGAGGTGATCCTGCGCCAGTCCCTGGAGTAAGCCCTTCGGCCGGAGGCCAGCCGCAGGGAACCACCACAGACTGGTGGGAAAGCGACGCTGGCCGATTGGAAACTGCCAGTTTTTCCAAAAGAAGGAAATTGCATCAGGGAGGAGCGATCAGCCCTTGGAAATTGAAGTTGGCCATGGAGGAGTGGTGGCCAAAGGGAGTGAAAAAATCCGGATCCGCCTCCTGACGGTGGGCAGGCCCAGCAGCTTTCTACTGCACGATAAGGCGACTGCGCGGGAATGGTTTCATTCCGTTGGGAGGCGCCGCGCCGCAGCGGCGCCGCAGTCCAAACGCTGGCGCGTGGCCGGCTGCTTGGCGTCTATTGGGCAGGCCGGATGCGGCCGTCTTCCAGGTGGATGATCCGGTCGGCTTCGGCGGCGAAGGTTTCGTCGTGAGTGACCATGAGGAAGGCTTTGCGGGTGGTCTGGTTGAGGAAGCGCATCAATTCGAACACGGCGCGGCCGCTTTTGCGGTCGAGATTGCCGGTCGGTTCGTCGGCGAGCACGAGCACGGGGTCGTTGGCCAGGGCGCGCACGATGGCCACCCGTTGCTGCTGGCCGCCGGAGAGTTGCTGGGGGCGGTAAGACAAACGGTCCCCGAGGCCGACTTCCCGCAGGAGGCTGATCATCCGTTCGCGGGTTTCCGGCGCCGTGGCCTGGCTGCGGAGGCGGCAGGGGAGGAGGGCGTTTTCCAGGACATTGAACTCCGGCAGGAGATAATGGAACTGGAAGATGAAGCCCAGATAATCCCGCCGGATATAGGCGCGCTCATCCTCGGCGAGCTGGGAGACGTTCCGGCCGCCCAGGAAAATGTCCCCGCTGGAAGGGGTGTCGAGCAAGCCGGCCAGGTTCAGGAGGGTGGTTTTGCCGGAGCCGGAGGCGCCCACGATGGCCACGAATTCACCGGGAACGATTTCCAGGTTGATGTCAAAGAGCACTTGGGTGGCCACCCCGTTGTCGTAGGTTTTGGCCACCTGGCAGAGGCGTACGGCTGACACGGGCTGGCTCATGTTCCGCGGATGACTTCAATGGGGTTGATCCGGGCGGCCCGCCAGGCGGGATAAAGGGAGGCGATGTAGCCCACCACCACCGCGACGATGATCGCCACCACAACCAGGCGTGTGTTCAGCGCCATGGGGAAGATCTCCACCTGCCGGCCGGTGGCGCTGGCAGTGGTGCGCATTTGGGCCAGCAGCAGGCTCAAGGCGGTTCCCTGGGCCGCCCCCGCCAGGCTGCCCAGGATGGCCACCAGGGTTCCCTCCACCGCGAAAATCCGCACAATCTGGCGGCGCGTAGCCCCCATGGCTTTCAGGATGCCGATCTCCTTGAGCTTGCTGACCACCGACATGATCAGGATGCTGGCGATGCCGAAGCCGGCGGCGATGGTGGTGAACGCCAGGATCAGGTTGGAGGACTGGCTTTGCGCCTTCAGGCCGGAGAGCAGGGTCTGGTTGTCCTTCATCCAGGACCGCGCCTCGTAGGGGATCTGCAATATCAGCCGGTCCGCCAGGGCGTTGGCGTCGAAAATCCGGTTCAGCTTCAAGCCGAGGCTGGTGACCGCCATGCCCAGGCCAAACAGGGATTGGGCGTCCCGCAGGGAGAGGAATACCGTGCCGCTATCCACGAGGTTGAAGCCGGTGTCGAAAATGCCGGCCACCGTGTAGGTGCCGGCGTTGCCTTCGGCGCTGACCAGGCGGATCTTGTCCCCCAGCTTTACCGAGAAATCCTCCGCCAGGCGGTAGCCGAGGGTCACCTCGCCGGCGTTGAGGCCGAAAAAACGGCCCCGGACCAGCTTGGATTCAATATCCACCACCAGGTTGTGGCGCTCCGGCAGCACGCCGGTGACCGTGACGGCCTGGCGCCGGGCGCCGCGGGACACAAAACCCTGGCCTTCGACCACGGGGGAAACCGCCAGGACGTTGTCGTCTGCCGCCTGGAGCCGGGGCATCCAGACCTGCCAATCTTCAATTTTGCGCTGGCGCTGTTCCAGCTTGATGGTTTCGCCCACGTACAGGACTTGGTTGGTCTGCAGGGCCGGTATTTGCCAGGCGGCCAGGGGGATCCGCTCCGGTTGGCGGACCACGATGTGGGCGGTGGCACCGGTGACGCTGTTCACCAGCCGCCGCTGCAAACCTTCGATCAAAGCCCCGAGGAAAACGATCAGGGTGACGCTGATGGCCACCACCCCCATGGTCAGCAAGGTCTGGCCGGGATTGAACCAAAGATGCCGGATCGCCACCGACCAGGCGAAGCGATCAAACAGGGGTTCCTGGAATCCACGAGCCACGTCCACCTTGCCTAGCATCCCGAGGCGCCATCCGCAAACCATTTTTCGTCCCCAAGGCGCCTCGCCGGGTCACTTTGAGCCGAACCACTAAACCATTGAACCCAACCCCACCAGCCTTTATAATGAGCGGACATGAAAGGTCATTTGCCCGCATGAATACCAAGATCCTGGTGGTTGACGATAACGTGGAATTCCGGACGATGGTTGCCTTGCTCCTTTCCACCGAATCCATTGAGGTGGTGCCTGCCGAAACTGCGAAGGAGTGCCTCCAGATCATGCGGGAGGGATTCCGCGGGCTGATCCTGATGGATGTCCACATGCCGGACAAGGATGGGTGGGACATCATCCGGATGCTGGTGGAAGAACATCTCATACAGGGAAACCTGATTTGCATGCTCACCGGGGACCTGGTGCCGGGCACCAAGGGCGAGGGATTGCAGGAGTATGTGTTCAATTATATCACCAAACCATTTAATCCCCAGACGTTCATCCAGACCATCCGCAATGCCCTGAGCTACCTGCCAGGGCCGCCCGCGGCCTGAACCCATGGTCAACCTGGTCCTGATCGGGGCTTCCACCGGAGGTCCTAAAGTATTGCCGGAATTGTTTGCCTTGTTGCCTCCGCTGGAGGCCTGCATCCTGGTGGTGCAGCACATGCCGCAATATATCAACGCCTCCTTCATCAGCACGCTCGGCAAGTATGCGGCCATGCCCGTGGTTCTCGCGCGCGAGCGCAGTGCTTTGGAAACCCGCCGGATATTGGTGGCGCCCAGCGGAACCCATTGCACCATCGACTCCGCCCATCGTATCCGGCTGACGATTGATCCGGAGGTGAACTACGTGCGGCCCGCCGTGGATGTGACCATGCAATCGGTGCGACGGGCAACGGAGCGGCAGATCATCGCCGGAGTGGTGTTGACCGGGATGGGGGTGGATGGTGCGGCTGGCTTGCGGCATTTGAAGGGGCTCGGCGGGATCACCTTTGCCCAGGACCAGGCTTCCAGCGCCGTGTTCGGCATGCCCGCCGCGGCCATCAAAATGGGGGTGGCCGATTACGTGCTGAATCCCCCGCAAATCGCCCACGAACTGGCCCGGTTGCTGGCCGCCTGAGCGCCGCTGAACGGGTTTTTCCGGCCATGAACGAACTGTTAAAGAACTGCCTCAGCCAGACCAACCTGCTCGCCCGAAGCCAGGTCATTGAAAAGGCGGTCCTGCCCGCCGCGCGGATCTTGAAAGACCTGGGAGAGGGCCGTTTGGGGGGATCCCGGTTGGGGGGCGTGCCGGATGTGCCGGCTCAATTCCAATGGCCCCAGCATCATGGATCTCCGCTGCCGTTCCTGGCGCAAATCAACTTCGCCGAACTGCCCCCGGGGATTCCCTGGGGATCCGTGCCGGCGGAGGGCCTGGCCCTGTTTTTTTACGACACGGACCACCAGCCCTCGGGCCTGGATCCCGCGGACCGCGGCAGCGCGCGGGTGATCCTGGTGCGGGATGCCTGGAGCCTGGTACCGGCGCCCATGCCGGCCGCGCTGCGGCAAAAGCAGGCGGTGCGGCCCGCTTTTCCCTTGTGCTTTACGGTGGAGCCTTCCCTGCCGGCGGAGGGGACCCTCCTCCAGGAAGCGATGGGGCTGGCCACCAGCGAATTGGAGGATTACGCGGATTTGTGGGATATGCTCCACGAGCAGTTGCTCCCCGACCAGCCACGGCACCAGGTATTGGGCCACAGCCACGACCTGCTGGGGGAAATGCAATGGGAAGCCCAGCTCGTGACCCATGACCTGTATTGCGGGGATGCCAGCGGCTACAACGATCCCCGCGCCGCCGCCTTGGAGGAAGGCGCCCGGGATTGGCGGCTCCTGTTGCAGCTGGATTCCGACCCCGACCTGGGCTGGGAATGGGGCGACGCGGGCCTGCTGTTCTTCTGGATCCGGGAGGCCGACTTGCAGCTCGGCCGGCTCGACCAAGCCTGGGCCATTTTGCAGGATTAATCCCTGGGCCGCTGATCCCGGTTTGCTCCACGGGTCCGCCCCGGCCGGACCGGCTCCCAGCCCCGGGAACGCGGGGATAGTTTGTTTTTTTCCGCTTCCACCAACCGGTCTTTGGGCTTAAGCTGAAGACGTTGCCAAGGGAATTGCCCGGGGGGGGGCAGGTTCAGCCGGGATTTCCGCGGAGACAAATCCAGGCAAGCCTCTGAAAAACAACTTCCGGAAGGTGTTTGGCGCAGGCTCCAGGAACCAACATGCGAGCCACCTTGAAATGGATTCCGACCCGGCCGGGCGAGCGATCGGCTTTCACGCTGATTGAGCTGCTGGTGGTCATCGCGATCATCGCGATCCTGGCCAGCCTGCTGTTACCAGCCTTAAGCAGCGCGAAAGCCAAAGCCCACCGGGCCAACTGCCTGAGCAACCTGCGGCAGATGGGGGTGGCTTTCAATCTCTACGCCACTGATAACCGCGATGTCCTGCCGAATTACACCGGGCGCACGCCGGGCGGGGGATTGGCGGATCCGGCCAAGGCCTCCGATCGCTATTTGCTGTGGTTTGAGCAACTGCGGCGCGTGGCCGCCGGGGGTGCCCAATCGGTTTCGAATTTCCCGGCCTGGCAATGCCCGGCGGCGCTCCTCCTCATCCAGCAACTGGCGCGGTATAACCGGGCGGTTTATTCCGGAGATATCCTCAGCTACGGCTATAATTACGCCAACCTGGGGAACGATTTTCCCGAGTTTGGGGCTTCCATGAAAGTGAAGCTGGGCAACATCACCAAACCGAGCGAGACCCTGGTGGTGGCGGACAGCCTTTCGGACCGCCTGGCGGCCAAGCTGCGGGGGAACCCCGCGGCGCAAGGGGTCTTGTGGGGTTCGGTGATCGCGCCCAAGGATTACGGCGGCGGCGCCCACCTGTATTTGATATCCGACCAGCACCAGCATCGGGCCAACATCCTCTTCGCGGACACCAGCGCCCGGCCTTATCCAGCCAAACCGCTGAACGAACAGATCCGCAGCGGCCCCCAGGCGACTGCGCAATATTGGTGGGACGCTGATCCCGCCCGGCGCTCCGACCGGGATGGGTTGTTTGCCGACTGATTTAAGCAGTTGATGCGCCGGCCGCCAGCGCGTATAAAGCAGCGATCCTATGAATCCAAGCAATCTGGTTGATCGATGGCCCCGAGCCCTCCTCCTGGCCTGGCTTTTGGCCTCCGCCCCGGCGGTGGCCGCCCGGCCGGAATTGGTATTCGCCTGCGAGCCCGGCAACGACCTCCACCAGGCGTTGGCGGCGGGCGGCCATGAATTCCCGCGCTGGGATACTGCGGCCGGGGCGGTGGCCGCCGCCCCGGAAGGTGCGGGAGTGCTGATCCTGGCGGCAGGCTACCCGCAACAAACCACCCCGCTGGAGGCGGCGGTTTTCACGGCGGCGGCGCGCAAGAAATTGCGGCTGTATGTGGAGTTCCCCAGCCAGGTGCCGGGGCTGGAGTTGGGGCCGGTGGCGTATCTCAAGACCGGCTATTATAACGCCATCAGGGAGCGGACGGTGGTCACCTCGGATGCTTTCGGCCCCGCCCTGGCGAGGGATCGCATCCTGGTGATCCACGACTGCCACTACCTGCCGGCCAGGGCGGCCGCTCCCCACCTCGTGCTGGCCTGCGTGGAGGGTTACGATAAACTGGCCCTGGGACTCCCGGCGGTGACCCACCCGATCCTGTTCGAATCCGCGCCGGGCCGGGTGCTGGTGGCCACCACCAAACTCAGCCAATTTGTGACGGCCCGTTACGCCCCCACGGAGGCCTGGGGCCCCGTCTGGCGCATGATCCTCGGCTGGCTCCAGCCGGGCCAGGAGCCGCCCGCAGTGGTTTGGACCCCCACGGTCCGTCCCGCCTTTGGCGCCACCGCCCGCCTGCCCGCCGCAGCGGGGCGCGAGGCGGTCCGGCGCGGTGCGGAATGGTACGTGAAATCCCGCCTGTTCATCAATCCGGGCTGGCCCCCGGAGGTCCACCGGGGTTATGATCCGCTGCCGGCGGAAGCGCCCCTGGGCGATGGTTCGCACGGCTTTGCCGAGGGATACATTGGCAAACGGATCTTTTTCCGCGGCAACCAGGCCGTAAGCCGCAGCGTGCGGGCCGACTGCAACCTGGAGGCCGCCATGGGCCTGGCCTGCGGCGCCAGCCTGTTCGCCGATGCGGATGCCCGGGCCCGCGCCGGGCGTCTCAGCGACCTCGTCTTCTTCAACTCGAGCATTTCCCAGGGGCCGCGTGCCCGTCCGGACAGCCCGTCCTATGGCCTGCTCGGCTGGGATGAAAACTCCAATTCCACCTACTGGGGCGATGACAACGCGCGGGCGGTGCTTTCGGCCATCGCGGCGGCGGCGCTGCTGCAGACCAACCGCTGGGACGAAGCCATTGTCCGCACCATCCTCGCCAATTTCCGGACCACCGGGCTGTATGGCTTCCGGCCGCAAAACCTCTCCGAGGAGGCCCTCCAGGCACACGGTTGGCGGTATTTCCACGAGTTGAATTATGTCGATTACTGTCCCCATATGGAGTCCTGGCTCTGGACCGGCTATCTGTGGCTTTACGAACAAACCCGGTGGGAGCCGCTGTTGCAGCGGGCGCGCCAGGGCCTGCGGATGATGATGGCGGCCTATCCGAACTGGCGGCTGGAGGCCAACCGGGTGGAGCAGGAGCGCTGCCGGATGCTCCTGCCGCTGGCCTGGCTGGTGCGCGCGGACGACACCCCCGAGCATCGCCAGTGGCTGGACACCATCGCCCGCTACATTATGGGCCTGCAGGATGCCAGCGGGGCGATCCCGCAAATCCCGGGCACCGTGCTGGGCGCCAATGAAGCCTACGGCACGGGGGAGTGCGCGATCACCCACCAGGCGGGGGATCCGGCCACCGATGCCCTGTATAGCATCAACTTCGCGTTCCTCGGCATGCACGAGGCCGCGGCCGCAACGGGCGAGGAGCGCTACGCGCAGTCTGCCGCGAAAATGGCTGATTTCTTCATCCGCACCCAGACGCGGAGCGAAACCCGGCCCGAGCTGGACGGCAGCTGGTACCGCGGATTCGATTATAAGAAATGGGATTACTGGGCCTCGGACGGCGATTGGGGCTGGGGCGCCTGGACCATTGAGAGCGGGTGGACGCATAGCTGGATCACCGCCACGCTCGCCCTGCGGGAGCTGAACACCAGCCTGTGGGCATTCAGCCGGAATCCCGGAGTGCGGGAGCCTTTTGCGGTCCTGCGTCCGCGGATGCTGCCCGAGGATGAAACCTCCGGCCGCACGCAAATCAGCCTCACCGGGAATTGGAGCTTCCAGGCGGACCGCCAAAACGAGGGGGAAACGGCGGGCTGGTTCGCGGCCGGCTGGCCGGAGGCATCCGGGCGGAGCGTGGAGGTGCCGGTGGCCTTCGATCATTGCGGGCCGGGCATGGAGCACTACACCGGCATTGGCTGGTTCCGCAAACGCCTGTTTATCCCGGAAGCATTCCGCGGGCGGCGGCTGGCCCTGCACTTCGAGGGCCTCAATTACAACGCCAAGGTCTGGGTGAACGGCAAACCGGCGGGGGAAAACCACGACGCCTTCCTGCCGTTCGCGCTGCCCCTCGGGGAGCTGGTGAAAATCGGGGAGGAAAACCAGTTCACCGTGCGCATCGACAACCTGCGGGCCCGGGGGCAGTTCCCGCTGTTTGAGGGCTGGTATGGCCAGGGCGGCTTCCTGCGGGAGGCCAGCGTGGTGGCCACCGCTGAAATCCGCCTGCTCCATACCCTGGTGGACACCTGGCCCGAGCCGGGGGGCGGGCAGCTCCGCCTGCGCGCCGCGGTCACCAACGAGGCCAGCCAGGCGGTGGCGGTGCGGCTCCAGGCCCGGGTGCTGGACGCCAAAGGCACGGAACTGGCCTGGCTGCGCTCCCCGGAGTCCCCTTTGCCGCCGGGGCAAGCCGTGGATTTGGCGCTGGCGGGATTCGTGCCCGGCGCCCCGGCCTGGTCGCCGAAAACGCCCTCCCTCTGCACCGTCCAAGTGACGGTGGCCAGGGACTCCCGGACCCTGGATTGCCTGACCCGCCGCGTAGGGTTCCGCCGGGTGGAGGTCAAGGATGCCCGCCTGCTCCTGAATGGCGAGCCCTTGTTCCTGATGGGGTTCGACCGCCACGAGGATTCCCCACGCACGGGGATGGCGGTGGACCTCGCCCAGGCCCGGGAGGATTTCACCGCGATCCAGCAGATCGGCGGCAATTTTGTGCGCTTCTGCCACTATCCCCACCATCCCGGGGAATTGGATATCTGTGACGAACTGGGTCTCCTGGTCCTGGCCGAGAATGGCATGAACGAATGGGGCCACGTCGATCATCCGGCGCCCAACGCCGGGTATGCTCTCACTCCCGCCGACGCGCCCCTGGTCCTGGAAAACGCCCGGCGGACCCTGCGCAAAATGGTCCTGCGCGATAATCACCATCCGTGCATCATCCTGTGGTCCGTGAGCAATGAAAATGCCGAAGAGCGCGCCGAGGTGGCGGAAGGCAACGGCCTGTTGGTCCAATATGGGCAGACGCTGGATCCCTCACGCCCCTGGACCCACGTTTCCAACTGTTTCAACAAGCCGGGCTGGGAGTCGTTTTATCGTTTTGATGATGTCATCGCGGTGAATGTTTACCCCAGCCACCACCTCAGCCTGGCGGCCCCGGCCCTGGAGGCCGGATTGCCGGAGGCCACCCGGTTTATGGTGGACACCCTCGCCAAACTGCACCGGCAATTTCCGGGGAAACCGATTGTGCTGGGCGAGTTTGGATACCCCGGTGGTGAAAGCGGGGCGGCGGGCGCCCGGCTCCAGGCCATCGCGACCGAGGCCGAGTTCAAGGGCTTGTGCGCTTCGCTGGGGGCGGTGGGCGGCGCGCTGTGGGTCTATGCCCGCCACCCTTGGGCGGACCATGCCTGCTATTCGGATGGCGTGAATGTGATCAGCCCCTACGGTTATGTCAGCCGCGACCGCAAAACTCGGTTCCCGGCGTGGACCGTCGTGGAGCGCCTTTTCCGGGAGCGCGCCGCCGGCCAACCTGAGCCAGGCAAATGATGGCGCCAGCGATGGCTGGCTGGTCGTCCCAGCTCATATCCGGTGGCGCAATCACCACCCTGCCCAAGGCAGGAATACGGCTGGTCGTTACGAGAACCGGTGTGGAATGAAGCGGCTGGTATTGCCGATGATCCTTTTCCGGTCCTCGCGGATGCCGAGGCCGGCGGCTTCGTGGTTCACAATCCACAAGCCGAGGATGGGATGGTTGCCAGCAAAGTCCGGCAGCGGGGCCACGGCCTGGTAAACAAAGCCTTCCGCTCCGTAGGCGCCATCGCTTTCCTCGCGCACCTGGCCACCCAGGCGGATGGTGGTGTTGGCCCCTTCGCGTCCCAGCTTGGGCTTGCGCACGAAATCAGCCCCCAGGGGATCGGCGGTTTCATAAGCGGGCAGCAGGTTGGGGTGCCCGGGGAACAGCTCCCATAGGATGGGCAAAATCCCTTTGTTGCTGAGCAGCATTTTCCAGGCGGGCTCGATGAATTGGGTGGGGGAGCCCGGAAGGTGCCCGGCGAATTCGTCCTCCCACATCCACTCCCACGGGTAGAGCTTGAAGCAGGCTTCGATTTCCCGGTCCTCCAGATCGGTGAAACGGCCGCGGGCGGAATTCCAGCCGATGTCCTCGATGGCGAGGAGTTTGGTGTTGAAACCGGCCTGGAAGCAGGTGTCCTGCAGGTAGAGCACGGTTTGTTCATCCTCCAGATGGTCTTTGACGCTGCACAAATGAAGGCAGCCGGCGGAGACGGATTTCCAGGCGGCCACAAGCCGTTCGTGCAGGGAATTGAACTGATCGCATCCGGGAAACAACTCCTCGAGCCAATACCATTGGGTGACCGCCGCTTCCACCAGGGAGGTGGGGGTGTCGGCGTTGTATTCCAGCAATTTGGGTGGCTGGCGGCCATCATAAACCACGTCGAACCGGCCATAGAGGCTGAAGTCGTCGCGTTCCCAGGATTCGAGGATGGCGGGCACCGCCCGCTGGGGGATGCCCAGCCGCGGGAACCAGCCACGGGTGATCACGGCCTCTGCGGCCTGGATGCATAGTTCATGCAGGGAATTGGCGGCGGCTTCCAGTTCATCGACCTCGCGGCTCGAGAATTCGTAAAAGGCCGATTCATCCCAATAAGGCCCCTCGTCGTGGGTGTGATAGGTCAGCCCGGTTTCTTCGACTTTTGCCGGCCAATCGGGCCGGGGTTGGATGGTGTGCCGTTGCATGGTATGGCTGGTGGCTCGGGGCGGCTCAGGATGACCCACGCATTCTGGCTGGTTCCTTGGCCCGCTGGTTTTGTTGTGAACTCGTTCCAGATCCCAAAAAATATGCGCCTGGTTTCCGCCTTGCCCGCCGGCCAAACTGCTGCGCCATAGTTGTGCGGCCGATCACGGATCGCCTCCTTAACTAATTCCGGTGCGGAAAGTGGCCGACCGGCCGAACCCGGTGCGGGTGGTGCTGCTGGCGGCCTTGGCGCGCAGGGCTGAATGAGCGGCCTGGGCATTGGCCACGGCGCCGGAGGCGGGCTTGGAGGCGGTCAGCGCGCTGGTGTGGGCTTCCGGAGACCAGGAACCGCCCGCGAAATAGCCCCGCGCCGGATCGTAGTGGTTATAGGGATACGGGAACCAGTTGCCATAATGCGCGTGGTAGTAGCCGGCCCCGGGCACGTAGTGGTTGTTGGTGTAAGTGTTTTCGGTGGATAGCTCCACCGGGGGCAAATCGCGGGGCTGCCGGGAGCAGCCCATGGGCAGTGTGGTCAAGGCCCCGGACAGGATCAGAATCACCTTTTTACAGCGTTTCATGGGATATTCCTGCGCTTACCGAGGACGGCGGCAGCCGGCAATCATTTTCCGCCCGGCTGCCAAGGAGCCGTTCAGCCGATGATGGCGGCCGCGACGAGGATGCAGGTGCCGATAATCACCGCCGCGCCGATCATGGCGGCGGGCAGGTTTTTGTTTTCGATGATTTCGCGGTGCAGATCCCCCGGGGTGGCGAGGTCGAATATTTTATACCCAACGATGGAGAGCACGATCCCCACCAGGGCAAACAGGACGGTGTAAAGCAGAGCCTCCCACAAGGTCTTGGCGTGCCAATCCCCGGCTGTTCCACCGGGAACCTCGGCTTGAATCCGGGCCGGCAGCGTGAAGAGCAGTCCGGCCACAAGGGTTTTCATCTTTTCTTTGAACATAAGCGCATTGCCGTTGAATTTCACTTACCTTAACCGGCCGGGGCGCTGGTCACAATTATAAAAGGCCTGGCTTTTTAGAATGCAAAAGCCAGCCCAGCGGGGGATCAGGTTTTGATCAGCTTGGAAATGGCCCGGAACTGGGGATGGCTGGAGGCTACGGTTAATTCCAGGATCGCCGCCTCGGAAGTGGTGATGGTGGCTCCGGCCTGGCGCAGGCGGTCCAGGGCCAGCTGGCGGTCCAGCTCTTTGCGGGAACCCACCGCATCGGCGGCCAGGAAAGGCATCCGCTCGAAAGCCAGGGCATCCAGTGCGGTTTGGGCCACGCAGACATGGGACTCAATGCCCGCCATGAGGATTTGCAGGCGCTGGCTGTTGAGGATGGCTTCGCGGGCGGCGTCATCCTGGAAAACACTGAAGCCGGTCTTCTCGAACCGGGTGGCTTGGTCCAGCGCTGGTTGCAATGGTTCCACGGTCTTGCCCAGCCCCTTGGGGTATTGCTCGGTGACGATGACGGGCACCCCCAGCAACCGGGCCGCCTCCACCAGGATCCGGGTGCGCTCGACGATCTGGTCGAAACCGGGAACGTGGTTGCGGAAGGCTTCCTGCAAGTCGATGACCAGCAGCAACGTGTTATCCACCGACAGCATTTTTTCGTTTCTCATGGCGGGCAGTCAGGCTACCGAAAACCGGGCCTGGGCGAAACAAAATTCCCGGCCCAAATGCCGGCCCGCGACAGGGGGGAATTTAGGCCTTGCCGCGCCGCCCTGAACACCGCAAGTTCTACCCACCAACTGAAGGAACCATGATGCTGCACATTGCCCGACTGAAGAATTCCCGGCGGCCAGGCCGGAAGCCAGGAAACTATTTGCCTGTGGCCGGTCTCGCAGCCGGAATCGCCGCGGCCTGGCTGGCAACCCTGAGTGTGGGCGGGGCCGCCATGATGGATCCCGCTTTGGACGATCCCCAAGCCGAATGGTGTTACCTGGCCAAATCAACGACGGTGATCGGGGTGCCTTATCAGCCGGATGTCACGCAGATCACCTATGATGGAGCGGTGTTCACCCGCCATGCCGAGCTCTGTTTTTTCCACGGCTCGAACGACGTGCCCTTGCTGGCCCGCAGCAAAACCTTTTTGGAGGGGTGGATTCCGGTGGTGCAATTCGCCTGGCAGGCGGGTGGCATCGGCTACGATATCGAATATTTTGCCTTTCCGCTCGAGGGGGAGGCCGAAGAGAACACCGTCAACTTTGTGCAGGTGCGGATGCATAATGGGGGGGCGCAGCTGGCCGGTGGGAAGTGGACGGCGGCGCTGCGGCACAGCGGGCGGGATTACCGGAATGGCGGGGTGGCCTTTTCCCCCGCCTGGCGCTACGAGATGACTGATGCCGCCAGCTTCCGCGATGGAAAGCTGGTCTGCGCCTTCCCTCCGGGAGCCAGCCGGGAGGCGGTGCCGGGGGTCGCTTACGAGAAACCGTTTGCCGGGTTTGAGCAGAGCCTGACCGCCCGTGCCGAGTGCTGCCTGGTCCGTTACCAGCGCCCGCTGCGGCCGGGTGAGACGTTTGCCGCCACCTTCAAAATGCCGCGAATTCCAGTGCCCGGAAGCAATACGGTATTCCTGGCAAAACTGGCCCGGGCCGATTACGGGGCTTATCGCGCCCGGACGATCCGTTATTGGCGGGAGAAATTGGCCGGCTGCGCCGAGTTTGAATTTCCGGAGCGGCGGGTCCAGGATGCCCACCGCGCCAGCCTGGTGCACCTGCTGCTCGGCACCCGTAGCCAAAATGGGCGCCGGATGCAGACGGACGGCCTGCCCTACCCGGATTTTTTCCTTACCTCAGTGCCGGAGGTGACGATGCACTGCCTGACCAGCGGCTACCTGGAGCATCCCAAGGAACGCCTCATTCCCGATTCCCTGGCGCAGCAGCAGGCGGATGGCCTGTATTTCGACCGGGCGGTTTCCCAAGGCCGCATCATTCCCGCCACCCAGGGGCACATCCTTTATTCGATCGCCATGACGGTGCTGTTCACCCAGGACCAGGCACTGGCGCGGAAAATCTACCCCAGCCTGCGTCAAGCCGTGGCCTTTGTGGAAAATTCGGTGCGGACCAATCAATACGGGCTGCTGCCACGCTGCTGGCCCTACGACGCGGAAATGATCGATGGCCACTACACCGGGCAGAACCTGTTCGCCCTCATGGGGGTACGGTGCGCGGTGCGCGTGGCCCGGTTCCTGGGGGAAGCCCGGGACGCCAGCGCCTGGACCGACCTGGCCCACGCCTACGAGGCCAGCCTACGCAAGGCGATCGATGCTTCAGCCAAACCGAACGGCTATGTGCCGACCGGGCTTTACGATTTCCTCAGCGGTCCCGCCGCCCCACGCGGATTCCCGGATTATGGGTGTAACTCCGATTGGGAAAACATGCTGCTGGCCTGCCCGACCGAGGTCCTGGCCCCGGGGGATCCACGGGTGAGGGGAACGCTCAACCAGGTCCGCCAAGGGTATGCCGAGGGCATCATGACCTACCGCCATGGCCAGCACCTGCACCAGTATATCACTTCCAACATGATCGAGCAGTATGCCGCGATGGGTGACGCCTTCACGGCCTGGAAAGATTTCTACCACCAATTGCTCCACAGCGGCTCGACCCATGAAAGCTTTGAAAACCTGGTCGTGCCGTGGACCGACCGGCAGGTGGATCCCGGCTGCCCGCCGCCGCACGTGTGGGGCACCAGCAAACAGGGGTTGATGGTCCGCAACCTGGTGCTGATGGAATATGGCGGCCGGTGCGGCCTGGAGCCTGACCGCAGGGAACTGTGGCTCTTCCATTGCCTTTCGCCGGCGTGGGTGAAACCCGGCGCCCGGGTGAGCCTGAAAAATGCCCCCACGGAGTTTGGCCTGGTGGAGGCGGTGATGAACTTCGAACCGGAGAGCGCGACGGTGACCTTATCCGGACGATTCCACACCCCGCCGGCTGCGGTGCGGCTGCGGGTGCCCTGGTTCAAAGAACTGGTTCGATTCACCACCGATGCGCGCACGCAACGCCGCGAGGGGGATTCCCTCCTGGTCAGCCCGGACGCCACGCGGATCACGCTGGAATGGAAGGACCGTCCGGGCGCCCATGAGGGCACCCTGGCCGCCATCCTCACCGATTATCGTTCCGCGAACCGTTTTGCCGGGATCGATAAACAGGGCCGCCCCATCATCCAACCCGGCCAGCCATTCCTGCTCCCCGATGAAAAACGCCCCGGACCGCAGCCGCTCAGTTTTGCCCTGGTCCGCGAGGCGTTCCTGCACGAATACGGGCGGCTGGCCCGGGAAAGCGTCGAGAAAGGGGGCCAGTTGCAGAAGGTGACCGCTCCCGCCCTGTTGACGGCGGAAGAACGCCAGCGCCGTTTCGCCGCCGAACATGGATCTTTTTCAATCATCAAAAACCTGGCCACCGGCTGCGCGGTGGAAGCGTCCGCCAGCCTGCCGGATCACGGCCCTGAACTGGCCACGGACGGCAACTTGAGCCTGGACTCGAGCTGGCAGGCCGATCCCTGGCCGCAGTGGCTGAAGGTGGATCTCGGCAAAGTGCGCCGCCTCAAGGGGGTCCACGTCTGGACCTACTGGGGCAATGGCCGTTACTACCAATATACGGTCGAGGTTTCCGCCGATGGCCGGGATTGGTTTCTGGCGGGCGATCAGCGAGGGAACGTCCAGCCGGCGACAGCGGCGGGGGATGCGTTCGGTTTTGCTCCGCGCGAAGTGCGGTACATCCGGGTGAACCTGCTGTTCCACAGCCTGAATCCGGGCGCGCATATCGTGGAGGTGGGGGCCACCGCGGCCGATTGACGCCTGGTGAATGAGGAGACCGGCTGGCCATTTCTGTGGACCGCAGCGGGCTTCGCATGGATAATTCGACTCCTATGGACTCGAAAACAACACCGGAAAAAGAGACGTCCGCACCCCGCCGGCGGGGCTGGTTCCGCTGGGTGATTTGCGCGGTTTTGTTTTTCGCCACCACCATCAATTACATCGACCGCCAGATCATTGGCATCCTGAAGCAAACCTTGGAGGTGCAACTCGGGTGGTCGGAAAAGGATTACGCCCAGATCGTCTTCTCCTTCCAGGCGGCCTATGCCATCGGCTACCTGGTGGGGGGCCGGATGATGGACTGGATCGGCCTGCGTTTGGGGTATGCCCTGGCGGTGGGCTTGTGGAGTGTGGCGGCGGTGGCGCACGGGTGGATGCGGTCGGTTTCCGGATTTTGCGCCGTGCGCGCCGGCCTGGGTTTGGCGGAGGGGGGCAATTTCCCGGCCGCCATCAAAACGGTGGCGGAGTGGTTCCCCCGCCAGGAGCGGGCCCTGGCCACCGGCATTTTCAATGCGGGCAGCAATGTCGGGGCGTTGGTCACGCCCATCCTGGTGCCGTGGCTGACCCTGCGGTTCGGCTGGCCGGCGGCCTTTTGGGTGACCGGCAGCCTGGGGTTTTTCTGGCTGTGCTCGTGGGTGTGGCTTTACCGCCATCCGGCCACGCATCCCCGGCTGGGCCAGGCTGAACTGGCCCATATTCAGAGCGATGCCCCGGATCCCGCGGTGCGGGTATCCTGGCTGGCGCTGCTGGGCTGCCGGCCAACCTGGGCTTTTTTGCTGGCCAATTTCCTGGTCAGCCCAGTCTGGTGGTTTTACCTGTTTTGGATCCCGAGCTTTCTGAACAAACAATATCACCTGAACCTCCAGGATCTGGGAGCACCGCTGGTGGCCATCTACCTGTTCGCCGATGTGGGGAGCATCGGCGGGGGCTGGCTCTCCTCCCATTGGCTGAAAGGCGGGTGGAGTGTCAATGCCGCGCGCAAAACCGCTTTGCTGGTTTGCGCGCTGTGCGTCGTGCCCATATATACGGCCTCCTCGGTGAGCCAGCTTTGGCTGGCGGTCGGCCTGATCGGCCTGGCGGCGGCGGCCCACCAGGGCTTTTCGGCTAATCTTTACACGGTGGTGTCGGACACCGTGCCCCGGCAATACGTCAGTTCCGTGGTTGGGATCGGCGGGATGGCCGGCGCCATCGGCGGCATGATTTTCGCCAAGATCGCCGGGCACGTTTTGCAGGAGGGGCAATTATCACAGTCTTTGTATGTCCTGGCCAGCGCGGCGGGCATGGCTGGGGGGGGCGGCCTGGCCGCGGGTGCGGGGGGCAGCCTGTTTTGCCTGCCCGCCCAGGCGTTGGTGCTGCAGCAGGGGCATGCCTACCAGCCGCTCTTTATCATGGCCTCCCTGGCATATTTGATGGCGCTGGGCCTGGTCCACCTGTTGCTGCCGAAAATGCGGCCCATGCAGCCGGTGGTTCCTGCGTGAGCCGGTTCGGCTCCCTACTGGGCGGCGATGCCATAGAGGCTTTTGGAGGTGCGGATGAATAGCCGCCGGCCGGCGACTGCCACCGAAGACATCACCGGGCCTTCGCCCATGGGAATGGTGGCGAGAATTTCAAACTTTTCCCCGGCGGAAACCACCACCACGGTGCCTTCTTCACTGACACAATAGATTTTGCCATCGGCACCGGTGGGGGAAGCGTTGAAGATCTCGCGGATGCCCAAGCGGCCCTGCCAGACTTTTTCGCCGGTGGCCGGCTGGAAGCAAGTCAGTACCTGGCGGTCGCCATCCAGCACGAAGAGCTTGTCCCGGTAATACAAAGGCGTGCAGACATCCGGCACATAGATGGTGGTTTGCCAGGCTTCATCCGGGGGCCCCAGTTGGCCGGAGCGGCCGGTTCGCAAGGCGATCAGCATCTCCCTTTTAGGCCCGCAGGCGAAGACCAAGCCGGGGGCGCACACCGGGCTGGGGACAATGCGCCCGCCCGGGTTTTTCAGGCGGTTCAAACCGGAGTAACGCCAGATTTCAGCGCCGGTGTCCGGGTGGTGGGCGGTGACACAATCGGCGCCCAGGAGAATGAGTTCCGTGCCGTTGGCGCCAGCCCGGGGCAGGGGAGTGGTGTAGGCCTCCATGGCTTCCTCGCGGGCGTCCGAGGGCCGCTCGTGCCGCCATAAGGTGCGGCCGGTGGCCGGGTCCAGGCAGATCAGCCAGGATTGGCGGGTGGGCCGGCCATCGAGGGCGTGGCCATAGGTGGGCGGATTGCGCTGCAGGAGCGGCACGTAAAGTTTTCCGGCATACAGGAGGGGGCTGGCTCCATAGAGGAACAAGTTGGCGAAAGCGCCAAATTCCCCGCTGAGTTGGCGCTGCCAGGCCAGGTTGCCGTGGAAATCGTACGCGGCGAGGTCGCTGGACCCGAACAAGGCATAAACGCGCTGGCCATCGGTGACGGGCGAGCAGGAGGCCAGGTTGTTTTTGCCCTGCACGCGGTCCCCTTCGCCCACTTTCCGGGACCAGAGGATTTTGCCGTCCACGGCCTGGATGCAGAACAAACGCAGGTTTTTTTCGGGGTCGGGGCTGGATACGAAAACGTGGTTATCCCAAACCACCGGGGTGGCGCCGCTGCGGCCCGGCAGCGGGGTGCTCCAAACCGAGGGGTCGGCCAGGGTCCATTGCGCCGGGAGGTTGGTTTCCGAGGTGGCGCCATTGAAAAAAGGCCCACGCCATTGGGGCCAGTTTTCAGCCAAAGCGCAGCCAGGCCAGGCCCCCAGCAAACCGAGGCACACCCAGGCCCAGGGCTGGCTGGCCCACCAATTTTTCACCGCCGCAATCATGCCCATGTTTTTCAGACGCCGGCCCGGGCTCAAGGCTTCATCGTCACCTCGAATGATCCGCGCAGCCGGATGTCTTTGGAGGAGGCGCCGACCATGACTTCAAATTTGCCGGGTTCCACCACCCACTCGAGGTGGCGGTCCAGCAATGCCAATTCATCGGGGCCCAGGGTGAATTGCGCTTCCCTGGTTTCTCCGGGGTTGAGAGTCAGCCGGGCAAAGCCGCGCAATTGCAGGACGGGAACAACCATGGTGGAGATCGCGCGGCGCAGGTAAAGTTGCGCCACCTCCGTCCCGGCGCGCGAGCCGGTGTTGGCCACCTGGCAGGTGATCGTGAGGCGGCCGCCGGGCCCCGTCCTGGCCGGGCTGATTTTCAGCTGGCGGTATTCGAACTGCGTGTAGCTCAAACCGAAACCGAACTCATAGAGCGGCTCGGGATCCAGGTCCGCGTAAGGTTTGCCCCAGCCATGGTTCACCCAATAGTTTTTCGCGGGTTTGCTGTTGTAATAGACCGGCAGTTGGCCGGCGTGGCGCGGCACGGTAATGGTCAGCCGGCCGGACGGATTGCAGGCGCCAAATAAAACGTCCGCCACCGCCTGGCCGCCCAACTCGCCACCAATCCAGGCCTCCACCAGGGCTGGAACATGCGCCGACACCCAGCGGGTGGCCAGGGGGCGGCCATTGATCAGAACCACGACGGTGGGGGTGCCGGTTTCGTGCACGGCTTGGATGAGCTGCTCCTGCAATCCGGTCAGTTCCAGGGTGGCCACGTCGTAGCCTTCACCGTCCGTTCCTTTTTTGCCGGGAGCGCGCCATTCGTTTTCGCCCACCACCACCACCGCCACCTCCGCGGCCCGGGCGGCGATCCGGGCCTGCTCGATTTCGTTCACTTCCCGGCCGGTGACGGCGCAGCCTTGGACATAGGTAACCCGGGTCTGCGGTGACACGGCGGCCTTGAGGCCGGCCAGGACGGTTACCACGGGTTGGAGGACCTTTAACGCGGTGTAATCGCCCAGTTGGTTGAGCGGGTGATCGGCGTTGGGGCCGATGACGGCCAGGGAAGCCAGATTCGTTTTCAGCGGCAGCAAGCCGCCTGCGTTTTTCAGCAACACAATGCCCTCCCGTGCCGCCTGCAGGGCCAGCGCCACGTGGTTGGTGGCATGCGAAACCGCCAGCGCCCGCCGCTCATCGGCCAGCGGATTTTCAAAAAGGCCGAGGCGGAATTTCTGTTTCAACACCCGGCGAACCGAGCGGTCCACCAGTTCCATGGGGGTTCGGCCTTCCCGCACGCTCCGCACCAGATCCTGCAGGTAGGCTCTTTCGTGGGAGATGCCCACATCCACCCCCGCCCGCAGGGCTTGTTCGCCGGCGGCTTGTTCGGAGTCCGCCAGGCCTTCGTAGAGCAGGGTGGAGATGCCGCTGCCTTCGCTCAAGACGAGGCCATCGAAGCCCAATTCCTGGCGCAGGATGCGGCCGAGGATGAAATCCGACGCGTGCGTTGGGACGCCGTCGACGGCCGGGTAGGTGGCCATCACTCCCAGGGCGCCGTGCCGGCGGATGCCAGCCACCCAGGGGGGCAGGAACACCTCCCGCAGCGTGCGTTCGGAGATTTCCATGGCGCCCCGCTCCAGGCCGCTCAGGGGCTGGCTTTGGCCTGGGTAATGGCACAGGCCGGCGACGACCTTGTCAGGCGCGGACACTTGATCGCCCTGCGCGCCCTGGACGATGGCCTCGGCGATCCGGGCACAGAGGTATGGATCTTCACCATAGCCTTCCTGGTTGCGGCCCAGGCGGGGATCGCGGTTGGGCTCCACCACCAGGGTGAATAATTGGTGGATGCCCACCGCCCGCGCTTCGCGCGCGGCCGCGGCGTAAATCTGCTGCAGCAGGGCGGGATTCCAGGTGCTCCCCAGGGCCAGGCCTTCCGGGAAAATGGTGCCGCCGCTGCACATCAGGCCATGGGTGCCCTCCTCGGTCTGGAGCAGGGGGATTTGGAGGCGGGTCGCCCGGGTGGCGGTCCGCTGCAGTTCGTTGAAAAACCCGGCTTGCTGCTTTGGGCCCTGGTGCAGGATGGTGTTGGCCAGGGTGAAAAAACCACCCGCCGGGCCGATCCCCGGCACCCATTTCCCGGCGGCGAATTTCCGGCAGGCTTCCATTTTGGCGGCGTCGGAGCCGCCCAGCTCCCCGACATAAACACACGGCATGTTGAGTTGCCCCACTTTTTCCTCCAGGGTCATGCGGCTCAGCAAGTCCTCCAGGCGCCGCTCGGTGGGGAGCAAGGCATCCTGGTAGTCCGGCCGGGGGCGCTGGACCGCCTCTCCCCGCTGGCCCGCCACATAAGTGGCGACCGCCTGCACGGTGTCGATCCACAGGGGATGGGCGGGATCCCGCGCATAAGCCAGGACGGCTTCCAACACATCCAGCCGCGTGGTTTGGAACTGGTTGGTGTTCCCCATCTCATGGCCGGCCAGCACCAGCCAGCCGCCCCGCTCCACGGCCTGCGTCAGCAGCGGCAGGAACTGCTCGAAGCTGCGGTTGTCGCTGGACACTCCCAGCAATTGGGCCAGGTCGCCATAGGCTGGATCATTGGCGGTCTCGTCCAGGTAGCCGCGCCCGGCCAGGAATTGATGGGCCACCAGGGGCACATAACTTTGCGATCCGCCCTCGCGCCCGAGCAGTTTCTGGCCGCAAGGATACCCGAAAGTCTGCGGCGACACCCCGAGCATGGACTCGATGAGTTGGGTGGCTTCGCGCAATTCCTGGCGCATTTGCCCGATGGTGTAATCCTCCAAGGCCTTGTCCCGGGACCAGGGGAAATTCCCGGTGCACGGATGGTTCAGGGAATGGTTGCCGATCTCGTGCCCCGCCGCCACCGCCTTTTTCCAGCCCTCCAGGCGTTTGCCGACATTACCGGGGGAAACGTAAAAGGTGGCCTTTACCCCCTGGCTGGCCAGCCAGCCCAGCCCGGCATCCACCTGGCTCAGCCGGGCATCGTCAAAGCTGAGGCTCAACGCGGCCCGCTTGCCCTCCGGCCAGGGAAAACGGACGAGGTTGTTAGTGGTGGGGGACGGGGCCGCTGGCAACGCCATGGCCGTCAGCCATGCCAGCCCAGCCAGCCAATGCAGTTGGGGATTCATGTTGAATCCTTGAATAGCAGATTGAAATCAGGGAGGCGAACAAAAATCCGCTGATTCGCGACGGGGGTGCCCGGCCGAAATTGGCTCTGGGAAGCCGGGTTTTTCAGCTTACCTCAAGGGAGGATCTGGATCCGGTAATAACGCTGGGTATTGGGGAGGATGGCATCCGAAAAAACCGTATTGGTAGCAGTGGCCGTCACCAAGGCGCGCAACGGGGCCCAAGTGGCGGGGGCGGTCTGCGGGGTGGTCCAAACCTGGTATTGCCTGCCGGGCGAACTGGGCCACGTCAAGGCAACCTGGCCGGAGGCGGTCGTGGCCATGCTGGCCTGCAAATCCGGGACCAGGGGATTGGTGCCCAGCGAATATTCAAAACGATTGATCACCCCGTCCCGGTCTGGATCGGCCGCTGGCCCAGCTTCGGCCGCCGTCCATAACGGGAAGTATTTGCGCTGCCAAAGATCATTCAGTCCGTCATAATTCTGGTCCGGGGCTGGATTCTTGATTTCCAGGAAGCCATTGGCATAGGCCACTTGCCCGTCCAGTTCCACCATCAGGGTGCGCATGCCGGGAGTGGCATTGCTGGCCACCTGCACATTGGCGGAAAGCAGGTTCCAGAAGCCGTTGTGGAAAGGATCCTGGTTCAAGGTGACATTGGTCACCGTGAGGCCATCGCCGGAAACCTTTAAATCCGCGCCGGGCGGGAAAGTGATTCCGTAAACCCCCAGGTAGAGGTTGCTTTGCCCGGGAGCCAGCGACAGGGTGCCATTATACATATACAGCAGACCTCCAATTTGGTCGGTTGGGGGGCGCAGACGGAGGATGGGAAAGGGCGGATTCCCGGCCGTGAGGGAGAAATTCGCCTGGGCATATTTGTTGGAGGCCACGGTGATATTGACCGGGGAGGTGGGCAGGAAATCGGTGCGTGCCGCCGCGTAATCCTTGGAAATATCCTCGCCGATCAAGAGCGGAATATTAACGGCCAATCCCAGTGGGGTGGCGCGCACTTGATAGGCCCCGGGAGGCATCGCGGGCAGGCTGTAGGAGCCATCCGCGCGGGATAAAGTGGCGGCCATCAGGTTGCCGTGCGAATCTTCGGCGGTAATCATCGCGCCTAGAACAGTTTGGAAGCCCAGCAAGGCCTGGCCATATATGTAACCATAATTGCTGAGGGAACTCCCGGTTGGGTATAACCAGCGCACTGCGCATTGTTCGTCGGTGGTCAAGCCCGCCAAATTGCCGACGCCAAAATCTCCCCGCACCATCATCAAGGCCGCGCCTGCCGGGGAATGTTCCAAACCCACGAGGTGGCCGATTTCATGCAGCATTACCGATTCCACGAAGAGCGCCCCGGAGGTATCATCGGGGGAGGTGGTCCAGCGGAAATCAACCCCGTTCAGGACGATGTCGCTTTCATAGATATATAATTCATTCGCATTCCAATCCTTGAATTCCACTCCGCACAGGCCGGATATGTTGTCGCGGCCGCCGTTGACCAGGGTGCTTTTCGTGGCCCAAAAAACAACATTCGTATTATCCTGGGTATTGATGTCGATGTTGGGGCCGGCCAGCCCGCCTTCCTCAAATTTGAGGCCGGAGTTGGGCACGGCCTGCCATTGGGTGAAGCTGGTGCGCAGGGCATTCAACTCGGCGGTTTGGCTGGCTGAATAAGTGGCTGATCCCAGGAAATACCGGATGGCATGGGTGGAGCGATTCAGCACATTGGTGTGAACATCAGCCGCCGGGGCGTTGAGGTTCCAACTGCGCCAGCGGCCGGCAGTGCTCATTTTACCTACGAATCCGTGGCAGATGCCGGCGGCGAGCCAGGAGACGATCAAAAAGAGTTGCAGTTTCATGGCCGGGCCCCCTGCACCCGTTTGCGCAAATCCGCCAGGCTGACCGGGCTGGAGGAGGGGGTGGCGGTGGCTCCCATTTTTTGGGCCTGGGGCGGCAGGGAACCGTGAAACGCGTTGCCCACCATCTGTTTGCCGGTTGCGGAATCAGTCCAAACGGAGAATTTTCCTTGAGCCAAGCCCAAGGTGACCCCTTCCTGCCGTTGGTTGAGGACTAAAAAGGCCACCACTTCATCGCCGGTGGAATATTCGACCTGTCCCGAGATCACGGTATGGCGTCGCTGCAGGCTGCCTCCGCCATGCACGACCACGAAAGGAGAGGATTTCACCGAGCCTTTCCAGACCTCGTGCACTTGGAGTTCGATGCGCGTATAAACCCGGCCTTCGGCATCCTGCTGGCACTGGCTGCCGAGCACTTTGGCGTGGAGAACAATCTCCGCCTTGCGGGTGAGTTGATCCACGTCCATCGGTTGAAAGCCTCCCGCCAAACCTGGGGCGCCCGAACCCAGGAGGCCGAGGGCAAGCACCCAGTTATGAAACGATTTAAGATCCATCAATGGGCGAGTTCTTAATGGAAAGGCCACTTTCAGGCAAGGGGAAACGCCATGGGCAGGGCTTCAAAAGCAGCGGTTATGCCCTGGTTGCCACAGTTCAAAATGCCCACGCTCCGGTCGCATTTGTTGCGGGGTTTGCCCGCATAACCCGGATTGAAAAAGAGCACCTGGTCGCGCCTTTCGCAATACCTCCGGTGGGTATGGCCGAAAACCACCACCGATGCTTGCTCCTGCGCTATGCGGAGTTTGGCCGTCTCCAAGGGGTAATAAACATCGAAGATGTGCATAACCATGATCTTGAGGCCGTTCAGGACAATGGTTTCCATTTCATTCAAATGCATCAGGTCATCGCAGTTGCCCCGCACGGCGGTAACCGGGGCGATGGTTTCCAGTTCGGTGATCAGCCAGGAGGCGCCAATGTCACCGCAGTGCAGGATATGGTCCACACCCGCAAATAAAGCCGGTATTAGCGGATCCAAATAGTCATGCGTGTCAGATAAAATTCCAATTTTCATTCCAAGGCGCTCTTGCATCGTTTGTAATTGCACTCAATCAGGACTGTGCAACCGAGTCTTTCACTGGACACCAAAGCTTGAGAAAGCGGGTCTTGCTTCAAGCCTCCGGAAAACCGTGATGTTTCACCACGTCTAACGGAGATTCCGGAGGGTGTCAAATGAATGCGAAGGATGCAAAGAGGGCCGATATTCAAAGGGAGAGTGGGGTGAAATGGAACAGGGTGGGAACGGGATGCTTGGAAAAAACTTCCCGTGAACCACCAGGCATCCACTGATTGTTGCTGGCATAGGATCGCAACGGAGATTCCCAACCTGCCGCGGGATCACCGCAGGAAAATGGCCCGCATCTGGTCCGTCGCCGGTTCCAGGTTTTGCAACAGCTGCGGCCATTCCACCCGCAAGGCAGCGTGCTGGGGCTGGGAGCCTTCCAAAGCCTGGGTCGAGACCAACCGCGCAACGGTTTCCGGTTGCTGCAGGAACCGGTATAGCTGCCCGGCTGGGGCTGGGTGCGGAGCCCCCGAGATGATACCCACCGCATTGGGGATAAAAAGCGTTTCCGAATTCCAAGGCATGGCGGCGATGGGCAAACCTTCCCTTTTTCCGGCTTCGATATCGTCCGAGTCCGTCAGGCCGATGGCGGCCTCTCCCCGGCCCACGAGTTGGACCACCAGGGAGTTGCCATCCACCAGTTTGGGTTGACTGGCCTGCAAAGCCCGGCACCAGGCTTCCCAACCCTCCGTTCCCCAAAGCCGGCGCAAGGCCAGGAAATGCGTGGCGGTGGTCCCAAAAAGCGGATAAGCGAGCGCCACTTTGCCGCGCCAGGCGGCGTTGGTCAACTCGAGCAGCGAAGTGGGCTGGTTGGCGGCTGATACCAGGTTGGTGTTCACCACCAAGCGCCGGGTGCGATACCCGAAGGTGGCCAGGCCAGGGGTTTCCTGAAATACCCCGCGCATTGCCAATTGACGGGCGCGCAACTCTTCGTTGCCCCAAAACACATCGCATTGGGGATGGTCTTTTTCGGCCAGAAGCCGGTTGGCCAAACCGACGGTTTTTACCGCCTCGCTATCAAAAACGGCCCGGACCGGTATGCCGGTTTGGCGGGTGAATTCGCGGAATATCGGTTCCGCGTAAACTTGATCCTGAGCCGTATAGACCACCACCCCGTCTGCCTGGTGATGGGAGCAGCCCGCCCAAGCCGCCAAAAATGCCGGCAGCAAGTATCCCCAGTACGCGGCCCGCCGGCAAACGCTATTCCGGGCCATATTTGAAATCATCGAACAGGGTGATGCTGTCCGCTTTGGTCCATACCCCCAGCTTTCCCGCGGTTTTGAAGGTGGCATCCCGGACCGCGAACAGCACCTTTCCATCATGTTGCACCTGGAAATCCGGGCCATGGAAGCTCACTCGCAGCCGGCTCCATTTGCCCGGTGGGATTTTCTGTTTCTGGCCATAGCCACCGATTTGGCCCACGATATCGAGCGCCTGGCGCCGGCCTTTTTCGACCTTATATAATACCACGTTATCTTCCAAGGCGTTGGCCCGGGCCACGTAATAGTTTTGATCGTCCTGCCAGCGCCACACGAGACCTGCTGCCTGGTCAATGGCGCCGCCCACCGGTTTGAAGTTCACTTCCACAAAGCCATCCTGCAACGAGGCATCCGTTTTGATGCACAGGGGGAAACTGGACCTTGGCACCTGGCCAGACTGCTTCAGCACCTTGGGTTGGCTGGGAGCGCTGGCGTCCAGTTCCACCGTCCAGATGCATTTTCCCTGGCCGGTGATGGAAGCCACCCAACCGGGCGGTGTTTTGCCGGTTTCCATCTTATCAAAGGTGATAGTGGATGCTTCCGCTGCCAGGCTGGAGCAGCAGGAAAGCACCAACCAAGCGGTAATGAACGGGAACGAAACCCCAAAAGACTTCATGCGGTTAGTGTCAACATGCCTGGAAAACAAGTCAAGTTGCCTGTGGGGTGATCACCCAAAAGATTCCCATTCTGGCGGCGTTATTTGAGCCGTTCACCGGCCCGGCAAAGTTCTTATGCCACTAGAGATTGGGGTGCTGGTTGCAATGCTACAACTGGTTGGGGCTTGGTATTTCCATCCCGCCTTCGATTGTATTGCTGGGTAATAAAAAATGCCGGGCTGGTCAAAGCCCGGCATTTCATAAATTCAGCCTTCCAGCCGGAGTCAGGTCCGGCCTGGTCACCTCATCAAAGGCGTCCTAATTGGATTTCTTATTCTTTTTGGAGCTTTTGCCTGCGGTGCTCTTCTTTCTAAGGTCTTCCTTCATGGCCGCTTTTTCCTCGGCATCCAGTTTGCCATCCTTGTTCTTGTCGTATTTTTTAAGTTGGTCTTCGCGTTGCTTCTTTTGGTCGGCTTTCCAAGCGGCTTTCTCCTGGTCATCCAATTTGCCATCCTTGTTCTTGTCGTATTTTTTTAGGACAGCGGCGGGAACCGGTTTCTCTTGGGCGCCTTCCTTCTTGGTATCCGGAGTGCTGGCATCCGCTGCTGAGCAGTTCAAAGCCCAGGAAAGACTAAGACAAGCGGCGATTAAAACGATTCGTTTCATATTCATTTAACTCTCCATCTGTTTGTATCCGATTTTGGTTGGTCTTGGACCTGTCCGTAACCTTCAGTTTTTCAGCCTTACCGTCAAGTTAGTTCGGATTACCGGCCTGGCGGCAAGCGTGGGAAATTCCTCCCCAACCGTTTTCAAAGACACGGTTTAAGAATCAGACGGAAAAGGTTATGGAGGAAGCTTTTTTGGCGGGTCGCACTGGTGTGGGAGCAAAGGAGGGCCGTGGGTATAGACAACAGGGGGGGTGGATAACATGTGAATAACCTGTGAACAAGTCCGGCGAGTAAAATTTTTTCATATTTAGCACATTTGAGAGTTGACGGTTATGTGGGGTATTGTGGTATGAATTGGGTTGTTTTGGGGGAAAGTGGGTACGCACGCTCCCAAAGCACTTAAAAAATGTCAGCCACCAACGCCAGTGATCTGTACTGCTCGCAGTATCGTCATGCTCGTGACGATAAGGGACGCCTGCAGGTGCCGTCGCGTTGGCGCAATGGGGAGGCTGAAACGTGTTTGATGGTGATCGAGTGGAAGGAATGGATCGACGCCAATACGTCCCATCCATGCTTGTTGGTCGTGCCACCCGCGGTTTGGGAGCGTTTGGTTGAATCCCTGAAAGCCCTGCCATTCGGAGATCCGATATCCCAGAAAAAGCGGCGTCTGGTTGGCAAACGATCCCAGCGGGTGGCGATCGATAAAGCCGGGCGGATCAATATTCCGGACGAAATGCTGCAGAAGGTGGGCATTCAAAAAGAAGCCATCTTTGTCGGGTTGCTGGATCGTTTTCAGATTTGGGATCCCGATCGTTACAAGGAAATCGATAGCGAGGACGATAAATTCGAGGCAGAAGCATTCCAATCATTATAAGGCGGCAGTTATGAAATTGTTACAGTGTTTACAGGTGGGACAGGCATTGATGAGCGTAGGCAACGGTGGCAGATACCAAATGCGCGATCAGAACTGCCTGCCAAAATTCAACCGGCAGCTCGTTCTGGATTTGAACAGCCGGACCCTGACGCCAGCACCGGCCGCATTGGATTTGAAGCCGGAGGCTCCCCCGGTTCCTTGTTCCGGGGCGCGTCTGGATGGGCCGGTGGCGCCAATCCTCAAAACACCGTCTCCCAAGTTCCGGTCCTCGGCCCGGGCCACCGGTCCCCTGCGGCAGGCTGAGTTGTCGCTGGAAAATGTGAAAGTGGTCTGCAATGACCTGCGGGACAGCGATGTGGAACTGGTGATCCAGCGTAATCGGCCGGTGGAGACAGGATCGGCCACCCATCCGCGGATGACCACCCCCCCCGTGCCACGGCCGTGGCTGGGTTGGCTCGGCAACATGCTGGCCCGCACTTCCCGTTCCATTTCCTCGGTCCAATAAATGACCGGTGCAAACTTTTTCCCACATTCCGGTCATGTTATCCGAGGTGCTCGCCGGGCTTCTGCCGAAGCCCGGGGGGCGTTACCTGGATGGCACGGTCGGGGGTGGGGGACATGCCCGGGCCATCCTGGAAGCCAGTTCGCCATCGGGCTGGTTATATGGATGCGACCGGGATGCGGAAGCCATTGCGGCGGCGAACTGCTGCTTGCAGCCATTCCAGGGACGTTTTGAGATCCGCCACCAGAGCTTCACCGGATTGGAGGGGTGGATACCGCGGAACAGCCTGGATGGGGTTTTATTGGACTTGGGAGTCAGCTCGGCCCAATTGGATCACCCGGAGCGGGGATTCAGCTTCCAGGTGGATGCGCCGCTGGATATGCGGATGGATACCCGGCAATCCCTGACCGCCGCCGAGGTGGTTGCCCAATATGCCCCGGATGAGTTGGCACGGATTTTCTGGGAATACGGCGGCGAGCGGGAATCGCGGTCGATAGCGCGCGCCATTGATCGCGAGCGGCAAAAATGCCCGATCCGGACCACCGGACAGCTGGCGGCGCTAGTCAGCCGCCGGAAACCCCGTTTCGGACGCGGCGCCCATCCGGCGACCAAAGTATTCCAAGCCTTGCGCATGGAAGTAAACGATGAATCAGCCAGCCTGAAAAAAGGCTTGGCCGCCGGCTGGGCAGCCTTGGCCGCCGGGGGGCGCATGGTGGTGATCACTTTTCATTCGGGTGAGGACCGGGAGGCCAAGCAATTCAGCCAGACCCATGCCCGTGATTACCGCGTGGTGGGGGAGGTGGATCGGCCGGAATTCCGCACCGATTGGCGGCCCGATCTGAAAATTCTGACAAGGAAAGCGCTCAAACCGTCCGAGGCGGAAATCCAATCCAATCCCCGGGCGCGCAGCGCACAAGTCCGTATTTGGGAGAAGACCTATGTTACCTAATCGAAGCCAGCCCGTCCGGGCTTCTCGCATCGGTCCGGGTATGCCCTGGTTGTTGTTGCTGCTCCTTGGGAGTGTCGCAGGCGTGGGATACGTGGGGGAAAAATACACGGTTTATACTTTGGGCCAGGATAAGAAACGCTACGAAAACCTCCTGGACGACGCGTGCCACAAAACGGCGCGCCTGCGGGTGGAGTTGGATACCATGCAAGTGCCGCGCACATTGGAGAGCCGGATCAAGGAATTGAACCTGGGGCTGGTCCAGCCGCAACCGGAACAAATCCTCCGGCTGGTTGAGCCTACAGCGGGTGGAACTGCCGGCCGTTCCGGGACGGAACCTTTTGTCAACCAAGGGGCGGGCGCGCAACCGCCACGTCCGCAAGCCCCGGCGAGCTATGCCTTGGCGCCTGCGATGCGCAGTTCCCTGCCGCGTTAATTCTAATGTATATTGAATAATGGATTATCCGCTCCAAAACCGCCGGCTGCTGTTCGTCACTTTCCTGACGATATTGGCTTTCTGCGGATTGGCTTACCGGTTGGTGGATTTGCAGGCGTTTCAGCATGAGGATCTGCGCAAGAAAGCCCAGGCCAACACGATCCGGACCTTTTTCTGGGAGCCCCGCCGGGGCGATGTGCGGGATATCAAAGGCAACCTGATGGCCACCAGCCGGCAGGTCAAAACCGTGTGTGTAGATCCCACCCTCATCTGCAATACCAATGTGGGGAACCACCAGGCTGAGGTGGCTCGCGCCTTGGCTCCCCTCCTGGACCTTCAGGAGAGTGAATTGCTGAAACAGCTGCAAATTCAATACCTCACCAACCAGTCCGGGCAGTTGGTGCCGGACCGTTACGTCATTCTCAAGCGTAAGGTGAAAGTCGAAGATTGGGAAAAGGTGCGGGCCCGCATTAATGATTTGTCGTTTGGCACGGATGAAAAAACCGTCCCCAAACGCCTGCGGCCCTACTACCGGGCGCTGCGGCAACGTTCAGTATTCGCCGAGGATGCCCAGCTCCGGGAGTATCCCAATGGCCGCCAGGCTGCGCATGTAATTGGATACGTGGGGGTTGAGGAGCGCAAGGCCAACAAGGGTTGGGTCATTGAGACCTCCGGGAAAGATGGCTTGGAGCTGACTTTGAATGGCTCACTGACCGGAGTTCGAGGCTGGCGGGTAACGGAACAGAACGAACACAAGCAGGAGTTGGTGGTTTACCGGGAGCAGGATGTCAATCCCCGGCCCGGTTTGACGGTAGTATCCACCCTGGATCTTGGCCTGCAGAACATCGTCGAGACCGCGCTGGAAGAAGGCATGCAAAAGTATTCGCCCCTCAGCGCGTCGGCCATTGCGGTGCGGCCGCGAACCGGGGAGATTGCGGCGCTGGCGGTGCTGCCCAATTATGATCCGAACGATCCCTCCAAATATGATCCGGAGTGGCGGCGCAACCGGGTCATCACGGATTTGAATGAGCCGGGAAGCACGTTCAAGGTGGTGGCCGTGACCGGAGCGCTGAACGAGCATGTGGTCAATCCTTCCACGGTTTTCGACTGTGAAAACGGAAAATTCTTTTACGCCGGCCGCTTGCTGCACGATACCCATCCCTACGGAGAATTGACCGTGGAACAGGTTATCACCAAGTCCTCCAACATCGGGGCGGCCAAGATCGCTTTGTTGCTGGGCCAGGAGCGTTTCCGCTCCTACATCACGAATTTCGGTTTTGGCTACCAGACCGGTTTGCCGCTGCCGGGCGAACGGCAGGGGACCGTGCACCCGCTGGCGGCCTGGAACAAGCTGTCCATCACGCGCGTGGCGATGGGCCAGGAAGTGGCGGTGACGCCGCTGCAAATGGCGATGATGATGAGCGCGATTGCCAATGGCGGGCGGTTGATGCGGCCGATGCTGGTCAACCGGTTGGAGGATGAAGAAGGGCGGGTGGTGGCCCAATACCAGCCGCAGGCGATCCGCACCGTGTGCACGCCCGCGACGGCCCGGATGATGATTGAGGCTCTGAAAACGGTGGTGACCACCAATGGCACCGCTCGCAAAGCCCGGCTGGCCAATTACACCGCGGCGGGAAAAACCGGCACCGCCCAGAAATCCGCCGGCAAGGAGGGCTATTCAGGCCAGCATTTCAGTTCGTTTATCGGGTTTTTCCCGGCGGACAACGCGGAATTGTGCGTCGCGATTTTCCTGGATAATCCCCACCCGATCTATTTTGGCGGTGAAACCGCGGCGCCGGTTTTCAAGGCCATCGCGGAGCGCGCCGGCAATTATCTGAACATCAAGCCGGAGTTCATCGCGGTGGAGAGCCTGGAAAATTCCCCGCACGCCAGTGCCCGGGAAGCGGCGGTGGTGGCCACCGACTAAGGATGCCGCATGCAATTAAAACAGCTCATAGCAAAGACCAAGACCCTGGCGGTGGAAGGCTCCATCGACGCCGAGGTTACCGGCATCTGCTATGACTCGCGGCGGGTCACGCCGGGCATGCTGTTTGTGGCCATTCCCGGCCAGCGGACGGATGGGCACCAGTTCATTCAGAACGCCATCGAGCGCGGAGCGGTGGCGATCGTTTATGAGCAGAATGGTTTTCTTCCACACCGGGCCACTAAAATCAAGGTCGAGGATGCCCGGCAGGCGCTGGCCCAGTTATCCGCCGCCTTTTACCGCCGGCCCAGCCAGCGGTTGAAAATGATCGGGATCACGGGGACCAACGGCAAAACCACGGTGGCCTTCATGATCAAGCACATCCTGGAATCCGCGGGCCACAAGACGGGGCTCCTGGGCACCATCCGTTATGAGATCGGCGAGCGGATGATCCCCGCCCAGCGCACCACCCCGGAGGCGCTGGAAATCCAGCAAATGCTGGCCCAGATGGTACGGGCTGACTGCGAGGCCTGCGTGATGGAGGTCAGTTCCCATGCGCTGGAGCAGAAACGGGTGTGGGGGATTGAGTATGATGTGGTGATCTTCACCAACCTGACGCAGGATCATTTGGATTACCATGGCAGCATGGAGGCCTATTACGAGGCCAAGAAAAAGCTGTTTACCCAGTGGTTCCCCCAGGAAAAATCCAAAACCGCCGTGATCAATATAGACGATGCCTTTGGCCAGCGGTTGGCCACCGAGGCGGATGTCCGGGTCCAGGTTGATTACAGTTTGGGCCGCGAGGCCCAGATCCGGGCCGGGCAAATCCAGCTGGCGGGTGAGGGCACGCGGATGCAGGTGCAGGTGGCCGGGGCGTCCTTCCCCTGCCAGCTGCCGTTGATCGGGCGTCACAATGTATATAATGCGCTGGCGGCGGTGGGGGCAGCCCATGCCCTGCGGGTGTCCGCTTCGGACATCCAATCCGCGCTGGCGGGGATGCCGGTGGTGCCCGGCCGGCTGGAACGTATCCGGGGCCGTCAGCCTTTCAACGTGGTGGTCGATTATGCCCATACCGACGATGCCTTGCGGAATGTGCTCACCACGCTCCGGGAAATCACCCGGGGCCGGCTCTTGCTGGCCTTCGGCTGTGGAGGCAACCGGGATGCTGGCAAGCGTCCCAAGATGGGGGAGGCGGCCGCGCGCCTGGCCGACTACAGCCTGATCACCAGCGACAACCCGCGCAAGGAATCGGCTGCCGCCATCGCCGCCGCCATCGAAGCCGGCTACCGCGCGGTGCGCGGGGAGGCCTGCCGGATCGAATTGGACCGCCGGCGGGCCATTGATGAAATCATCCGGATGGCCCAGCCGGGAGATACGGTATTGATCGCCGGCAAAGGCCACGAAACCTACCAGGAATTCGAAGACACCATTGTGCCTTTCGACGACCGGGTTTACGCGCTCGAAACTTTGGAAAACCTGGGCTACACCCAGCCGTAAAATCCATGGAACCCCGCACGCTCCAATACCTGGCTGAGGCCGCCGCCGGCGCGGTGGCGAAGGGCCAGCCAGCCTTGCTGGTGGAGGGCATTTCCACGGATTCCCGGCAGGTCCGGCCCGGGGATTTGTTTGTGGCGCTGGCGGGCGACCGGTTTGACGGCCATGAGTTCATCGGCCAAGCCGCCGCCTTGGGGGCGGTGGCGGTGCTTACCGATGGCCGGCTGCTGCCCGGACTGCCCGGGTCCTGCGCGCGGATCGTGACCGATAATCCGCGGGCAGCCTTGGGCCGGATCGCGGCGCGCTACCGCCGGGATTATCGCCCCCGGTTGGTGGCGGTGGGGGGATCCAACGGCAAAACCACCACCAAGGAACTGGTGGCCTCCGTGCTGGCCCGGCGGTTGGCTGTGATCAAGAGCGAGGCCAGCTACAATAACGACGTCGGGGTTCCGCACACGCTGCTCAAGCTGGGGCGGGAGCACCAGGCCGGGGTTTTGGAGGTGGGCACCAACCACCCGGGCGAGCTGGCGCCGCTGGTGGCTATGGTTCAGCCCGAGTTTGGCGTCATCACCAGCCTGGGGCGCGAACACTTGGAATTCTTCAAGGATCTTGACGGGGTCGCCGCGGAGGAGGGCTGGCTCGCCCAACAGCTCCCTGCGCAGGGTGTGCTGTTCACCCAAGGCGACCCCGCTGTGATGACCCGGATCGTGCGCCGGGCGGCCTGCCCGGTGCAAAAAGTGGGCTTCCTGCCGGGCAATGACTGGCAGGCCACTGACGTCCGGGTGGGGCCGGAAGGCACTGATTTGCGGGTGACCGCCACCCGGGGGGAATACAGCGGCCAGTATCAGATACCGATACCCGGACGCCACCACGCGGTGAACGCCCTGTTCGCCATTGCCGTGGGCGCCGAAATGGGGCTGGATCCGGCGGAGATCCGGGCCGGCCTGGCCGCAGTGACACCGCCCAGGATGCGCTCGCAAATGCGCCGCGGCCGGGGAATCCTGCTGCTGGACGATTCTTATAATGCCAACGCGGACTCCATGGCGGCGGCTCTTGAAACCTTGCGGGACCTGCCCTGCGCCGGCCGCCGCGTGGCGGTGCTGGGGGATATGGCGGAATTGGGGGAGGAGGCGGAATCTGCCCATGCCGAGGTGGGCCGTCGGGCCGTCGAAACCGGCGTGAACGCCTTGTTTGCCGTGGGCCGCTGGGCTTCCGTGCTGGCCGGTGGGGTCCGTGCTTCGGGCCGGATCCCGGTATTTGAATTTGCCGATGCCGGCCCGGTCCCGGAGGCACTGCGGGACTATTTGCGCGCCGGGGATCTGGTTTTGCTCAAGGCCTCCCGGGCAACCCGGTTGGAGCACCTGGCGGAAGCCATTTTAAAGGAACCTTTTGCCGCCGGAGATCCAGTCCGGCCGGCGGAAATTCAAGGAGGGGCGCCATGCTGTATTACTTGAGCCAATACCTTCTGGACCAGGCCGAAGGGACGCCTTGGCGGGAATACCTCTCCCCGCTGCGGGTGTTTTCCTACATCACGGTCCGCAGCGCCGGGGCCGCGATCACCGCCCTGCTGGTGAGTTGGTGGCTGGGGCCGAAGGTGATTGCCTGGCTGAAGCGGCTCAAATTCGGCCAGGACTACGTGGATAAGGCTGAGGAATCCGGGGATCTGGTCATGCGCATCATCCAGAAAAAGGGGACGCCCACCATGGGTGGGGTGCTCATCGTCGCGGCCCTGGACATTGCCGGCCTGCTCTGGGCGCAGTGGAATGAACTGGTCTTGCTCACCTTGTTGTCGGTGATGGTGCTGGCGGGCCTGGGATTTTGGGACGATTACATGAAGATCACCCGGCAAAACAACCGGGGCACCACCTCGCTGGTCAAATTGGGCGTCCAGTTCATCCTGGGCGGCGGGATTGCCGGCTACTTGTGGATTTTCCCCAAAACCACTTCCTTGATCACGGAAATCCAGATGCCGTTTTTCAAGGCGCCCGTGGTCACCGGGGCGGTCGTGCTGGGCTTGATCATCGCCACGGTGAGCATCGTGGGCAGCTCCAATGCCGTCAACCTTACCGATGGGCTCGATGGCCTGGCCATCGGCTGCACCCTCATTGTTTCTTTCGTGTTTCTGGTGATGTCGTATATCGCTGGCAACGTTAAAATCTCCGCCTACCTGTTGGTTCCTTATGTGCCTGGAGCAGGTGAGTTGACGGTCTGCTGCGCCGCCATGATCGGCGCCGGCCTGGGATTTCTCTGGTTCAACTGCCATCCCGCCCAAGTGTTCATGGGGGACACCGGATCGCTGGCGCTGGGCGGCGCGCTGGGCATCATGGCGGTGTTGATCCACCAGCCGTTTGTGCTGGTGATAGCCGGTGGCGTGTTTGTGGCGGAAGCCCTCTCCGTGCTCCTGCAAACCGGCTGGTTCAAGCTGTCGCGCCGGTGGTATGGGACCGGGCGGCGGCTGTTCCTGATGGCTCCGCTGCATCATCATTTTGAAAAAAAGGGCTGGTATGAATCCCAGGTCGTCACACGTTTTTATATTTTGGGGTTGCTGTGCGCTGTGGTGGCGCTCAGCTCATTAAAGTTGCGTTGAACAGGGTGTCAGGAGAATAAATAATGCGAACCTTTGACTATATTGGGCGAAACTCACGTTCCGCTGGAAACAACCCAAGCTGCACGCTGCCTAGCCCGGGGGCTGAATCACCGGGTCCGAACCTTACCCGTGCAGGCGGACTGGATTTTCACCGCTACCAAGCGAGAAACAATGCCGCCGGAGGCCTCAAGATCCAGCGGTTTTCCACACATTTTTGCCTTAATACCAACCACTTCGCACAGATATCCTGACTCCTTCTTAAACATGGCGAGGAGGTAATTGATATTGGATATGGATCATTGGCCGGGCCAGGAAGTATTGGTGGTGGGGCTGGGCTCCAGCGGGCGGGCGGCAAGCCGTTTGCTCCGCCTGCTGGAGGCCCACGTCACCGCCATTGATGGCGCGGCCACGGATGACCTGCGCCGGGAGGCGGCGGTTTTGGCCGGCGAAGGCATCCGCGCCCTGGTGGGAACCCAGGAACTGCCCGTGGGCGATTTCGTCGCAGCGGTGGTCAGCCCCGGGGTGCCGCCGGGCATTCCGGTCATGCGGGCCATTCGCCAGCGGGGCATCCCGGTCATCAGCGAATTGGAGTTGGGCTGGCGGCAAGTGGCCGGCCCCATGGTGGCCATCACCGGCACCAATGGCAAAACCACCACCACGGAACTGGTGGCCCGGATCTGCGAGCACGCCGGCCTCAAAGCCATCGCCGCCGGGAACATCGGCCTTCCGCTTTGCGAGGTGGCGCGTCGCCGGGAGACCTGGGATTACCTGGCCGTGGAAGCCAGTTCCTTCCAGTTGGAAGCCATCGACCAGTTTCAGCCCGCCGTGGCGCTTTTGATGAACCTGACGCCGGATCACCTGGACCGCTACGATTCCTTGGAGGATTACTTCCGCGCCAAGGGCCGGATATTCAAGAGCCAGACCCCGGATCAATGGGCGGTGGTCCAGTGGGAAGCCCACCAAGTCCTGCGGGATCTGGGCATCCCCATCGCGGCGCAAGTGATCACCTTCAGCGCCCGGGCGGACGCCGCGGATCTTTTCCTGGACGAAGGTGTCATCCGCAGTCGCTGGCCGGGGTGGCCGGGGCCCCTCCTGAGCCTGCAGCAAGCCCGGCTCCAGGGGGCGCATAACGTGGAAAATATGATGGCCGCCCTGGGCGCGGCACTGGTTTTGCGCCTGCCGCTGGCCGCGGCAGTCCAGGCTTTATGCAGCTACCAGCCGGCGCCCCACCGTTGCGAGCGGGTGGCGGAATTTGGGGGGGTCCAGTTCGTCAATGATTCCAAGGCCACCAACGTGGACGCGGTGCGCCAGGCGCTGCTGGCCATGCCGGCGCCCGAGGACGGCCGCGCCAACCTCTGGCTGATCGCCGGCGGCAAGGATAAAGGCTTCTCCTACGGGGAGTTAGGGCCTGTCCTGGCCAGCCGGGTGCGGGGCGCTTTTGTGCTGGGGGAAACTGCCCGGCGCATCTGTGGCGAATGGCAGCGCTTTACGCCTTGCACCAGTGTGAAATCGCTGTTAGAAGCAGTTGATAAGGCGGGTCGGCAGGCCCGGCAGGGGGATGTGATCCTGCTTTCGCCGGCCTGCTCCAGTTTTGACATGTTCCAGAACTACCAACACCGGGGAGAAATGTTCCGCCAGGCAGTGCTGGATTGGATCCGGCAGCGGACCAGGTGTCCGCAGGAAATCGGTGCCGGCGCCGGTGAGGTGCGCCCATGAAAAGGATTTTGACAATTTGGCCGGTGGTTAACAAACCGGCCCGAAAAAATTAAGAGCGAAATGAGTCATATCAACAAGCAGCAGAACCCAACGCCATGAATAACATCAATCCCCTACTCTCGCCGGGAAATCTCCTGGAGCAGAGAGCTAAAAGCAAATCAAACCTGATCATCGCCGTTTTCACCGTGCTGGCCATCCACGTGGTCTTGTTTTGCGGATTGCTTATGCAGGGCTGCCGGCAGGAAACGACCGGGAGCAAGGCCACCAACGCGGTGGCAGTGGATCCCCGCATGCTGGCGCTCACCAACCTGCCAGCGGTCACGAGCAACCTGGTGGCGGAGCCGCCCCCGAGCCCGCCGCCGGTCGCCACTCCGTCCAATCCACCCCCCGTCACCCCGGCGGTGGCGGACACCGGTGGCGTTGCGTCCAACCCGCCCGCTGCCAATCCCCCGGTGGCGGACACTGGCGGCGCCCCGGCCAATCCGCCCCCCGGCAACCCGCCTCCGGCCAATCCCCCCGTGGTGGAACCTGGCGGCAGCAAGGAATACACGGTGGCCAAGGGCGATTATTTCCTGAAAATCGCCAAGGCCCACGGGATCACGGTGGCGGACATGACCAAGGCCAATCCCAATGTCGATTCCCGCAAGCTTAAAATCGGGCAAAAACTGGTGATCCCCGCGCCTTCGGCCGCGCCCGAGGGGGGCAAAACCGAGGGTGGCAAAACCGAGGGTGCCGGCGGCGCCAAGGCGGAAGCCGGAGGCGTAACCACCTACACGGTGAAGGCCAACGACAATCTGACCAAGATCGCCCGGCTGCATCACACCACGGCCAAGGAAATCCAGGCCTTGAACAAGCTTCCGTTCAACCAGTTGCGCGTGGGGCAGAAGCTCAAAATACCGGCTCCCAAAACGGGCTCCAGCGCCACCCCGGCGGCGAGCGGTGCCAAAACCAACTCCGGCGCGAAGAAATAATCCCATTGCCTGGTTTCGGCCAGGAAGCGGGCGTTTCGCCAGCAGGGGAGGCGCCCGCATCGCGGTCCACAATCCGCCCGGTCCATGAAGATTGCCACCAGCCTGTTTATCCTGTGCGCGGGGTCGCTGCTCGCCCTCGGGATGGTGGTGCTGTACAGCGCCGGCATGGACAAGGAAGGGGCCCGGTTCCTCGTGCGGCAATCCGTGTGGGCGGCGGTGGGCCTGGTGGTTTGCCTCGCCATGGTGGCGATGGATTATCGGCGGCTGAAGCAGGCGGGCTGGATTCTGCTCGGGATTTCCGTGGTGCTGCTCATCCTGGTATTCGTCCCCCCGTTCCGCTGCCCCACCAATGGTGCCTCGCGCTGGCTGAACCTGAAGGTGATGAAATTCCAGTCCTCCGAGCTGGCCAAGCTGGCCCTGCTGATCACCCTCGCCGCCTATTGTGAAAAGAACCAGAAGCATATGCGTTCCTTCTGGCGCGGGATGATCGTCCCCGGGGCGGTGGCCGGCTGCATATTGGTCCTGGTTTTTGCCGAGCCGGATTGGGGCACCACCGCCCTGTTGGGGACCGTTTCGCTGGCCTTGCTGCTGCTGGGCGGCATGCGGTGGGTGTTTCTTTTGCCGGTGGTTCCGCTGGGGGTTGCCGGCCTCGGTTTTCTGCTGCTGAACAACTCGGTGCGCATGGCCCGGGTCATGGCCTGGCTTCACCCCGAATTGCACAAGGACGGCGCCGGCTACCAGGTTACCCAGGCCATTTATGCGCTGGGGTCCGGCGGTTGGTTCGGCCTGGGCCTGGGTAATGGCCGACAAAAGCTGGGCTTTGTCCCGGAACACCATACGGACTTCATTTTATCGGTCATCGGCGAGGAGTTGGGCTTGGTGGCCACCCTGGGGATCGTGGCGGCGTTCCTGGTGCTGGTGGTCTGCGGCCTGTATATCGCGTGGAACTCCTCCGACCAGTTCGGGGTGCTCCTGGGCTCCTCGATCTCCCTGATGATCGGCCTCCAGGCCTTCATCAACATCGGGGTGGTCACCGCGGTGTTGCCGAACAAGGGTTTGCCTCTGCCGTTCATCAGCTACGGGGGATCGAACCTGGTGATCATGTTAACTTGCGTCGGCTTGTTGCTCAGCATTGCCCGGCGGGCGGGACCCCGTTCCGGCCTGCCCGGCAATTCCCTCGAGTCGGCGGCGGCCACTTTGCCTTATTGATGCAGAACCAAATCCATAGACCGGCAGCCGCCATCGTGTGTGGTGGCACTGGCGGGCATTTGTTCCCGGGCTTCGCCATCGGCGAAGCCTTGCTGGAATTGGGGTGCGACGTCACCGCTTTCATCACCACCAAGGAGATCGACCAGGTGGCCGCGCAAAGCGCCGGCGGCATCGCCACGGTGACCCTCCCGGTGCTGGCGTGGAAAAAGCAAGGCTGGTGGAAATTCCTGCGCGCCTGCCGGGAGTCCAGCGCGCTGGCCCGGAAAACCTATCAGGAAAAGGGGATCCGCGCGGTGATTGCCATGGGCGCCTTCCTGAGCGTGCCCGCCACCTGGGCGGCGCGGTCCTGCGGCGCGGCCACCTTCATCCACGAGGCCAACGCGGTTCCCGGCCAGGCCAACCGCATCGTGAGCTGGTGGGCCGGGGAGGCTTTCGTCTATTTCCCCCAATGCGCCCGCCGCCTGCGCCACGACCGGATCACCACCGTGGGGATGCCCGTGCGGCCCCAGTTCCAGCCGCAGGATCCGGCCGCGTGCCGGGTCATGCTGGGCCTGGATCCCCTCCGCCCGGTGCTGCTGGTCATGGGTGGCAGCCAGGGGGCCACCGCGGTCAACAACCTGGTTTTGGAGGCCTTGCCGCACCTGCGGAAGGCCGTCCCGGAGCTGCAGTTCATCCACCTGGCCGGCCGGAAGGATGCGGACCGCGTCCGGGACGCCTATGCGCGGCGGTCGTGTGCAGCGGTCGTGCGCCCGTTCCTCACGGAAATGGAGCTGGCGATGAATGCGGCCACCGCGGCCATCAGCCGCGCCGGGGGCTCCTCGCTGGCCGAGTCGGCGGCGCTGCGGCTGCCTTCCCTGCTGATCCCTTATCCGCATGCCGCGGATAACCATCAACATCAAAATGCCCTGGCTTTCGTGGAATCCGGCGCGGCGCGGATGCTCAGCCAGGCGGAAGCCACGCCGGCGGCGGTCGCGCGGGAGCTGGCCGCCCTGCTGGGGCCTGCCGGGGAAAAGGTGAAAGCGGCTTTGGCGGCGTGGCATCAGCCGGGGGCGGCTGCGGATATCGCCCAGCGGCTGCTGACGGCCATCAAGGAGCGGATGCCGGAAAACCGAGAGGCCGCGGCCGGGCCGCGGCCGGCGCCTGGAAAATGAACGACACCGCCAACAGTCACTTGAACCAGGACCAACCCCGGGAACTCGCAGCCTGGCTGGCCAGCCGGCGGGCCGGCGGCCCGGTGCACCTGGTGGGGGCAGGGGGATGCGGCATGAGCGCGCTGGGCCATGTGCTCCTGGACTTGGGCTTCACCATCACCGGGTCGGACCTGGCCGCCAGCGTGGAAACGGCCCAGTTGGAGGAGCGGGGGGCGGTGATCGCCCAAGGGCACAGTGCCGGGGCGGTCCAGGCTGCGCAGCCCATCCTGGTGGTGTTTTCCTCCGCCATCCGGCCGGATAATCCCGAGCTGGCGGCTGCCCGGGCACTGGCGGTGCCGGTGGTGCGCCGGGGGGAGCTGCTGGCCGCGCTGGCCACCGCCTGCCAGGCGTTATGCGTGGCCGGCATGCACGGCAAGACCACCACCACCGCCCTGCTGGCCTTCGCCCTGGGGAATTTGGGCGCCCGACCCGGCTACGCGGTGGGATCGCTCGTCCCGCAGCTGGCGCCCCACGGGAAAGCCGCTCCCGCCGGCGGTTCCGCTCCCGCCTGGTTCATCCTGGAAACGGATGAAAGCGATGGCACCCTGGCCGCCTACCATCCCGCCCACGCCATCCTGCTCAACGTGGACGAGGATCACCTCGATCACTTCGGCAGCTTTGACCGGATTGCTCGCGAATTCCAGACCTTTGCCAGCCAGGTGCGGGGCACGGTTTTTTACTCGGCGGACGATCCCCGGCTCGGGCCGCTGCTGGCCGGGCAGCCGCGGAAAATATCCTGGGGATTCCAGCCGGCCGATTACCAGGTGATCCAGCCAGCCACCGGTGGCGGTGGTTCCGAATTCGAGCTGAGCCATGGCGGCCAATCGCTGGGCCGGTTTGGCATCCGCCTGATCGGCCGCAGCAATGTCTCCAACGCCGCCGCCGTGGTCGCGGTCCTGCATCAGCTGGGGTTTGCGCCGGAGGCCATCGCGGAGGCGATCCGCGATTTCCAGGGCGCCGCCCGCCGCCAGCAGGAATTGTATCGGGATGAGTCCGTGCAGGTGTTCGAGGATTACGGGCATCATCCCCGGGAAATCGAGGCCACTCTGGAAGCCTTCAAGGCGTCCGGTCCCGGCCGGCTGCTGGTGGCTTTCCAGCCCCATCGGCACACCCGCACCCGGGATCTGCTGGACCGCTTTGCCACTTGTTTCGGCCCGGCCGATTGGCTGTGGATCACGGATATTTATGGCGCCGGCGAAGAGCCCCTTCCCGGCGTGACGGGTGAAGCGCTGGTCCGGGCAGTGGCTGCCACCGGCCGGCAAGTGAGCTGCATTCCCACGCTGCCCGCCCTGGAGGAATCCGTTTCCCAGGCGGTGCGCCCCGGGGATGTGGTTTTGTTCCTCGGGGCGGGGGACATCACCCAAGCTGCCCACCAGTTGGCCGCGCGGTTGCGCGCGCGGCGCCTGGCCGGCGCCGGGACCATCGGCGGCCAATTGAGCCGGCTGGTGTCGCCCGGGACGGTCATCCGGGGCGGGGAGCCACTGGCCAAAAAGACGACCTGGCGGGTGGGCGGCCGGGCGGATTGGTATGTGGAGCCGGCCACGGAGGACGACCTCGCGGCGGTGCTCCAGTTCTGCGCCGGGCGGGAACTGCCGGTGCTGGTCCTGGGCCGGGGCTCGAATCTGCTGGTGCAGGATGGCGGCTGGCGCGGCCTGGTGGTTTGCTTGAACGGCCCCCTATGGAGCCGCATCGCCGTCGAGGGGGAGCGCCTCCGCGCCGGGGCCGGGGCGCGGCTGCGGGAGGTGGTCATGACCGCCCGCCGGCACGGGCTGGGCGGCCTGGAGTTCCTGGAGGGCATCCCGGGCAGCGTGGGCGGGGCGCTCCGCATGAACGCCGGGGCCATGGGCGCCAGCTTGTTCCAGGTGCTGGAGCAGGTGCGGGCCATGGATTATTCCGGGCGGGTGGGCGAGCGCGCCGCGGGCCAGATCCCGGTGGAGTACCGCTCTTGTGCCTGGTTCCAGGATCACATCGCCCTGGAGGCAGTCCTGCGGGCGGTGCCCGCCCCGGTGGAGCAGATCGACGAGATCCTGCGCGGCCACCACCAGCGGCGGTGGCGGACCCAGCCGGCCGCGCCCAGCGCGGGGTGCGTCTTCAAGAATCCGGCGGGCAGCTCCGCCGGCCGGCTGATTGATGAGCTGGGGCTGAAAGGCCTGCGCGTGGGCGGGGCGCGGGTGTCCGAGGTGCACGCCAATTTCATCGTCAACGAAGGCCGGGCGGCGGCCCGGGATGTTTTGCAGTTGATCGAGCAGATCCGCGGGCGGGTGCGCGCGGAGCGGGGGATCGAACTGGAGCTGGAAATCAAAATTGTCGGGGAGCCGGAATGATGACTGACACGCCAAAACCCATCACACCCATGCCGGTCACCGTGCTGGCCGGCGGGCCCTCCGCGGAACGCGAGGTCTCCCTGCGCAGCGGCCAGGCGGTGGCCCAGGCCCTGCGGTCCCTGGGGCACCCGGTGACGGAGCTGGATCCGCGGGAGCCGGGCTGGATCCTGCCGGCGGGCACGCGCGCGGTGTTCCTGGTTTTACACGGCACCTACGGGGAGGATGGCGCCGTCCAGGATGCCCTGGAAAGGACCGGCGTGCCGTACACCGGGTGCGGGCCGGAAGCCAGCCGGATCGCTTTCGACAAAGCCCTGACCAAGGACCGCTGCGTGGCGGCGGGCGTGCCCACCGCCCCCTTCCGGGTGCTGCGCCGGGCGGACGAGCCGTGGCCGGTGGGCTGGCAGCCGCCGGTGGTGCTGAAGCCGGTCCGCCAAGGCTCGAGCATCGGCCTCCAATTTGTGGACACCCGGGAGGCCTGGGGGGAGGCGGTGCGGGCGGCTTTTGCCTTCGACTCTGAAGTGCTCGTGGAGGAGCGCGTTTTCGGGCGGGAGTTGACGGTGGGCATTCTCGGTGGCCAGGTGTTGCCGGTGGTGGAAATCCGTCCCCGGCAGGGCGCCTATGATTACCATAATAAATACACCTCCGGGGCCACGGAGTATTTCTGCCCCGCCCCGCTGGCGCCGGAGGTGTCGGCCCGCGTGCAAACGGCGGCCTGGGAGGTCTTCCAGGCGGTGGGCGGCCGGGATTATGCGCGGGTGGATGTATTGCTGCGGGAGAATGGTCAGCCGGTGGTGCTGGAGGTCAACACGCTGCCGGGCATGACCGAGACCAGTCTGCTGCCCAAGGCCGCTGCCGCCGCGGGCCTCGGCTACCCACAATTGTGCCAGCGCATGCTCGAATTGGCGCTGGACCGGCCGCCAGCCGGAAAACCCGGCGCTGCCGATACCTTGAGAAAGGCCAGTCATGGGATGGTTTAAAGCGAAAAAAAACCGGCGTTTCCAGCGGGAGGAAATCCTTGATGTCCGCGTGGAGACCAAACCCGCCCGCCGGAAGCGCTGGCGGATGATATTCGGGCCGCTGGGCGCGGCGGTGCTCACCGTCGCCCTCGGCTACGGCCTCTGGGTGGGGGGCGGCGAGGCCTACCAGAAGTTCGTTCTCCGCAACGACGCCCTGGCCATCCGCAACCTGCAAATCCAGACGGACGGCATCCTCACCGCCAGCCAGATCCGCCAGTGGGCGGGCGTCAAAGAGGGCGATTGCTCGCTGGAGCTGGACCTGGGGCGGATCAAGCGCAACCTGGAGCTGGCCCCGGTGGTCCGGGAAGCCTCCGTGGAACGGATCCTGCCGGCCACGCTGCAATTGCGGGTGCGGGAGCGGCGGCCCGTGGCGCGGGCGCACGTGCTCGCCCCGCTGCCGGATGAGGGGGGCTTCACGCTTTCGGTCTACCTGCTGGATGCCGAGGGCTACGTGATGCTGCCGCAGGATTTCCAGCCTGGCTCGGTGGTGGCGCAGCCGGACTTGGAATCCATGTTGATCATCACCGGGCTGAAGAATGCGGATCTGCGGCCGGGCCACCCGGTGGCCTCCAAACAGGTGTTCGCCGCCCTGCGGCTGATGGAAGCCTTCGAAGGCTCCGCCATGTATCCGCTGGTGGACCTGGAGCGCGTGGATATTTCCACGCCGGAGGTTCTTCGGGCTTTCACCGGCCAGGGCGCGCAGATCACTCTGGGCCTCGACCGGTTCGATCCCCAGCTGCTCCGCTGGCAGAGCATCCACCAGTTCGGCCTGACGGTCGGCAAATCCATCGCCAGCGTGGACCTTTCCATCACCAACAATTTGCCGGTTTTGTGGTCCGAGGCGGGGCTGGTACCCCCCGTGAAGAGCAAGACCCCGAAAAACCCTAAGCCCGGGAGGAATAATGTTCAGCGCGGATAATATCGTGGTGGGCCTGGAGACTGGCACCGCCAAGATCTGTGCGATCGTGGGCGAAGTCCTGGAGGACGATAACGTCAACATCATCGGCATCGGCCAGGCCCGGTCGCGGGCCGTCCGCAAGGGGGAGGTGGTGGATGCCGCCACCCTGGGCGAGGATCTGCGCAACGCCATCGTGGAGGCGGAGCAGATGGCGGATGTGGAGGTGCGCAGCGTGTTCCTGGGCGTCACCGGCAACCACATCCAGTGCATCAACAACCGCGGCCTGCACACCGTCATCTCCCCGGATCGCGTGGTGACCCGGGAGGATGTGCAGGATGTGGTCAAGAACGCCAAGGCGATCAACCTGCCCCCCGGCGGCCATGTGGTTCACGCCGTCCGCCAGCATTACACCGTCGATAACCAGCGCGACATCGAAAATCCGGAGGGCATGACCGGCGGCCGCCTGGAGGTGGACATGCATGTGATCCACGGCCAGATCACCCGCCTGGAGAATCCCATCCGCGCCGTGCGCGGCCTGCAGTTGGTGGTGGATGCCCTGGTGTTTAACGGCCTGGCTTCCACCCTTGCCCTGCTGAGCCACGAGCAGAAGCAGCTCGGAGCCCTGGTGATCGATCTCGGCGCGGGCGCCACCGAATATGTCGTGTGCGCCAACGGCATCGTCAAGCACTCCGGCGTGCTGGCGGTGGGCGGCGACCACGTCACCAACGACCTCGCCGTGGGGCTCAAGCTGCCCCTGCCCCTGGCCGAGGAGCTGAAGAAACGCAAGGGCCGCGCCATGATGGACGAAGCCATGGCGGGCCAGAGCATCTCCCTGACCAGCGAGTTGGGCCTGCCCGAGAAGCTGGTCAACCTGGAGCATTTGGGCCTGATCATGACCGCGCGGCTGGAGGAGATCTTCGAGCTGATCCTGGAGGACGTGGCCCAGGCCGGCGTGCTGGAGGACATCACCGCCGGGGTGTTCCTCTGCGGCGGCGGCGTGCGCATCCCGGACATCGTGCCGCTGGCCAAGCATTTTTTCCAGCTGCCGGTTTGTGTCGGGCGCGTGAACGGGGTGAGCGGCATCCCTTCGAGCCTGGACCAGCCGGAGTTCGCCACCGCCATTGGCCTGGCGCGGTATGGCGCGCTTCAGTGGAAGCAGCAGCGGTGCCAGAAAACCTTTGGGCAGGGCCTCCGCAGCCGGCTCAGCCAGATCTTCAAGCGTGTTTGATTATGCAGGACCTGAATTCCCTTGTCCCCGCCGGCCACCGGCCGTTCAAAGTCCAGTGCTTCGGGCTGGGCGACGCCGGCTGCCGCGTGGTGGAGCACTTGTCCGCCCTGGATCTCCAGGGCATCTCCTTCATCGCCGCCAACACGGACGTCCGCTCCCTCGCGCAGTGCTCCGCCAGCCAGAAATTCCAGCTCGGCGCCCAGCTCACCCGCGGGCTCAGCACGGGCGGTGATTTCAACCTGGCCATGAGCGCCGCCGAGAAGGACGCCCCCGGCCTCAGCCGCCTCTGCGAGGGGGCGGACCTGGTGTTCATCATCGCCGGACTGGGTGGCGGCACCGGCGCCGGGGCCGGCCCGGTGCTGGCCCGCGTGGCCCGTGAGGCGGGCGCCCTGGCGCTGGCCTTCGCCATCCTGCCGTTCGATTGCGAGGGGCAGAGCCGGGTGGGCCAGGCCCGGCACCACCTGCGCCTGCTCCAGCGCGCGGCCGATGGCGTCATCTGCCTCTCCAACCAGAAGCTGGCCTCTCTGGTCAGCCCCCACGCCAGCCTGGTCGAAACCTTCCAGGCCAGCCACGAACTGCTGGCCCAGGGCCTGCGCGGCATCTGGCGCCTGCTCACCCGCCCGGGCCTCATCCAGCTGGATTTTGCCCACCTGGCCTCTGCCCTCCGCGGCAAGCATTCCGCCAGCGCCTTTGCCGTCGCCGAAGCCCGCGGGCCCGACCGCGTGGCCGACGCCGTCGACAAACTCCTGCAAAATCCGTTCCTTGATCAGGGCCAGCTCCTGGCCGATTCCGAGACGGTCCTGCTGAGCCTCTCCGCCGGGGCCAGCCTGACCATCGTGGAGATCAACCGGCTCGTCGAGGCCATCAACCACCACACCGGCCACGCCGGCCTCATCCTGGGCACCTGTATCGATGAATCCCTGGGCGACCGCCTGGAGGTGACGCTCATCACCACCGCCCGCGGCCAGTCCCTCGGTCCCGCCGCCGAGCCGGACCCCGGCACGGCGCTGCCCGGAACCGATTTCGATCTCGAGACCCAGCTCGCCACCTCGGAGCAGACCCCCGCGCGGCCCGCCACCCGCTGCCTCCCACCGCCCCCGGAGCTGACCTCCGACCAGAAACACGCGCTCCTCGGCCGCCCGGGCAACGTCATTTCCCGGATCAACAAGGCCCTGCCCCGGCAGCTCCAGATCCAGCTGCCCCTGGATATCATCAGCAAGGGCCGGTTCGAGAAAAGCGAGCCCATCATCCGCCGCGGCGAGGATCTCGACCTCCCGACCTTCAAGCGCCGCGGCCTGGTCCTGAACTGACCCATGAGCCTGCCGCCCCCGGCCGATCCCCCCGCCTCCGGGTTTCGCCTGGTGGCGCTGGCGGGGGGGGCTTTCAGCCTCCGGTCCCTGGCCCACCAGGAGACCTTCCATCCCGTCCTCGGCCCGGCCCGCGAGGCCGAGGCCCTCTACCTCAACCAGCTGGCCCTGCGCAGCCGTCTCCTCCAGGAGCCGGCCGGCTTCGCCATTTGGGATGTGGGCCTGGGAGCCGCTGGCAACGCCCTCGCCGTCCTCCACGCCACCCGGGATCTCGAGATCCCGCTCCACCTCGCCAGCTTCGACTGCACGCTCGAGCCGCTCGAGTTCGCCCTGGAGCATGCCGGCTGCCTCGGCTATTTCGGGGATTACGCTCCCCACCTGCGCCGGCTCATTGCTGAGGGCGGGATCGAATTTTGCAACGGTCGCCAGCCAGTCCGCTGGGAGCTGCACCGCGGCGATTTCCCCGCCCTCATGGCCCCCGCCCCGGATGGCTCCCTCACCCCGGCCAACCCCTCCCCCCGCGCCATCCTGTGGGACGCCTACTCCCCCGCCACCAACCCCGCCATGTGGACCCTCCCGCTGTTCACCTTGCTCCACCGGCGCCTGGACCCCGCGGTGCCCTGCAGCCTGGCCACGTACTCCCGCAGCACCATGCTCCGCGCCACCCTTCTGCTGGCCGGTTTCTACGTGGGCCGCGGCCACGCCACCGGCGAGAAGGAGGAGACCACCGTGGCCGCCACCCACCTGCACCTGGTCGGCGAGCCGCTCGGCCAGCGCTGGCTCCAGCGCGTCGGCCAGTCCACCTGCGCCGAGCCCCTCCGCAGCCCGGCCTATTCCCGCGCCCCCATCTCTCCCGCCTCCTGGCAGGCCCTCCTGCAGCACCCCCAATTCCGGGCGGGCGCCTGAGCCATGCCCCAGCCATGGGGAGGGAAGGGATGGCGCCGCAGATCCTTTGGCGAGACGAGGCGGGAGCCAATCCCGCACGGGCTGGTAATGAGTGAGGAACGAAATTGATTTGGCGCGAAAGGATTCCGCAAAATGGCGTCAGCGAGGCTGGGGAAACAGAAATCCCACCGGGGCGGCAGGTGATTCTCCAGCGCCGCTTTCCTCGGGCGGTCGAACTGGCCAGCATCGCTGGTCATCGCTCATGGTCGGATTGTCAGGGCTGGGGCGAAGCTCCATCGCCTTATCAATCGCTGGCCCGGAAACTCCGTGGAGTGCCTGAACCTGGCTGAGGCGCCGCGGCGCGGAAACCTGGCTATTTGCGCCCCAAGGGAATGGCGGCGGCGAACCAGAGGACGGCGCCGGCCAGCATGAGCTGTTTGCAGAGGGGATGGCTGAGCTGGCTGGCGCAAACCAGGCAGGGGGGGATGATGGTCAGGCCAAGGGCCACGGCGCAGAGGAGGGTGAGAATGGTTTTCATTCGGCTGGGGAGGCAAGGCGTTTTTGGAGGGTCCAGCTCAAGGCCAGGTAAAAGAGGCCGGCCAGGAGCCAGCCGGGGATGGCGAGGAAATAGATCTGGACGCCGGCGTAATAGTTCAGGAGGCCGCAGGCCAGGAGGGTGAGCAGCCAGGCGGCGCCGGCGGCCAGGTTGAACCGGAGCCCGGTGCGGGCGGCCAGGTCCGGCTGGAGGCCGCAGCGGGGGAAGATCCAGAAATCGACAAAAATGATGGCGCCCATGGGCATGAGGATGGTGCCGTAGAGGCCCACGAAATCGAGCAGCTTCATGGCCAGCGCGGGGAAGATGGCGGCGCCGGTGGCCAGGGCGCCCGCGGCGAGGGTGACGGCGAACCGGGAGGAGCGCGGCCAGACCGCCTGCAGGGCCAGGCCGGCCCGGTAGATGGTGGGGTTGGCGGTGGTCCAGCCGGCGGCGATGACGCACAGGATGCCCGCGAAGCCGGCGGCCTGCCAGGCCATGGGGCCGGGGGCGACCTTCTGGTTGGCGGGATCGTGGGCCAGTTGGACGGCGTACAGCAGCGAGGCGGCGATCCAGGCCAGATAGTGGCCCACGAACATGCCCGCGGCGGACGAGGCGCCATACGGCCACTTTTTGGCGTAGCGGAAAAAGGACATGTCCGCCATGCCGATGTGGGTGGCGGCGTTGCAGGTCCAGGCGAAGAACACCACGTGCCAGAAGGTGAACTTGGCCTGGCCGGGGAACGGGGCGCCGCCCTGCCAGATTTTTTGGGTGGCCACGGGCCAGAAATCGGCTGGGGAATGGATGCCCAGCTGGGGCAGGCAGACCAGGCCGCAGGCCAGGAACGCCAGCACCATCCACGGCACGCAGAGGTTGGCCACGCCCACCATGGAGTCGTAGCCGCGGGCGGCGATGAACGCGAACAGCCCGCCCATGACCAGCACGGCCGCCACCCAGCCTACGCTGTTGGGGAAGCGGTCGTCCAGGGCGGGCATCGTCATGTCAAACCCCACGCCCAAGGCGGTGGCGGACACGGAGATCATGGCGCCGGCCAGAAAGCAGAAGAGCAGGCCGTTGGCCAGGTTATAGATCGTCACCAGCTGGCTGCCGCAGATTAATTCCAGCTTCCGGTAGAGGGTCAGCCGCACCCGGGTGGCGATGGGCGCGCAGACCAGCGTCCAGCTCAGCACGGCGAGCAGGTTGCCGATCAGCAGCCCCACCAGGAGGTCGAACGCGCTCACGCCGGCCGCCAGGAACAGCGGGCCGATCATGAATTCCGTGCCGGCCACGTGTTCCCCGGCATAGAGGCCGATGAAGCTTTTCAAGCCTTTGAGCCGGTTTTCGGGAACTGGCTCACGCTCGAATTCGTCAGTGGCAGCGGCAGTGGGGTAGGGAGCGGTGGCTGGATCAGGCATGGCAATCAAATGAGGGTCGGGTGTTTAGTGGAGCCAACGGCAAGGACACGGCGGAATACCCAGCTGGGGCCTTCCCGGACCGACGACGAAAAACGAGGCTCGCGGGGGGCAGGACGGAGCGGCCCGCGGCGGCTGGTCTGGCACGGCTGGATTTCACGGGCGGCATTCTGGCAAAGGCGCCTCCGGCAGGCAATATTTTACTGGATGTGGGGGCCTTTTTCTGGCGGCGCCGGGGGCGGCCCGGCCCGGAGCGGGCGCTTGCGCCGCCGCCCCGTGCTGCGCTATAACGGGTGGCGGCATGAAACCGACTGGCAATGCAACGTTAACGGCCGAGGCGCGGGCCAGGATCGACCTGTTCCGGGTGGTGATCGGCCAGGGCGCGGACAATCAACCGCTGGCAGTGGCGGGGGTGTATGTGCACCACCTGCCCTCCTATCTCCCGGTGAGCGTGATCCAAGCCACGGTCAAGAATGAGTTCGATCCGGCCGATGTCCGTTTCCTGCTCTCCCGCCCGTTGGCGGCGGAGATGGAAACCGTGGACGCCTGGTTTCTGAAAAAGGCGGCCGGGGCCGGCCTCACACCGCTCCGCTCGGCGGTTTATGAGGCACCGCCGAAAAAGGTGAAGTGGCATTTCTTCGCCGCCACCGCCACCGATCCCCTGGCCGCGGCCATCCGGGGCATGGTGGCGCCCGGTCCGTAGCCTGGCTCACGGGGCGGGGGATTCCCGGCCATCAAGGCAGAGTGGCGCGCGGGCGGCCCCGCCCGGCTGGCGGGTCATTGGCCAGGGGCGGCGGGGCGGAGATCGATGCGCTCCCCGGCGCTGGTGGTGAACCGCAGGCGTTCCCCGGCCAGCCTTCCGGCGACCTGGCCGTGGCGCAGGATCTCCAGCTCCCGGCCGGGCCAGGGGTTTTCCAGTACACAATCCCGGCCTTTTTCGCTTTCGATCACCAGGCCGCGGACTTCGCCGTCCCGCCGCTCCGCGCTCACCAGGAAGGCTCCGGCCGTGCGCAGCCGCCCGAAGCGGGCGGGCTGGTCCTTGGGCCACACCGGGAAAAGGCGTAGCACCCCGGCGTGGGTTTGCGCCAGCATCTCGTTGATGGTGGCCGGCACGGCCGAGCAATTCTCGATCCCGCCCCCGCCGGCGAAGACCATGAGGTTGGGGAAGCCCCCTTCCCGGAGCTGCCGCCGCAGCTTGGCCAGGATGTCCCCGGCGTCGTGGCCCACGCGCACCGCCCCGGGGAAGGTCTGGCTGAAACCGTTGAAATGGTTGATCCACTCCCGGTCCGGCCAGCCGCGGGCGTCGTCCTGCAGCACCTTGAGGAGCGCGGGGTCCGAGCCCAGCCCCACCACGCCGGAGGGCCACACCATGCCCATGAATTCCACCCGGCTGGCCTCCCGGCCCGGACCCAGGCGGCCCGCGGAGGGGCCCGCCTCCGCGCCGCGCAGCCGGCGCACGCCGTCCACCATCGCGGTGGGGAATTCGCTCAGGTGCTCCAGGATATTCTGCCACTGGGGGCGGCGCCCGGCATCGCGCCCCAGCTCTGCGCTCACCTCCAGCATGCCCTGGAAAAACATCCGCACCAGGCCCAGCGACAGGCAGTTGTTCTTGTCGCTGCCGCCGTCGCCCACCTCCCCCAACGCATCCCCGGTGATGACATAACGGCCGTTCTCCAGCTTCAGGTAATCCTCCCAGAAATTGGCCACCTCGATCAGGAACGGGTAAACACGGCGGGCGTAATCCAGGTCGTAAGTGTGGTAAAAGCGCAGGAACATGTTCGCCGAGGCGAAGGCGGCGTTGCTTTTCTGGCCCAGGAACATCCGGTTGCCCTCGCCGGGGATGGAGTGGCCATCCGGCATGAACGAGGTTTCCAGCCCCTTGGGTCCCACGCCCACGTCGTAATACACCCCGCGCACCTTCAGGTATTTCCGGGCGTTGGCCTGCGCCGTGGGCAGGTATTCCAGGATCGGCGTGTCGTAGGGGTCCGCCAGCTCCGGGTGGTTGGCGGAGAAGACGCCCCACCAGGGGGCCTGGTGGTTGTAGTTCAGGTGGTAATCCGCCTGCCACGAGGGGCCGTCCGCGGTGATCCAATTGCCGAACAGCGAGGGCGGGAACTGCCGGTTGCGGCTGCAGCAGGCCATCAGGTAGAGCGAGCCGTAATAGTAGCGCTCGATGAGCGGATCCCCGATCTCCACGAACGATTTGGACCAGAATCCGCGCCACCACTGGCGGTGTGCCTCGCGGAGCGCTCCGATCCCCTCCGGCGTCAACCCAGCCACCCGCTGCCGGGCGGTAACCAGGGGCGTGGGCGATTCCTCGCTGGTCACTATGGCGGCCACGATGATGACCGGGTGCGCCGGACTCAGCACAAAGCGGTCCGCCGGCCACCCGTCTCCGCGGCTCCAGGGCAGCCCTGGCTGGCGGTGGTGGAAGAGGCGCATCGCCACCGCGGCCTCGCTCGGCCATGAGGATGGTTTTTGCTCCAGGGCGATGGAGTTTGTCGTGGAGGTGAACCGGCGCACCGCCCAATACCCGTCGGGCAGATTGCCTGTGGCGGTCTCGGCCTCGTTGCCGGTCATCGGCCAGAGATTCACATCCACCCCCACCAGGTCGGTCGGCTCGAAGGGATTGGCCGCCGCCGGATCACCCGCCACGGAAAGCTCGATGACCAGCAGGTTCTCCGTGGCCGGCACCCAGGAGCGGAACTGGATGGTGGCCCCCGCCCGCGTGAACGGTGGGGGATCCTCCACCCGCAGCGTGGTCTGCAGCGTGTGGACCACCTCGGCGGTTTCCAGGATCTGCTCGGCGTGATACCGCCCGTTGGCCAGCGCCGGGATGGCCACGTCAATGCCGCCAATGGGGCAGGGGTGGCCATTGGGGTAAATGGCTTTGGACTTCCAGAAATCGTTCTTGGAGATCCAGAACCGGTGCCGCTCGGGGGAATTGGTGACCGCCACCGGGCTGGTGTGGACATTGGCTCCTCCGGACTGGCCAAGGCCAAAAAATTTCTGCCGCTCGATCACCCCGCCAATCGCCACCCCCACATCTCCGTTGCCCAGCAGCGGGCCATCCGGCACTTTGCGCGTGGGCGTCACCATCGGCGGCGCCGTGAAATCCCCTTTTTGGCGCGAGACGATGGTGAGCGCCTGGCTGGCGGTGGTGGCAAGGTCCGGCAGCGCGGCCGGCGGGGCGGCGCTTGCCGCCCGCGGCCCGCCCGCCAGCCAGGCGGCCAGCAGGCACGCCGCCAGGCGGCTGGGTAAAGGGTTGATCCCGGCGGGTTCCGCCCGGTGGTTTGGCCGATCACAGTTCATGGTTTTTCGGGTTTTCTTTTGCTGGCTGAGCCAATTGCATGGACACGGCTGAGTGTTTACGCCAAGCGCCTCCGTGAGGCAACTGCGCAATCGCGGATTGTGCGCAATCGCGGATCCTTCGCCCCCCTGCCGCGGGCAGGCGGCGTGGCCACCAGGCCTTAAGAATCCACCGGCCAAGTCATTCGCGAGAGGGAGGCCCGGTTTGCCTGGCCAGTTTGCTGGACATCTCCCGTGCCAGCTTTTCCGCTTGGGCCCGCTCGGCGGGCGTGGCGGGGATATCGCACCGGCCCATCCGCAACCGGAAGCTGGCGTCGCTGTTCTCCAGCGCCAGCAGCCACCACATCAGCGCCTGGACCGGGTCCGCGTCCACGCCGATGCCGAATCGGTAATGCTGGCTGAGCGCCAGTTGGGCAGGGGCATGTTTTTTCTCCGCCGCCCGGCGGAAAAGCACCAGCGCTTTTTCGGCCATTTGCGGGGTGTTCGCGGAGGATTCGTAACTGCGCGCCAAATCATATTGCTCAGCGGCGCTTCCGCTCCTTTCAATGCTCAAGGGATGGGGATCGACTTTCACTCCCCACAGCCGGACATACCACGTCACGGCCGCCGCCGCATAGGGACTGCAATTCATGATCGCTCCCAAGGGTTGGTAGATGAACATGGCCGTGGGCGACATCTGGAAAGGACCGTTTCCGAATCGCAGAACCGGCCCGATGGACAAGATATAAAGGGCGACTCCGGCGCTGAACCGGGCCACCCAGGGCGAGCTGGAGAAACGTCTTGCCCGCAAGCTGGCGGTGGGGGCGTTCATCTGGGGATGGGTGGGCCCCCGACCCTGGTTTTCAGCGGTTTTGCCGAAACTCGTCGAACGCCATGCCGGGCGGATAAAACCGCTGCGCCAACGCGAGGCCAACGCCGCCAACTCACAGTAACCATACGGCCGAAGCCTAATGCAACCGGCAACGGGTGTCAGCCAGATAACCGCCAGATAACAGCCGGTTAATCCCCGGATTCCTGAAGGCCATGGTTTGCCCATCGATTACCGGCAGGGGCCGCTAACCAGGCTTGCCCAGGCGCTGAACCAAGGCAGGGACGCAGATCACGGTTGCTGCTGGCGCCACCGCCGGACCATGGCGAAGAGGCCCAAAGCCAGGGTCCCCCAAAGGGCGGTGGCCGGTTCCGGAACGGCGGTGTAGCCCAAGGCCAGGTCGAGCATGTTCAATTCGAGCGAGCTGATTTCCCGCCGCTGGCCATTGGTGATGGTCGGTGTCATTAAATATCCCGCCGTGGCCAGGTGCGATAAGTTATCCGCTGCGGCCAGTGGCACATTCAGGCCGCCTGGATCAAAAGTGGTGCCGGTAATATGGCTGGACCAGTAATTGACCTCATTCGCGGTGCCCTTTTGGCTGGCGTAAAAGGTCGAAAAACCCAAGGCATGGCCAATTTCGTGGCGCGCCACGCTGAGCGCGTCCCAGCCTTCAAAAGGCAGATCACTACTGGTGGTGGGAGTGCTGTCCCACCACAAATAATTGGCGCCGGTAAAAAACGCGGTGTTAAAGTGAATCGACAAGGTCAAACCGCCATACCATGGGGTGAGATTATCTCCTATCTTATAAGTAGCACTCTGCGCGCATTGGGCCAGATATCCCCCGGGGACGGAGGTAAAATCAAATTGAATGCTTATGTGGTAGGTATCCGCAAAGGAGGATGACCAATCTGAGATCGCCTGGTTGATCACGCCCTGGCGATCCGTAGTCCAGGTTTCGCCAGAACTATTCACGAAAGTGGGAGTGATGGTCAGCGCCGCGTTCAGCGATGGTAAAAGCCCCGCGAAGGCACAGACGATAAAACAGGAGAGTGTTTTCATTTTTTGTTGGTTACCCTTCAGTTTATGGCGGGAGGGATACTGAAGGGGGGGTGAAGGCATGTCAACCGGGGAATATCCTGATCTTTTCTGGAATTCGCAGTTTGAGGCTTCAGGTCGAATCCCGGACCGGATGGATCAGGGGGCCTCCAGTCCGTTGAAAACCATCCTGCAATGGGTCTCCGCCCATTCCCACGTTTTGGAACCGGAATGGGGGAGTGGACCTGCCCGCTTCAGCACCAGGGAGTTACCCCCGGCCACCGGCAATTCCCACCTGGAAAACGCCGCCGGCCGGCGTGAGCCAAAACCTGGTGGAGACCTAAACGCTCCGCAGGCACTGCGGACCGCGGAGGGTACGCGAGCTTTTGGATGGCGGCGCCGCTTTGGATTCCTGGCCTGTTGCTGGCGGATGGATTACTGCTCACGGTAAGCGTTTGCGTATCACTCGAATGGTTACCTCCTCTGTGTGAGTTTCCCTTCCATGGGTATTCCGTGGTGTATTTTCCCCTTTTTTGCCGGCATCCCCTGTTCCCCAGCAATCCACCACTCTACGAGAGGTGCTCGCGGTTCACTTCTCCACTTGCGAATCAAGCTGCGGTGCAACCACTTCCATCCTATCTGCCGGAACCTGGCTCAGAAGCTCCCAACCCCCTTGCCCAGTTGTCATACAAACGTCATATTAGCGTCCCGTGAATCAACAGCGAATCGGGAATTGGTTTATAAAATGCTGCGGATGAGGGATTTATATGGAGCCAGTTCTCGGGATCGAACCGAGGACCGACGGTTTACAAAACCGTTGCTCTGCCGCTGAGCTAAACTGGCCCTAGTAATTGGAATTGAAGGGTTTATGCCGACTCTGCCGCTCCCTGCAGACTTGGCTGCGCGATGTCTGCGTAGCCCCTGTTCAAACTGTTTATGAACCAAACTAACCACATGCCCATTCAGTGCACCTGATTCGTATAAACCGCCCCAATGCCCCAATATCTTGACACGGGTCCTTATGGCGGTCAAGCCAGCTATGTTGTCGATTTACACGGAATAGATGGCCGCTTTCACCCCCCATTTTCCGCGGCGAGGCCCACACTGATTATCCGGCACAGTCTGGGGATGCTCGAAAGACCATCAAAGAGACGGAGGGTCGGCCATGAACATTTCAAATGCCTGGTGCTTAACCAGGTTGCTCGTGTTAAGTCGCTCAACAAACTAAACAATGATTTTTGGCTTACACGGGGCGCGAGCGGTGCCTCCGGGTTTGATGGCTACCAGGTTCTGGCGCCCCTCGGACAGGGTGAGGGGGCTTTATACGGTCCTCGGCGCGGTCTCTTCACCCGCCCACATCCATATGAGACTTGAGAATATCGGCCTATGGGATATGGTGGATTGCGACATCGAAGAATTGGCAGGAGAAAATCAGGCGGTTATGAATTTAAATGGTTTCAGTCCCGGGCAATGCGAGGCATTGCTGGATTTGGTGGTTTTGGGAATGTATGCGGATGGCCGGTTAACCACGGGCGAGGATTCGCGGGTGCGGCAATTGCTGGGGGCCATGGGGCAGGCGACCGAATATGACCGCAGCCGGCATTTCAACGCGGCGGTGACACGCGTCCGGCAGCAGGCGACAACCCGGGAGATTATTTTTGCCCGCGCGGCGGTATTGGCGCAGGCGTTCACCGGCAGCGATCAACAGCAGGAGGTCACCAACATCTTGGGCGATGTTCTGGCCAGCGATCACCAGTTCACCTCGGAGGAGAATCGTTTTATGGCGGTGGTGGCGGAAGCTTTTCGGAACCAGTAGCAATAAACCGGCCACCGGTGGGAGTTCGTTTTTTCGGTCGCGCCCGTCGGACACCCCACCGTCATTTGCGCTTGCGGTTGGCTGGCCTGGTTTCGGCTGGCGCGGAAAGAGTCAGATTACCAGGGTTTCGGCTGGCTGGTTGCCTGGAACTGCCAGGGGATAACGCTTGCCTGCCCTGGCCGTCCCGCATTTGGGGCGCGGGCGGTGGAGCGGTGGATTGGGGGAGATGGAATGAATGAATCATTGAACGAAGCGGCCTATCGCAGTGAAATGCGCCTCTTGCTGGAGGAGCTTTGCTGCGATTTGTGCCGTTTCGAGCACGTGACCGGGGAGGGTTTGGCTCCGGAGTCGATTCAGATCGACCGCGAATTTTGGCTGGGCCGGCCGGACGCTTTTGCCGACATTCGCGTGGTGCCTGGCGCCCGGCCGCCTTACCTCGTGGAGGTCAAGTATGGGTATTCCAGGGCGACTTTAATTGCCCATTTGCGGCTCAAATATGGCCAGCCTGCGCCCGGTTTGGCGGGCATTTCCCGCATCATTCTCCTCGTGGATACGGAGAGTTTCCCGGATCTGCCGGCGTTGAAATCCGAACTGGCTGGTTTCCTGCCCCAGGGCTTGGAGGTGGAAATTTGGAATGACGCGAAATTCCTGGGTTTGGTCCACCAGCGTTTCCAGGTGGACATCCGCGGGATCAGTCTTGAGAATCTGATCGATATCCGGCACATCATTGACCGCGCCAAGGGGGCGTTTGCGTTCAGCCCCACCTGCCAGCAGGAATACGAGCATGATCCACTGAATGCCCAATTGCTGTGGCATTTCGGTTTTTGGCGACTCCAAAAACTGCGGTTTGCGGGGCGGGCCAGCCCCAACGATATCCTGCCCACCGGTTTTTACCGCGGGGTGGCGGTGCTGCTCGCCGATCTGTGCTCGTTTTCCGGCTACGTGCGCGACACGCCGGATCCGGCGATCGTCCGGGAGAGCCTGACCGCATTTTATTCCAAATCCCGCTACCAGATCATCAACAACGGCGGGATGTTATACCAGTTTGTTGGGGATGAGGTGGTGGCTTTCTTCGGCCTGCCGGATTGTCCTGAGAGTTTCGCCAGGGACGCCTTGGAGACAGCCCGGGCGCTGGTCAGCATCGGGGAATCGGTATCCAAACATTGGCAGCGCCGCATCGACCGGGTGCAGCCTTCCGGTGGCATTCATGTGGGGGTGGCCATGGGGGATCTCCAAGTGGTCTCCCTGCGGCCTTTCAGCCGCACCCACATCGGCGCCATCGGGGACTGCATCAATATGGCGGCCCGCCTGATGGCCACCGCCGGGCCCAGGGAGGTGATCGTGAGCAATTCCTTTTACCAGTCGCTCGACGAGGAGAAACAGGCGGGTTTTGAAATGGTGGAGCCGGTGGATGCCCGGAATGTGGGGCGGATCAAAGCGTGGAAACTCCAGGTGCTTTGATCGTTAAACAGCTTGGGGAATGGACGCTCATCCTGGAGGCAAAGCGTAAATTCCCCCCATAACACCCGCTGCGGAATCCCTTGCGCCGCTGATCGTGTTTCCAACCATAATGAATACCCGCCATGAACACCCGCCGGGGGAATTTGACATTGGCGTGGATTGCGTTATGATATCATTGAGATATTGAAAAATGTCGCAACCGGAAGGAAACATATATGAACGCAAATATCCACGATACCCAGATGCCAATCGGGCCAAGCCGGGAGGTGAAAGTGGCGGTCTTCAATGGCTGGCTGATGCTGATCGTCAATCTGACCCTGCTCCTGGGCAGTCTGGTCTGGCTGATTTTGCAGCTAGTGGCCGCCGCCCAGGACAATACCCCGCCCAATGTCTATACCTTGATCGGCAGCATCCTGCTCATCGGCTTGGCGGGGGTGCTGCTGGCCGGCCATTTCACCTTGCAGCCGAACGAAGCGCGGGTGCTCATCTTGTTCGGCGCCTACCATGGCACCGTGCGCACCAGCGGTTTCCACTGGGCCAATCCATTCAACCAAAAGCTGCGGATTTCGCTGCGGGCCCGCAATCTGAACGGTGAAAAACTGAAGGTGAACGACAAGCGGGGCAATCCGATTGAAATCGCCGTGGTGGTGGTGTGGCGGGTGCAGGACACGGCGCAGGCATTTTTCGACGTGGACCGTTACGAGGAGTATGTGCGCGTCCAAAGCGAATCCGCGGTGCGGCACCTGGCCAGATCGTTCGCTTATGACCACGGGGAGGAAAACGAGATCACCTTGCAGAGCGGGGTGGGGGAGGTATCGGCCCACTTGCAGGCCGAATTGCAGGAGCGCCTGGCCAAGGCCGGGGTAGTGGTGGAGGAGGCGCGGTTAACCCACCTGGCCTACGCGCCGGAAATCGCCAGCGCCATGCTGCGGCGCCAGCAAGCCGAGGCCGTGATCGCCGCCCGCCAAAAAATCGTGCATGGCGCCGTGAGCATGGTGGATATGGCGCTGAAGGAGCTGGCGGAGAAGGATGTGATCCACCTGGATGAGGAGCGCAAGGCCGCCATGGTGAGCAACCTGTTGGTGGTGCTGTGCGGCGAGGCGGAGGTGCATCCGGTGGTCAACGCGGGAACCCTTTATCACTGACGCGGGATGGAAGCGCGCAAGTCATTTCTCCTTCGGATGGATCCGCAACTGTGGCTGGACCTCGAGGCCTGGGCCCAGGAGGAATTGCGCAGTGTCAATGGGCAAATCGAGTACGTGCTGCGCCAGGCGGTGAACCAAAGACGGAAATCGTCGGGTGCCCAGGAGGAAAATCCGCGGAACCCGGCGAATGTGGCAGGATAAACCGGGGTGCAGGCAGTGACGGGATGCGCCGGGTTCACCGCCCGGCGCGTATTCTTTTAGGGGGGTGGATTTTACAAATCCCCGATCCGGACTACGTTTGAGTGCCTGAAATTTTTAATGAAATGCCTGAAGCATAACCCGGCGCCGAACCCCCAGCCCGGCGTTTTGCCGTCACGTATGCCTTTCGCACCGGGCTGGATCTGGCTGGCGGTGGCCTGGCTGAGCCTGGGCGCCTGGCGGGCGCCTGGCGCGGAGGCGCCGGAGATGCGCCAGGTGGCGGCGGCACGGCTGCCGCTGGCCTTGCTCCGCTCGCCGGAAGTGCAGGCTGAACTGGGGCTCCCAGCCGACCAGGTGGGGGCCATTGAGGCGATCCTGGAGAAAGCCGATGGCCCTTTGTGGCGGCTGCATGACGCTCCGGCCGCACCGGGGGCGGAGCGGGTGCGCGCGCTCGCCGCCCAGGCGATGCTGGAGGTGGATGCGGTGCTGAAACCCGGGCAACGGCAGCGCCTCGACCAGCTCTGCCTGCGGGCAGGAGGCTGGGAAATCCTGCAGGCCACCAACCTGCTCGATCGTCTGCAATTGAGCGAGGCCCAGCACCGGCGGTTCGAGGACTTTTTCGCCGCCCAAGGCAAAGCCGATTCCCGCGTGGTGCGGGAGCTGCCGGAGGCCGGCCAGCGCTGGGTTCTGGCCATCCTCACCGGGCCGCAGCGCGCCCTGCTGTCAGAGGCCTTGGGCCAGCCATTTCCCTTTGGCCAGGGGCGGTATCCGCTGGCCAAGGCGCCGCCGCTCCGGGAGATCGAAGCCTGGATCAATACCGCACCGGTGCGGCTCTCCGATTGGGAGGGCAAGGTCGTGATCCTGCATTTCTGGACCTTCGGCTGCATTAACTGCGTGCACAACTTTCCCCTCTACGTGCAATGGTTCCGGGAATTTCCCCCGGACAGGGTCGCCATGTTGGGCGTGCACACCCCGGAGACCGATGGCGAGCACGACCTGGCCGCTTTGAAAAGGTCCGTTCAGGAACGGGGCTTGAAGTTCCCGATCGCGGTGGACAACCACCAGGAAAACTGGTCGGCCTGGGGCAACCATATCTGGCCCGCGGTTTACCTGATCGATAAGCGCGGCTATGTGCGCTGCTGGTGGTATGGGGAATTGGCCTGGCGGGGAGCCAAAGGGGATGCCGCACTGCGCAGCCAGATCCAGCAACTGCTGGCTGAAGATTATCCCCTCAGCCGCGCTCGTGAAGCGGGGCGCGCAGGGATGTCCCCGAAACCGCCTGGATCCTGAAGGGCGGCCAGGACGGCCGGTTTCCCTCCCCCTTGCAGCAGTCATAGAAGTGGTTTTCATTCCCTATGGACTCATGAATCCATTGTTGGTATTAAATTCTGATCTATGGGGGCTACCCGTGCGGATTTTTTCAAATACCCTCGCACGCCGCATCTGTTCGGCTCGCGCGGCACCGAGGACGATAAACACCTCGGCTGTGACGAATCCGAGGCGTTCATCGCCGATCCCTCGCTGATCGTTGAGGAAAAACTGGACGGCACCAACGTCGGCATTCATTTCACCGCCTCCGGCCGCCTGGTGCTCCAGTGCCGCGGGCATGAGATCACCGAGGGCATGCATCCGCAATACGACCTTTTCAAACAATGGACTTCTGTGAAACGGGCGGTGCTGGAGGCGATGCTCGGCAGCCAATTCCTGCTTTTTGGGGAATGGCTATACGCCAAACATTCCGTCCACTATCGCCGGTTGCCGCACTACTTTTTCGAGTTCGATATTTATGACCTGGAGGCCTGGCTGTTCCTCGATTTGGAGACCCGCCTGGCCAGGCTCGAAGGCACAGGTCTGCAAACCGTGCCGGTCCTGCACCAGGGGCCGGCCACGGCGGATGAACTGCGTGCGCTGATTGGTCCATCGGCCTTCGACAGCGCCTTTGAAAATCCGGTCACGCAGCAGACGGACCATTTGATGGAAGGCCTTTATTGCCGCACGGAAGCGAACGGGCGGGTGACCGGCCGGGCCAAAATGGTGCGGCCCGAGTTTGTGGAGAAAGTGAAACAGAGCGAACATTGGCAGCATCAAAAGATGATCCCGAACCAACTCCAGGATGCGGATGGGCTCTGGGTGTGAAAACATGGGCGGACATTACCGGTGAGGGCAATGCCCAAATCCTGGAGTGGGCCGGGGCGCAGCCGTGGGCGCGCGCGATGGCCTCCTGCCCGCAGGATGCGCACTGGCACGCCGAGGGCGACGTGTGGACCCACACGAAAATGGTATGTGCCGAGTTGGAGCGTCTTGCTGAATGGCCGGCGCTGGACCGCGCCACCCAGCTCCAGCTCCTCCTGGCTGGATTGCTGCACGATTCCGGCAAGCCAGCCACCACGGCCCCGGATGCCGCCACTGGCCGGGCGCGTTCCCTGGGCCATTCGCTGGTGGGGGCCCAAATCGCCCGGCAGGTATTGCGCGAGCTGGGGTGCGGGCTGGCCCGGCGCGAGGAAATCACTGCCTTGGTGAGGTATCACGGCCGGCCGCCCTACCTGCTGGAAAAAAGCGACCCTGAAAATGAGGTCATTTACCTCTCCTCCTTGGTGGATAACCGGCTGCTGTATCTTTTGGCGCTGGCCGATACCCGCGGCCGCCTTTCAGCAGAGATGAGCCGTCCCGAGGAAAATCTCCACCTGTGGAAATTGGTGGCGGAGGAGCAGGGGTGTTTTTCCCGCCCCTTCGCTTTTGCCAATGATCATGCCCGCTTTCTTTTTTACCGGGATCAATTGAGCAGCCTGCATTATGTGCCCCATGCGCCATACCGTTGTAATGTCACGCTGATGTCCGGCCTGCCTGGGGTGGGCAAGGACACCTGGTTGGCAACGCACCGCCCGGCCCTGCCGGTGGTTTCCCTGGACTCCATTCGGTCCGAACTCGAAGTGGAGGCCACGGATAATCAGGGCCAGGTGATCCAAGCTGCGCGTGAGCAGTGCCGCGAGCACCTGCGCGCCGGACGGGATTTCGCTTTTAATGCCACCAGCATCACCCGGCAGCTGCGCCAGCGGTGGATCGATTTGTTCGCCGATTATTCAGCGAGGGTGGAGGTGGTTTATCTTGAGCCGCCGCTCAAAGCCATTCTGGCGCAGAATAAACAACGACCCAAACCGGTCCCCGAAAAGGTCATTCTGACGCTGCTGGAAAAACTGGAACCGCCCACTTTGGCCGAAGCCCATGCGTTGGTTTTTGCCTGACGCCAATTTTCGGCCGCGGTGGCGGGGATGAGGATTGCCAGCCCCCGGCCATTGGGATAAAACGGGAGCATGAAACCCAGCCAAAAATTAGCCTGGTTATGGGTGGCGGCCGGTTGGCTGCTGCCGCATCCGGCCCTGCTGCCCAACCTGTTTTGCGCGTCGGAAGTCCTGGAGATCAAAACCGTCCAGCCGCCGCCCGAATGGGCGCTGCGCCAGCGGCACCTGCTGGACCAGATGGGACCCGCCGTCCGGGAATTTGTGGCCCGGTACACCCGGCCGGATGGCACCCTGATCTGGCGCGACCGCTGGCCGGGCATGGATGGATCGGATGACGGTTACGAGAGCTTCTATAATTTCAATCTGTATTATGCGCTGGGCGGGCCGGATGACCTGCTGGCCCTGTCCCAAAAACTTTGGGAGGCGGTGACCCGTCAATTCACCGCCTATGGCCAAATCCACAATGAGTTCGACGGCTCCTATGATTGGATGCACCATGGCGAGGGCTACCAAAGTTTCTTCGGTTTCGGCCTGGCCGATCCCAACCTGCCCAAAGTCCGTGAACGCTCCCAGCGGTTCGCCGGACTGTATCTGAACGAGGACCCGCAGGCGATCAACTACGACCCGCGCTTGAAGCTCATGCGCTCGCCGCTCACCGGCAGCCGCGGGCCGCGCTGGGTGACCACCGCCGAGGATTGGAGCACCCACCGCGACGACCTGGCGCCCTACCCCTTGCCGTATGACGACATCCCGGGCGTGGTCAGTGGCCAGGCCTGGCTGGATGACGAAAAATTGCCGGCCATTCTCCAGGCGATCAACCGGCGCATGATGCGCAGCGATGTCCCCTTGAACCTCACGGCCACCAGCCTCTTCGCCGATGCCTATATGCACACCGGTGCCGGGAAATATAAACAATGGATCCTGGAGTATGTGGAGGCATGGCTGGAGCGGATGCGGCAGAACGGCGGCATCCTGCCGGACAACGTGGGGCCTTCCGGCAAAATCGGCGAGTTGATGGATGGCCAATGGTGGGGCGGATATTATGGGTGGCGCTGGCCGCACGGCTTGCTCAATCAGATCGAATCCACGCTGATCGCCGCCATCAATGCCCGGCTGGTTTCAGGCAGTGACCGCTTCTTTGAGCTGCCCCGCTCGGTTCTGCGTGTGGTGGAGAAAAACAGCCGGATCGCGGATGGCCAAAGGCTCGTGCCTCATCGTTACGGCGGCCAGGGGTGGTATGATTACCGGCCCCTCAATCCCAGCTTCCTGATCCATTTGTGGTATTGGACGCAGGATCCCGACGACTACCAGCGCATCGAGCGCCTGGCCTGCACTGACGCCTGGCACCGGCTCCAATACCAAAAGGCCAAAGGCGATTTTGGTCATGAAGGCCCCTGGTTGCGTTTCATCGAAGGCCAATATGCCGAATATCCCCAGGACATTCTGCGGGCCACCTATGCCGAATCCCTCCGCCGGCTGGCGATGATCCGGGCGGACCGGTCCCTGGTGGAAGACCAGGATGTGCATCACTGGCAGCAGCGCAATCCCGTGGTGCTGGAAGGTTTGGTGCAAACCATGCTCGGCGCCCCCAACCACCTTTACCATGGCGGGTTGCTGCACTGCCGGGTCCGTTATTTCGATCCCCAGCGCCAGCGCGCCGGGATGCCGCGCGACACCGCCGCCCTGGTCGACCAGATCCGGCCCGACCGCATCTCGCTGGTGCTGGCCAACCTCCATTCCACTGAAGCCCGGGAGATCATCCTGCAAGCCGGCGCCTTCGGGGAACATCGTTTCACGCGGGTTGAATTGGGGGGCCAAAATCTCCCCTGGGGTCAGTCCCGCTTGAAGATCCGCCTGGGGCCGGGAGCCGTGGGCCGCCTTGGTTTGGGCCTGGAGCTTTACTGCCATCCGCCCAGTTATGCGGCGCCGGTTTTCTGACGCGGCCGGAGCCTCAATTTGCAAATGATTGCCGGACAGTGTATTGTGCCCTGGTGAATACGGCTTTCGGCCGCCTTTTTCGAAGGCCCCGTTGACTCACGGGAAAAAGACACCGGAGAACTCTGAGTAAGCAGGGTCGATGAACTCCAGTTCTCATGTTCTTTTTTGTTCTAAAGATTTGGCGTCCGGAAGCGAGCTAAATCGAGCAGGGGGCGAGCTGCG
>CAIMWS010000507.1 GCA_903845125.1 uncultured Verrucomicrobiota bacterium
GCCTCCGCTCCGCCGGACCCCATGGGGGGCTGGAAGAAGGAAGCCAAGACCATTTACAGAAACAAATTTACACCCCCCGACAGTACCGCCCTGATCAACTGGTACCCCGGAGCCAAGGACAATCTGTGGCTCATCAAGATGTATGATCCTGATCCAAAACAGCAATTGGTCACTTGTGAGCCAGCGATTACCGATGTCCTTGAAATGGGGACGCCGTCTCCGGATTTTCGAACCGTTATCTTGGCTGAGCATAAAATGAATTCGACCGGCAATTTGCACGTCGCATCTTTCTCCTTCGCCCAGGGTCGAATCGTTGGCCCCGTAAAACCCGTTTTTAGCGATTGCTCGACAGAAGAATATGTATGGTCTCCTGACAGTCGCAAATTAATTACGGTCAGGTCCAATGACTACTGGATAACGGATCTGAATGGTGGGACCTCTGTCCAACTCACCCGCTCGTCTCAGGAAGAGAATGGGTTTCCCCAGTGGTCACCCGATGGCAAGTCCATTGCATATAGGGTCCGCACGGGTAAAACCTTTGAAGTTAGAGTGGTTTCCGCAGGTGGCGGCGAGGTCAAAACCATTATCGCTCGGCCTACTCCCACACTCAGAACACAATGGTGGAACACGATCAGTTCCTGGGCTCCCGATAGCAAGGCGCTGACAATTGCCTTTGAAGGTGCGCTTTGGCGCGTCCCGTTGGATGGTGGCAGCCACCAACCGATTGTGAAACTGAAGAATAATGGATTCGACGATGTCGAATGGTTCGCCTGGTCCCCCGATGGCCAGACGCTGGGTTTCTTTGGTTCGTGTCGCAACGGCGACGAACCGTCGCGCTTGATGGTCTGGCATGCTTCTACGGGTAAACTTGACGAGCTGGCTTCTTTAGAGCGGCGAGTCCCCAAATCGCTTTTTTCCTGGTCGCCAGACAGCACACAGATCGCATATTTTTCACAGGAGTGGGTCAAAATTCGCCCCGAAGGTATTCTCTGGCAAATGGATGTTGAACCACTTTTGAAAGACCGCTGAGAAAATGGGTGGCTTCAAGTGATCGGATAAGTGTGCGCGATGGCGGAGCGCCTTCAAGCGCCTTCAAGCTGGACTTGCGGCCGGTTCCGTTCCACAATGCCTGGCCATGAACCCGATCCTCCAAAATATGGTCCGTTTCGCCCCGGTGAACGGGAAGGGTGCTGCCTATGGATTTTAAATTAAACTTTCTTTTAAGCGCCCTGATGTTCCTGGAGTATGCCATCTGGGGGGCGTGGTCGCCGGTGCTGGCGGCGCGGTTGCTGGGCCCTTTGAAACTGAGCGGCAAACAAACCGGCTGGATTTACGGAACGATCCCCCTGGCGTGCCTCCTTTCGCCGCTCATCGCCGGGCATTTAACCGACCGGTGGCTGGCCATCGAATGGTTTCTGGGCATCGCCCATCTCCTGGGTGGCGCCGTGTTGCTGCTGGCCGCCCGCCGGAATACCTTCCGCTCTTTATTCCTGACCATGGGGCTGTATGCCCTCTGCTACGCGCCCACGATCCCGTTGGTGAATTCCTTGATGTTTGCGCAATTGGCCAAGGTTTGCGCCGGCAATGCCGCGGTGAACCAAGCCTCCGCGAACATTTTTTTCTGGGCTCCCGTGGGGTGGGTGCTCAGCGGCCTGCTGTTGACCGCCTGGCGGCGCCGGAAAGGCAGTGGTGAGGGCAACGACTGTTTGAAATTTGCGGCCGGCTTGTCAATCCTGACCGGGATTTTCTGTCTGGTCGGGGTGCCCCATACCCCGCCGGCCGGGACCGCCGGTGAGCTGTGGCCCTTCCTCCAGGCCTTGAAAATGCTCGGGCATTCAGAATTCCTGATCTTCATGATCATTTCCCTGGTGATGACCACCCAGCTGCAGTTTTATTATCTTGGAACGGCCCGTTTTCTCAGCGACATCGGGGTCGATGGCCGGAATGTGCCGGCGGTGATGGCGGTCGCCCAGATTGTCCAAACGATTGCGACCTTTGCCTTGCTGAATTACGTGCTTAAACTCGGCTTCATGCTCACGCTGCTGGGCGGGGTGCTGTGCTGGCTGGCGCTGTATTTGATCTACGCCTTGGAGCGGCCCAAATGGCTGATCGTCAGTGCGATGGGCTTGCATGGCATCGCCTATCTGCTGTTCATCATCGGCGGCCAGATCTACGTGAATTCCGCCGCTCCCGAGGCCATCCGCAGCTCCGCCCAGGCTTTGCTGACCATGGCCACCATGGGCTTGGGCCTCCTGCTCGGCACGCAGTTTGCGGGCACGGTCATGGACCGCCACAAAACGGGGGAACAATTCCAGTGGCGGCGGATCTTCCTGGTTCCCTGCGCGTTGACTCTGGCTTGTGCCCTCGCCTTGGTCCTGTTTTTTAAAGGATAGTCGCCGCCGGGCCGCCCGGCTTCCGGGCCCGGGCCAGCGTGGATTTTTGGTTGCTGCCAGCGGTTGGGTATGGCCAGATTCTTGAAGTTCAATGGGGAACGATGGATATGAATAATTATTGGCAATTGCTTTTGCCGGGCCGGATGTTGATGGCCTGGCTGGTGTGTGTTCTCGCGCCCGCTGGGCGCAGCCAGACGCAGTTCACCGGGGTGGTTCCGCAAACCAATGGCGGGGTCCAGCTGCGGGGCCAGGGTGCCTCCAACCGGATTTTTTCGCTCCAAGCCTCGCTGGACCTCCAGCGCTGGGAATCGATTGCGGTCCTGGATTCGCGGGTACTGGATCCGCAAACCGGGATCGTTAAATTCGCCAGCCCGGCCTTTGATTACCTGGATCCGGCGGCCGCCGGTTCGGAGCGCCGGTTTTACCGGTTTTCCGCCTTCCCGGCGGGCAGCACCAACGATTGGAAAAACCAGGCTTGGTTCCCGGACGACCTGCTGGCTGCCACCCAGACCAGCCCGGCCGGCGGCTCATTGCGCTGGATCAAGTTCGCCATCCTGCTGGACCAGCCGCAGCGCGTCTTTTACCAGGACAGCCAGAAATACGTGCTCCATCATGATTTTGCCCGCGCCCGGCTCCAGCCTTTCCTGGGCCTGGACCGCGCCACGTTCGACCGGCTGTCGCTCTACCGCACCAACCAGCAGGTCTTGCTGGGAACCGTGCTGTTTGCGCCCGACCGCAATACGCGGGAATACGGCATCCAATTTGCCGGGCGCGATCCCTATCCGCGCGAAATGGTGGCCCGTTACTTCGACCTGGTGCGCTCCACGGTGGTGGCCGCCCCGGGCGCGACCGCGTTCTATTTCCCAACGTATGAGCAAAGCGAGGTGGCCGCCATGGATGAAGCGTTCCTGGCCGGCAGCGGCATCCGCCTGGGCTCGCCCAACCGCTGGCTGGCCGGGGACCAGGTGTATGCCGCCGGCTGGGCGCTGGGCCGGCTGCGTTTTATCCCCGCGGCCCAGATTCAGGCCGCTTATGCGCAGGGGCGTCTGGCGCCCCAGGATATCCTGGTGACCGATGGCGTGCCCGCCGAGGTCCCGTTTGTGGCGGGCATCGTGAGCACCGCCGCGGCGACCCCCAATTCGCACGTGGCCATCCTGGCGGGGGCCTACGGGATTCCTTTCGCTTATGCGGCCACCGCCGCCACCCAGGCCCGCCTGGCCCAGTTGGACGGGGTGGAAGTGGTGCTGCAAGCCGGCTTTCATTCGGACACGCCCTTCATCACGATCATCAAAACCGAAGGCCTTCTGGACGCCGGATTCCGCGGCCAGCTCCTGGCGCTCAAGCAACCGGCCAAGCCGGATCTCCAAGGCAAAGCCCGCTACGGCGCCTGGAGCGCCGCTACAGATCAGCTGGGCTTGCCGGACATCCGGTTTTTCGGCGGCAAGGCCTCCCAATATGGCATCCTGCGCCGCACCGTGCCGGCGAATTGCCCGGCAGCCATCGCCTTCTCCTTCGACCTCTGGGACGATTTCCTGGATCAGACCCTGCCCGGCGGAAAAAGCCTGCGGGCGGAGATCAGCACCCGCCTGGCCGGCTATGCCTATCCGCCCGACATGGCCGCGGTGCAGGCGCGCCTGGCCGAAATCCGCCAGTTGATCACCCGGACGGCCACCTTCAACCCGGCCCAAAAGGCGGCGATCACCAACGCCCTCTCCCGCTTTGACCCGGATAAAAACCTCCGGTTCCGCAGCTCCAGCAATGCGGAGGACAATGCCACCTTCAGTGCCGCCGGGCTCTACGACAGCTTCAGCGGTTGCCTGGCCGATGACCTGGACGGCGACACCACCGGCCCCTCCCACGGCGATCCCACCGAACCTGAGGAACGGGGGGTGTTCCGCGCCATTCAGAAAGTGTATGCCAGCTTCTATAACGACAACGCCTTCCTGGAGCGCTTGCGGCATGGCATCGACGAAAGCCAGGTCGGCATGGCCTTGCTGGTCCACTACTCAGCCCCGGACGACCAGGAATTGGCTAACGGCGTGGCCACGGTGAGCCTCCGGACCCATCTTTTCGGCCAGGTGCAAGCGGTGGCCAAACTCGTGACCCAGGCCGGCGCCGTGTCCGTGACCAATCCCGAGGGCAACGCCCGGCCCGAGGTCGTGGAATTCGCCGAAAATGGCGGCCCCAGCCTGGTGCAATCCTCCAGCCTGGTGCCGCTGGGCAGCCAGGTGATGACCTGGCAGACCGATTACGCAACCCTCAGCCAGAAATTATTCCAGGTCTTCCACGCCTACCAGGCTCTCCTGCCCAATCGCGCCTCCGACTTGGTTTTGGATCTCGAATACAAAAAGCTGAAGCCGGGCCAGCTGATCATCAAGCAGGTGCGTCCGTTGCCGTCCCCGGGCCCGGATTCGGCGCAACGTTATCTCCTGAACGAGCCAACCCGGTATTGGGTTTTCCAAAAGGAGGGATCCGACGTCATGGCCAACCACCGGCTCAAAGGATTCCTGACCCTCGAATCCGGCAATCTCATTCTAAGCTCCAACAACCTCGCGCGTTGCCTCTATACCCAGGCGCGGCTGGAATGGCCCGAGGGCACAAATACCCAGGCCTGGACCGGGCTGATGAGCGCCTGGCCCGGGGCCGCCCATGCCCTATCCTACGATGACCGCAAGGGCTGGATCATGGAAGACCGCTGGAGCGTGGGCGCCGGCAGCCAGCAGCGCCAGTATCAGCTCCGTTCCATTCTGCCCGCCACCGGCTCCTCCGCGGTCCCCTTTTATCCCCAGGCCGGCCTGCGGAAATGGCTGACGGTGACTTATGCCACACCCCAGCCCGGCGTTGACTGGCAGGAACAAGGGGTCAGCACGACCAGTGAAGAGGTCCAACTGGTGGCCTGCCCCAGTCTGGACAGCCTGCGGGAGGGGACGCCGGAGACTTTCAGCAATCCGGCCGGCATCAAGTTTTCCGTGGCGTTCCTCTCCGCCGCGGATGAGTCGCAATCGCTCCTTGGGGTGGATTTGAATTTTTGGGGCACCTATCCCGCTTATTATTCGCCTTGGATGCATAGCCAGATCACGGGCTTGACGGCCGAGCCTTTGGAATTGCGCGGGTATTATTCCCAATCCGCCGCCGCCGGCCACAAATACCGCTATGCCTGGTATGTTTTCGAGCCGCGCCTGGAACCTGGCTTGCCGCAAAAACAGGCCGGCGAACTGGCCGCCGCCAACATCCAGGTCATTTATGTTTCCCGGGAAGCCTGGCCCGGAGGTGCGGTGTCCCTCCTCGTCCTCGGCCTGGACGGCAAATGGCGAAAGCTGTAGCGCGGGGGCCCGCCGGGATTTTCCCGGGCGTGCTCAGCGCCCCCAATCATTCTGAAAAGAGCGGTTGAGCTGCTCAAAATCGGATTGCCACTGAAATCACACCCATTTGTGAATGGGTGGATTGTCACCAGGCAGGTGGACGGCGGAGCCGTTGAAACGCCAGGCCGCCCGGGAGCTTGCCCCCGGGAGCGCGCCGCAACTCACGTTTTCTGGTTGAAATACTTGAGCTCGCACTCTGAACACACGCCGTGGGAAATGATCACGTTGGTGTGCCGCCCGATATAAGCATCGAACGTCTGCCATTCGCCTTTTTCGTTCTGGAACATCTTTTTGCACCAGGCGCACATGGGCAGCAAGCCCTCCAGCGTCTTGACCCGGGCCAGGGCGGTCTGGAGTTCGGTGGTCAGGCGGTTGCGCTCCTTGACGAGTTGGTCCCGCTGGATGGCATGCCGGATGGCCCGGTGGAGTTCCGCACTGTTGAAACGCCCTTTGACCAGATAGTCCTGGGCCCCCTGGGCGAGGGTTTCAATCGCGGTTTCCGCATGGTCAAGGGTGGTTTGCATGATCACCGGCGGGCATTCCCCGGCGGCGGCATGGATCTCCTTGAGCAGATCCATCCCATCCCCATCGGGCAGCCGAAAGTCGAGCAGCACGCAGTCGAAGGCTTTGGTTTTCAAAGCCGCCACCGCACCGGCTTTGTCCACCACCTCCTCGATGATAAAGGTGCACCCAGGCGCCTGGTTCAGCAGGCGCACCAGCCGCAGCCGGTCCACTACATCGTCATCCACCACGAGCACCCGGATGGGGGTGGACGGGGTTATTTTTTCCGGGGGCATATCACAGTTTTCCTTCACAATAATTCCCCGGCCCGCTGATGGTGGCGGCGATCATGGGGTCGGGATGGTTTTGGGCCAGGTGAACCGGAAGAGGGAGCCGCGCGGCTGCCGGCACGCCACAGAGACCCGGCCGCCATACCGCGTGACGATGCGCTGGACCAGCGCCAGGCCGATCCCGCTGCCCTCAACTTCGTCGCGCGGCCGGAGTGTCTGGAACATGCCCCAGATGCGCTCGTGGAACTCGGGGGGGATCCCCCGGCCATCGTCGGCCACCGAGAATTCATACCAGTCGCCGTCCTCCCGCGCGGAAACCTCGATCACGCCCGTTTTCCGGTCGTGGTGCTTGACGGCATTGTTGACCAGGTTGGTGAGGACGGTGTTCAGCGGGGTGGAGGCCGTGGTAAAAACCGGCAAGGCGCCGTCCTGGCGCAGGACAAATCCTTCCGGCAGGTTGATCAGCCCCCCCATGTCCCGCACCAGGCGGGCGACGTCCGTGGCCATGAGGTCCACTGGCATCCTGCCCGCCCGGGCATAAGCCAGCAGGTCGTTGAGCAGCCGCTCCATGCGCTCCGTCCGCTGGCGTAGCAGGCGCAGGTGTTCGCGGCTCTGGCCGGTGAGCACCGGTTCCAGATCCTCCTGCAGCCAGCCGGCCAGGCTCTCGATGGCGCGCAGGGGCGATTTCAAATCGTGGGAAGCCACGTAGGCAAATTGCTCGAGGTCGGCGTTGGAGCGGACCAGCTCATCCAGGAGTTTCTGCTGCTCGGCTTCCATCCGCTTCCGGAGGCTGATGTCCTCGTAGGTGCCGAGCACCCCAAAGACCACGCCGTTGGCGTGGCACAGGGGCAGCCTGTTCGTCCTCACCCATTGCACCTGTCCGCCGGGATGCACGATTTTTTCCTCGATGCCGGTCTTGGCGCTGGCGGTTTCCATCACCGCCCGGTCATCGGCCCGGAAAGCATCGGCCATGGCGCTCCAGGGGAGCTCGAAATCAGTCCGGCCGATGATCTGCTCCGGCGCCGCCAGCCCGGCGTCCCGGGCCGCGTGCAGGTTGCAGCCGAGGAAGCGGGATGCACGGTCTTTCCAGAAGACCCCGATGGGGATCGTATCCAACACCAATTGGAGCAGCTGTTGGGCGCGGGCGAGATCCTCCTCCGCCCGCTTGCGCCGGGTGGTGTCGGCAAAGGTCAGCAGCAGGTGGGTCAGCCCCCGCGCCTCGAACCGGCTCAACGAGCAGTCGAGGACGACATTCCGCTGAAAGGAGGTTAAAATGCCGATCTCCACGCGCTGCGGCAGGCCGGTGGCCAGGGCTTGCTCCGCGGCCGCGCGCAAACCCGATTGGCTCCAGGAATCGATCTGCCGGAAATTCTGGCTCCGCAGTTGCTCGACGGTCCCCCCAATGATCCGCGAGGCAAACTCATTGGCCAGCACACACTGGCCCCCGGCCTCAAAGGCCAGGATGCCCAGCGCGGCGGTTTCCACCAGGTTGCGGTTCAGATCCAGGACTTCCGCCAGCTCTTTCGTACGCTCGCCCACCAGGCGCTCCAGGCCGGCATTCAGCTGGGCGATTTCCCGCTCCTTGAGGCGGAGGCTGTCGAGCATGCCGTTGAAATCCCCGGCCAGCTGCCCCACTTCGTCCGCTCCGGCCGGCTGCACTCGCGCCTCCCGGTCTCCCGCGCGCACGGCCTGGGAAACCGCCCGGATCGCGTAGATCCTCGCGGTCAGCCGGGTGCCCAGGAGCGCGGCGATGGCGGTGCCGATCACGATCGCCCCCAGGGCGCAGAGGACTCCGTTGCGGGTGATCCGGCCCAATTCGGCCTCGGTGCGGCGCTGGCCCATGCCCAGCCGCACCCAGCCGAAGGGCCGGCCAGCCAGGACAATCGGGTTTGCCACATCCACCAGCCACGCCGAGCGCTGGAGCACGGCCGGCTTCGCCGCCGCCGGCAGATCGCGCACGAACTGTCCGATCCGGGCCTGGTCGGTGTGGGCCAGCACCTGGCCCTGCGAGTCGAGCACCATGGCATATTCCAGGTCTGGATGGGGCTTTTGGGCTTCGATGATTTCCTGCAGCCCGGTGAGGTCGCTGGCCGCCGCCCAGCCGGCCGCCGAAGTGGCGATCATCTGCGCCATCGCGGTGGCCTGGGCGGCCTGGTGGTCGAGCAGCATGGATTTCTGGCGCTGCGTGAAGTCCCAGACAAAAAGCAGCATCAGCACGCCATGCACGGTGGCCACTGCCAGGATGAGCTGCAGGCGCAAATTCTGCCGCAGCAGGCCGCCCAGGCTGGTCATGGGCGGGCCTCCACGGGCCGGACTTCCGCCTCGAAGGTGGCTATGAACTGGCGCACCGGCTCGTAGTCAGCGGCAGTGGCTGGAAGGAACCGGTCCGTCTCCATCCGGGCCAGAATGGCCCGCCCGGCCGGGCTTTCATGCAGTTGCAACAAAAGGCGGCGCACCTCTGCGCGCACCGCGGCCGGAACGCCACTCCGGACCATGACCGCATTACTCACCAGCGGAGGGGTTTCCCATAAAACCTTCAATTGGGCCGCTTGCTCGGGATGATCCCTGCCAAATGCCCGCCAGGGCGGAGGCCAGGTGCACCCGGCCTGGGTATGCTTCAGGAACACGTTCAAGATGGACGACTCCTGCGAACCGACGAACCGGTTTTTCACATCCCGGTTGATGTCGAGCCCATTGGTATGCAAAAACCATTGCGGCATCATGCAGGCGGCCAGCGCCGTCGGCGAGGGATAGGAGACCGCTTTGCCCTTCAGATCCTGCACTTGCCGGATGGAGCTGTCCTGGCGCACGAGGATCAGGCCTTAAAAATCGTCCGGCAAGCCGGTCATCGCGATGACCTCATAACCGGCTTTCATGGCCTGCAGGCACTGCCAGGGATTAGGCAGGATGAACTCATCCTCCCGGGCCCGGTATTTTCGTTCAAATTCGGCGTAGTCCCGCGACGCTTCGATGGTGAACCTGGCCCCGCCCAGGTTGGTATTCAGGTAATCAGCCAGGGGGCCATACAATTCCACCAGGTGCTGGGGGTTGTACAACGGGTGCACGGCAAAATGGAAACCAACAGGCTTCTGCCCATCCGGTTGCTCTGCATACACCGGGCCTGCGGGTTTCGGATTCCGGCCGCACCCCGCCAAAATCAAAAACGATCCCAGGGTAAGGATAAGATCCTTCCGGATTCTCCTGCACCCCGGTGGTCCGCCGGCCTGGCCGGTCTTTCCCAAAAACGCCGCGAATCCAGAAGCAAGGCGCCGCCTCCACCTGCCCCAAAGTTCCCCATCACTTTGGGGAGATGCCGCCAATCCTCGCCATCGGGAAGCTTTCCACCTCTTCCTGGCGCATGGCTGGGCGTCCGGCGTCAACCTCGGGCGGCGCCCGTGGCCCGGGCTTGGGCTGGTCATTCCCATGCCCTGTTTTTAGCGGTTGTCACGCCACATTCAAGCATTTCCTTGGCGCAGAACGGGGCCAGCCGTTTGCCGCACGGCTGCTCGGCACTGAGCCAGATCTGCCGCACCACCGGCTCAATCGAACC
>CAIMWS010000508.1 GCA_903845125.1 uncultured Verrucomicrobiota bacterium
GAACTCAATCGATCAGTTCCTGCCTCCTGGCAGCTCATTGGAAACTGCTACTTGGAAAGAAAAAAGCACCGCTTCCTCTGTAGCATCAGTGGCTCAGTTTATCTGAGCAGAGGTGGGTCAATTTAAGTGAGCCCTATCGACGTCCCAGTCCAGCCAGGTCCGGGGCCAGCCGCACAGCCATTTGAGGATCGCGTAATACCAGATATCCCAGGCCCCGAAGGCCGCCGCGAAAAAGCCGAACCGGCCCCACCAGCGGCGCCCGGCCAGCCAGCCCGCGGCCGTGAGCAGCACCATGGTGGCCAGTTCCCGGATGAGTTCGCAGGCGGCCAGCGGCGCCGCCATGGGCAGGGGATGCGCCTGGTAGGGATCGATCCGCCCCACCAGGGAGCGCAGGTAAAAGACGGCCGCGGATTCCATCCAGGCCATGGCGGCAGCGAAGATCATGACCCACCAAAACCGGCTCCAGGCGGAGGCGGCGGCTGGTGGGCGGCCATTCACGGGCAGTTCACTTTGTATCACAAAGTAAGTGACACCTGCCCCTTCCCGGCGTTCAAAATTTGGCCACTATTTTTTTGCCGCGGCCCAGGCGAGCCGGCTTTTGCCGTGGTCCAGGTGAGCCGGCGGGATGCGTGCGGGTCCCCCCAGCCCAGGGGGGCGGGATCAGGAGCGGATCCAGTCGAAGAAACCGAGCGCCTCCAATTCCTGCCGCAAGGCGGGCACCTGGCTGGGGGCCAGGGAGGCATTGGGCAGGCGGGCGGGGCCCACCTCCACGCCGAGCAGGGCCATGGTGGCCTTGGCGGCGCCCATGTATCCATGGCGGGCGAGCAGGGCGATCAGCTGGGTGCTGCGATGCTGCTCCGTGCGGGCGGCGGCCAGGTCGCCCCGCGCAAAAGCGGCGATCAAGCGGTGATAGAGCGGGGCGGCGAAGTTGTAGCTGCTGCCCACGGCGCCGCGGGCGCCGGTGGCCAGGGCGCCCAGGAGCCATTCATCGATCCCCCAAGGCAGATCCCAGCGTCCGCCGTCCGTGTGGAGGCACTGGAGATAGGCCATGAGGTCGGGATTGGTGAACTTCAAACCGGCGAGGGTCGGGATTTGGGCGGAGGCCTGGGCGAGGAAATCGGTCATGGGGAACGCCACGCCGGTGAGCACGGGGATGTCGTAATAATAAAAGGGGGTTTCGGGGGCGGCGGCAGCGGTATCCGCCAGGCCGGCGATGAGCGTGGCCAGGGAGCGGGGCTTGAAATAGCTGGGGGCCAGGGCGGAGATGGCGGCCGCGCCGAGCTGCTGGGCCTGGGCGGCCAGTTGGCGGGCATCACCCAGGCAATTCGCCCCGACATGCACGACCACCTGGAGCGGGGTGCCGCGGGCGGCCTCGCACCAGCGCCGGGCCAGGGCGAGGCGTTCCTCCAGGGCAAGCGAGTGAGATTCGCCCGTGGTGCCGCCGATGAAGGCGAACCGAACCCCGTTTTGCAGGAGGTGGGCCAGCTGTTTTTCGACGATGGCGAGGTGGAGCGAGCCATCCGGGTGGAACGGGGTGTGGGTGGCGGCGACGAGGCCGGTGAGGGGCGGGCTGGGTTTCATGGGCATGGTTTTCAGTGTTTGACAGGTGCGGGGCCGGGTTCGGTGTCCCGGGGCTGGATCAGCAGGACGAGGACCACCGACAGCACGGCGGTGCTGGCGAAGATGCCGAAGATGCCGAACAGTGGCACGTGGCGGTCGCGCAGGATGCCGAAGCCCCAATCGGCGAAACCGCCGCAGCTGATGCTGACGAGATTCATGAGGCCGTAGCCGGTGGCGCGCAGGCCGGGCCGGGCCACCTGGCAAAGGATCGGCATGTTGTTGGAGTCGAAGAAGCCCCAGCCAATCCCGAACAGGATGAGGAACAGGATGGCGACCCAGAGGTGGCCGGTTTGGGGCGCGTAGCCGGTGCCGAACATGGCCGGCACGATCAGGGACATGCCGAGGGCGCTCACGTAGATGCGTCCCCGCCGGCTGCGGCGCATCCAGCGGTCGGCCAGCCAGCCGCCGACGATGGCGCCGACGATGGCGGCGGACTGCCAGTAGAGGGTGGCGGAGACGCCCGCCTTGCCCTGGCCGATCTTGAATTCGGCCTTGAGGATCGCGGGCATCCAGTCCCGCACCACCCAACCGGCCAGCGCGGGCAGGGTGAAATAGAGGACCAACAGGATGAAGGAGCCGTTGGTGAGCAATTCCCGCAGCGCCGCCGCCGGGGAGGTGCGCGGGCTCGTTGCATAGCCGGCTGGCCGCGGGGGGTTCTGCAGGGCCAGGAAGACCGGGATGGCATACAGGATGCCCACCAGGCCGCAGGCGGCAAAGGCCCCGCGCCAACCGAAGCCGGGCTGGTCGGCCGCGTAGCCGCTGAAGCCGCCGATGATGACGCCGGCGTAGATGCCCATCTGGTGCAGGCCGATCGCACGGGAGCGGGTGGGGCCGAGGTGGAAATCCGCGATGAGCGCCAGGGCAGCCGGGATGTAGAAGGCCTCGCTGATGCCCATGAGCGCCCGCGCCGCCAGCATCTGCTCATAGGTGGTGGCATGGCCCGTGGCCCAGGTCACGCCCGACCACACCACCAGGCTGCCGGCGATGACATGCCGGCGGCTGAACCGGTCCGCCAGGTAACCGCCCACGGGGCTGAGCAGGGCATACACCCACTTGAACAAGGCGAGAATCTTGCCCCAATTCTCCTCCAGGGCGATCCCGGGGATATCCTTCATCACGGAATATTTCATCGCCGCCAGCATCTGCCGGTCGAGATAATTCAAGAGCGCCACCGGCACCAGCAGAGCCACGATCAGCCACGCTGTGCGGGAGGGGGATGTTGAAGGGGATGACTCCATATCAATATTTGGGAAAACTCCATACCTCGGGCGAACGAATCCCGGGGCGCACCTCGCCGCTGGGGACGACGAAGCTTCGCCGCCACTCGGCACAGGGAGCGGTGGCGCGGGGGGCCGGGACTTCCCCCGCCGCGAGCCAGCGGCCCGGGGAGAGGTCGAAGGCCAGGAGCGTGTTCGCGAAGCCGGGGTGTTTTTCTGGCGGCTGGAAACCCGCCCGCGACCCATCATCGCCCGCCAGCAACAGAATGCGTCCGCCGGCCACCGGGGCGGGGGAGGGGGCCGCCACGCAAGGCTGGGGCAGATCCGGCAGCCGTGCCCAACCCCGGCTGGGGCGGTAAGCCAGGGCTTCGAGCAGATAGACCCGCCGCATTTTACCCGCGGCGTCCAGCGCGAGGGCCACCCCGCCGAATTGATAAAATACGCCCTGGTGCGCCGCGGCGACCGTGAGCATCCGCGCCGGGCCGGGCAGTGGGTCCAGCTCCCGCCAGGCGGGCCGGGCAGCGCCCAAATCCAGGGCGAAAAAGCGGCGGCTGGCCCGCTGCTCACCCGGTTCTTCGGTGCCCCCGGCCACGTAGAGGATATCCCCCGCCAGCGCGCCGCTCATGAAGGCCAGCGCACAGGGGAGCGCGGGCAGGGGCTCCGTGTGGAGTCCGCCCCCGCGCCACCGGATTTGGAAAACGTCCGGGTAATGCCGGTTCGCATCGCCTCCCCCCACGCAGATCACGGAATCGTGGAAGGATACACTGACCCCATAGGCCAAGGGCCGCGGCAGCTGGCCCGCCGGGCGCCAGGATCCATCCGGCTGCTCCAGGACATAGGCCTCGCGGTGCCAGGCCTTGCGGCCGCCGTCCCAGGGCATCCGTTCCGGGAAATTGGCGCCACCCGCCACGAGCAGGGCGCCGCCGCTGGCCCCCGCATAGGCGCCCGCCACGCCGAACCGATCCGGGAGGGAGGCCAATTGCCGCCAGACCGGGGTGGCGGCGGCGCTGGAGGGGGCGGGCCGGCAGGCGGCCAGCAAGAGGGCCAGGCCAATGGCGCTGCAGCGGGTCAGGGGGCGGCTGGGCGGTTGCCGGGTGCGGTTCATGCACCCGCCTCGCCGCCTGCCGGTTCCTGCATATTCCTGGCCGCTGGGTTGGTCATCCGGAGGAGACTACCCGCGGGCCGGTTCAGCTGTCAAATATCACTTGGGATGTTTGAACGCCGCCGGGATGGCGCCAGGGCTGGCCCGGGAATTATTCCAGGCGCAGGCGGTAATACCCGGCCGGGCTGGACTGCGGGGCATTGGTCCAGGTGGGGCCGCCGGATGGACCGCCCAGCGTCCGCCATTGGTTGGTGGCGAAGGCGGGAGTGAATTCCACGTAAGCGTTGGCGCTGGAGCCGGCCCATTCGAGGATCCAGCCGCCGCCTGGGTTCGGGCGCAAGCCGGTGATCCGGGGCACGTCGAGGGCGAAAGCCGTGTCGCTGAAGTCGAACAGATCCGGATGGTCCACGCTCCGGATTTTAAGCGTGTAATCGGCACCTGGCTTCAGGTCGAAACCGGCTTCCCACTTGCAGGCGCCCGGGCTGGAATTGGTGGCGATGGTTTTCAGGAACTGCCCGGATTTATAGAGGTCCAGGACGACTGGCCCGGCCAGGTTGCCGTTCCATTGGATGAAATAGGTCAGCCCGCGCTGCCAGGCCTGGCCGCCATTGGGGACGGTGACCTGGATCATAGGGGCAATGGTTTGGAAAGTGCCCGTCGCCCAGCTGCTTTCCCCGCCTTCATTCACGGTTTTGACGCGGTAGTAATAAGTGGTATCCGGGGCGGCATTGCTCCAGACCTTGAAGGCTTCGGTTTGATAGGGCAGATCCACCGCGGGGTGGTTGAAATCAGGATTGGCCGAGATCTGGAGCTGGTACCACCGGGCGAACCCTTGGGGAGACCACGCGAGCACGATGGGCAGTTCCTGGTTGACGGTGTAAACGGCCCCGGTGGTGGCGGGTTTCGGGCCAATGACCTCGGCCAACTGGGGTCCCAGGTAGTTCTCCACTTCCGCCAAAATCGGCGGGTATGGCACATCGGCCAGGTCCGGGAAACCGAAGATGAATTCGCCGAAGTCCCCGGATTGGGCGGTCAAAGTCATGGTGGCGCGCAGCTTTTTGGTGACGGGATTATAGTCGGTGGGCTGGGGCAGGAACAAGCCGCGGCCGGCTGGTGCGCGGTGGTAAACGGTGAGTTGGGCGGGATTGGTGAATCCGAAGCTGGTGGCATCGAAGTAAATTTTAGCTTCCACGGAGGGGAGGGCGTTTGCGGAGGCTTTGACGCGCAGGGGCAGCACCAGCGGGGCTTTGGATTGGAACAAGGGATTGACGGGCGCATAAGGCTCGCGGGTCAGTGTGACTTCATTATACCCGCCGCCGCCGCTGAGGATTTCCATGGAGATTCCCGTGGCGCCAAAATCAAAAGTGTTGCCCGCCGCCAGCCCGGAGACCATGGCCTCCCGGGCCTGGGAGGCAGGCGGATAAGGGAGCCGGTAAACGCGATAGCTGGCGATTTTGGGATCATTGAAGGCCATTTCGAAAACGACCCGGCCATCCGCGGTCACCTCGGTGCAGGCGGGGATCCATTGGTTGGTCACACCGCCAATGCCGGTCATGATATTGGCGCCGCCCCAGCCGATTAAAGTGTTGCCGTTGGCCAGGCGCTGGGCGCTGCCATAGTGCCAGGCATAGAGGTTGGAGGGCGGGGTGTAGGCCCACACCAGGGTGGCGACCTTATTGCTTTCATCCAGGCTATATTCGTAAACCTTGGACGACCGGGTGGCCTGCTGGTCGGCGTTGCAATAAATCAGGAGGTGGCCATTCTCCAGCCGGCTCAAGGTGTGGCCGGAGAAATGTCCCCGGGCGAGCAGGGGATTCACGCCCACGAAGGAAAACTGGTTCGCGAGGCCACCGAGCCGCCAGAGAATTTCACCAGTTTGGCGGCTGATCTTCCAAACATCCATCCCGAAATTGGAAACCAGCAGGTTGCCATCGGTATCCAAAACCACGGTGTTTACATGAAACGCGTCGATGACCGGATTCCGCGCCGCATTGTTGGTGAAGGCGGTGGGGGGGAAATAGGTGGGGATCGTGAAATGGTCCCAGGACCGCCACTGGAAGACGACGTTCCGCTGCGCGTCCAGCTCCTGGATGACCGTCCCGGCGACCAAGGCGTTCGGATATCCGCCCACGACATATTGGCTCACATCCATGCGGGTGCGGTAATAGCCTTGCAGGAGGGTGTGGCCATTGGGGAGCAGCTGGAAATCGTGAGCATCCGCGGCGTAATTATTGCCTGCGGTAATCGATCCCGCCAGCTTCCAGTTGCCGTCCAGGATTTCATGTGTCACATCACCCCCGCCGGTCCAGGAATGGGTATTGTAAAACAAGGCATAGTGGCAATACCCGTTGGGCAGCATTTTGAAGTCGTACACATGGTTCGGCACACTCTGGTGCCAAAGCGGTTTGCCGTCGTTGCCCAAAATCATCAGGTAATATCCGCTGTTCGTCGAGGAGTCGGTGACCTCCAGGAAAAGGCAACCATCCCCCACGGCGTTGGTATCACATTGCGTCACGGTGATCGCCGGAAAATCCGCCGGCAGATCCGCGGCCGCAGCTGGGATGTTGAGGCACAGCATGGTTAAAAGGGTTGGATAAATAGTTCCCGATATTTTCATAAGCGCTCCTGGGCTTGACCCGAAAAAAGTTTTACCAATGTTATTGGCCCACCGGATTCCAGTATTTTCCGAACCGGGCGAAATCGTTGAAATCCACCTTGCCATTGCCATCCAGGTCGGAAACCTGCTGGGGTTGCTGCTTCAGCCATTGGCTGGACAGGATGGCCAGATCCTGAAGATTCTGGCTGCCATCCTGGTTGAAGTCGCCCGGCGACGGGGTGAAGAGGGAAATATTGTCCAGATACACACCCAAAGTGGAGGTCCCCAGGTTGAACATTAAATAGGCATTGAAATCCGAGGTCTCCTTCATGGTGAACACGAAACGAAAGTGGGTTTTAACGGGCGTCAGGAAGATGCCGCCCAACAGGCTGTAATCCAAATACGGCGCGACCATCGAGGCCACTTTCGCCTCCATATAGCGCGGGCCCTGGGCCCAGGCGTCAAACTCCAGCACATAATCCCAGCCCTGGATGATGGGCATGGGGCCTTGTTTCAGCTGAATGCTCGCGAGGCTATTGCCGCCTTTGGCGACCTCGACACAACTCACGCCGTTGGTGATCTGCCATTGCGCGCTTGCCCCCCCGGTCAAGGTCCAGCTCCAGTAGCTTCGCCCCTGGGACAAATCCCCATTTTTTACCATCGGCTCGCCGGTTTTAACCATGTTGACCAGGAGGCTTTCTTCATTGGAATAACCGCTCTCCACTCCCTGGGGATTCACGGCGGTTACCCGGAAATAATATTGCCTTCCGTTTTCCAGGTTGGTGAGGCGTTTCAACGTGGTGGTGGAAGTGGCCAGGAGGGTTTTTGGCTGGGGCGAAGGGCCAGCGTAGATCCGGTAATAGGCTACATTGGTATCCCCGAATTTGTTGAAGATAAGGGTGAGGTTGTCCAACTGCGGTTCGGCAATCAGGTAGGGCGCCTCCACCACTCCATTCCAGGGCAGGCGGCAGGCCCGGTAGGCGTCGGATCCGGGCGTCATGCTCAGCTCAAAGTGCCTGGCGCCAGCGGAATCCACTTCGATCACCTTGGGATATTTCGCCAGGACAAAGTTGATCAAGGTATTCCCGTTGGGTAGACGCTGGGCGCTGCCCAGGTAGGAGGTGAACTTTTTGGGCGAATCCCGGAATTGCCAGGCGAGGGTGGCGGTGTGGTTGGTCCAGTTCAGCTCGTATTCGGCGGCGCGGGATTCGAGGGGGACGTGATAGTTCCCATTATCAAAAACCAGGTAATGCCCATGGCCCAACGCGCTGATGTTGTGCTGGAAACTGATGCCGTTGAGCGGATCATTGACAAAGGTGAAGTCGCTGTGGGCGCCGCCGAGGCGCCAGATGATATCGCCATTGTCCCGGTTGATTTTGGTGACCTCGCTCAACTGCCGGCACGAAACCAGGAGGTTGCCATCTTCATCAATATCCAGGCCATTCATGTGGGGGAAATCCACATAATCACGTTGATCGCCGAGTTGGTAATGGTCCCATGCGCGCCATTGAAAGATGAGCTCGCCTTTGGCGGTGAATCCCTGGATCACAGTTTCCGTCACGCTGGCCCAACCGCTCGCCCCGGAGACATGCAGGCTCAGATCGACGCTGTTGGCCCGGTTGCCCAGCATGAAATAGGATCCATCCGCCAGCACCTTGAGGTCGTGCCCGTCGGTTTGGTATCCGTTGCTGGTGGTATAAGTTTTGGTGTAGTGGAAATTCTGATCGCAGCTGGTAAAGCCCGAGCCGGGATCCGGATACCAGGTGAGCTGGCCGTTTTTCTGGATGGTCAAGCCCGACATTCGCCCGCGGCGGTACCAGAGGGGCAGGCCGCGGTTGTCCAGGATCATCGTGTAGGGTGGCACTCCCCCCAGGGCATTCTCCAGGAAAAGGCAGCCCGGCGACGGGTCCTCGTTGACGGAGATCGTCACTTTGGGAAAGTCGCTGGGCACGGACACCCCATTGGGCAAAGTGGCCGCGGTGAAGTTGGTGCTGCCCGTGCCCGAATTCGTCGTGCTGCCACTGGCGGTCAACCGCCCGCTGCCAGCCGGCGTTTGGGCATCCAGGCCGCCGGGTGTGGCGGACAGCATTCCGGGAAGCGGAGCTCCTGACATGGGGGCGGTGATCATGAACTGGTATTCAAAAGCACCCAGCGCGCCCAGCGTCCCAGCGGCCAGCCGGGGACTCAAGGTCACCGTGACGGATTCGCTTTGGCTGAAATTCGGCGGCATTTCGTAAATCACCGTCCGCCCATCGCTGGCCACGCGGGCGCTGCCGGAGTGGAGCCCACTACTCAGGCCGGCCACCGTGATGAAATCCGTGGCCAGGTTGGTGATCTCCGCCGGTGAGACGCTGGCGAAGCGCAGCAACACAAACCGGGTTTGGTCGGATACATAGGGGGCTCCCGGAACCGGGGATAGATACAGGTAACCCGCCTCACGGGCCGGGGAGAGGGAACCGGCAGCAGCGGTCCATGGCCCCAGCGCCGCAAACAGGATCAGACGCATCAATGACTTCATAAGCAGGGCCGCGGCTAGGGGCTGCAGATCCGGAAATATCGGCCCTGGCCGGCGCCCACAGCCTCGGTGTGCCGGCCGGCGGAGTTGCCGGTGTTGACCCAGGGCCCGTTGGGTGAGGAGGCCGCCTCCAAAAAGCCACCCGCAAAGGTGACGGTCCACCGGCCGTTGGTGAGGGTTACACCGGTTATTTCGGGCGGTTGCACCACCGCACTGGTGAAAACAGGGTCCAGGGTGGCGTCCGGATCGGCGGGGACAATTCCGCCGCGGAAGTGGTTGGCCCGGATGGATACCAAAGCCCGACTGGTGAGGCGCAGGGAGCACAAGGTGCCCTTCCGTGGGGGAATGGCGGCGACATCGTTCGGATCCCAAAGCCCTCCGAATTCCAGTGTCACACCGGTGGAGTTAAGGCCTGGCAGGGTGTAGCCCGGACTGTCCTCCGGCGCGGCCAAGGGGGAGTAGGCGCTGGCTTGCCAGTCGATGGTGGCCTTGGTAGCATCCCCGATCTGGCTGCGGAGTGAGGCTGGGAAAATCCCATATCCCTGGGCGGCCGCGGTGCACGGCCCCCGGAAATAATCACCGATGCCAACAATCCGGCCGTTGTCCACCGCAACGTCCAGGGCAAAAGCCCGGACCACTTCCCCGCCCAGGCATTCGTATCGGATCCAGGCCGTCGCATGAGACTCCTCGACAAAAATGTTTATGGCGGCCGTGTCCGCAGACACAAGCAGAGTATTTATTAAAGCAACAACACCAATTTTCATCCCTATAAATACCATAATAATCTCCGCCTGTTAACCGGAGATTCATGGCTATTAAAAAACACAGCATTTATCGTTCCAGATGCGAATCCTCCCTCATTTTGAAGACGCTGGCAGAATCACCTTGGTTACAGGAAATACAGATAAAGCTGAATTCCTATGTAAAATAAGGCCCGTATCAGGCTGTTTTTTGGCGCCAACTTGGTGGTGGAGGGGCGGTCAGTGGCTTTTGCCATCAGGCCGAAATGCGTTACCGCGTGAACCGCACGCGCTTCATGGAGGGGGTCTGCTCCATACTGGCTGGGAATATTTGTGACGACGGTTTTTATGGCGGTTAAATAATCCGTCCGGCGCTTCCTGGAGGTTGATGATGATGGCGCAGGCCGGCTTGAGGTGGCGCGGGTGCACGCTGAGAACGCCGCGCCAGGGAATGGCATGGCAGCCTGGGTGAGGATTGTGCAACGACAATATTTCTTCGATTTTCGTGGATTATTATTGTCGCTGTTCGGAAGATGGGCAGGATGAGGGTGCCCGGGGCCGCGAATTGGGTGCGGGGGGGACGACCATGGATTTATGAGCGAATATCAATACTACGAATTTCAGGCCATCGACCGCCGGTTGAGCGCAAAGGAAATGCAGGAACTGCGCGCCTGCTCAACGCGGGCACAAATCACCGCGTCGAGTTTCATAAACGAATATTCCTTTGGCAGCTTCAAGGGTGATCAGGAGGCCTGGATGGAGCAATATTTTGACGCGTTCGTGTTCCTGGCCAATTGGGGCACGCACCGGTTCATGCTCCGCCTGCCTGCCGGGCTGATCCCGCTGCAAACTGCCCGGCAATACTGCCTTGGCCGGGCCGCGTCGGTGCGGGAAAAATCGGGCCATTTGATTATTTCCTTCGTTTCGGATGAAGAGGCGGATGGGGGCAGGGTGGATGGGGGCGGCTGGCTCAATTCCCTGGCGCCGGTGCGCGAGGAAATCACCCGGGGCGACTGGCGGGCGCTCTATTTGGGCTGGCTGGCCGGCGTGCAGCAAAACCCGGTGGATCCAGGCACCCTGGAGCCCCCGGTGCCCGCCAACCTTGGGCATTTGTCCCCGGCGCTTTCGCGCCTGGCGGATTTCCTGCGCATCAACCCGGATTTGCTCGCGGTGGCGGCCAAAAGCAGCCCCAGCGCACAGGCCACTCCGGGCGCCGCGGACGAAGACCTGGCGGGCTGGCTGGGCCAGCTTACGCCGGGCGAGAAAGACCAGATGCTCCTGGAGGTGATGCGCGACCGGATCGGGGCGGTGAGGATGGCGCTATGGTCCCGTTTCCACCGCGAGCGGCCCGCCCGCCCGGTGGGCGGGGAGGCACCCCGCCGGACGGTGAAAAACTTGCTTTCCGCCGCCGAATCCCAGGCGGCAAAACGCCAGCGCGAGGAGGCCCGCATAGCGGCCGCGGAGAGGGCCCGGCAGGCACGCGAAGCAGCCGCGGCACGGGAAAAGTATTTGAATTCGATCACCGGCCGGGAGGCTGAATTGTGGGCGCAGGTGGAACAATTGACCGCCACCCGGCTGGCCAAGAGCTACGATCTGGTGGTGCAGCATTTGCTCGATCTGCGCGACCTGGCCGGCCGCAAGGGCAGCCAGCCCGATTTCGCCGGGCGCCTGGCAAAATACCGCCAAGCCCATGCCCGCAAGTCGGGCATACTCGACCGTTTGCAGGAAAAAGGATTGTAAGCCCCGGCCCGCAGCACCGGGCCTGGATCCGGGGCCAGGAACCTGCTGAATGGCCGCGAGCCGTTCCAGCGGATGGACGAGACGAAAGGTGGTGGTTCGCGGGGTTACGGCTTTTCGGTGGGCGCCGGTGGCGCCGGATAAAAGGAGCGCCAGATTTTCATCGAGCGGCCCAGGTAATCGCCGGCCTCGCCCGGAACTCCGTAACACATCAAGCCGACCGGCCCGGGGTATTTGATCTCCGCCAGCAGGGCGATCAGCTGGCGGTTGTCGAAATCCCCTTCGTCGAGGGGCCGGATCAGCCCGTTGGTCCAGTTTTGGGCGCCCTGGGTGGCGCCGTTGATCGTCACACAGAAGAGCTTGGCGGCATGCTGGCGCAGGAGCGGCCGCCAATCACGGGAGCCATCCACTTTCAACCAGTGGCAAAGGTTGAAATTAAATCCCACCCGTGGATGATCCACCTGGGTGATCACCTCCACAATGAAGGGGAGGCTTTCGGTCCAGTTGCCCACGTGGTTATAGATCGAGAGGCGGACGCCGGCCTCGGCCGCGACATCCCCCAGCTCCCGGAGCGCCCGGATGGCCGGCTGAAGCCCCTGCGGATCCGCGGGTTTCAGCCCGCTGAGGAGCACCGAGACCGTCGCGTTGCGGCCCTTCAGCAGGCGAATGGCTGGCGGCAGCTGGGGGCTGTAAGCGGCGCCTTGGGCGGGGTTCACATTCACCGAAGTCCAAAACAGGAAAGGCTGGAGGCCGGCCTGGTCCAGCAGCTTGAGATTAGCCTCAAGAGTCCCATCCAGAGCCAGCTCGAGGCCGATGCCATCGAAACCGAGGTCCTTCAGCAGCGCCGCCAGTTTGGGCAGCGGGCGGGGGGTGAGGCCCGGGACGCCGGTTTCCACACAGTAGGCGTAGAATTGCGGCGCGGATTTCGGGCGATCGGTTCCGGCTTGGATGGAAGCCAGGGCCGTGAGCAACGCAAGCGCGGCGAAGCGGTAGAATTTCATGGGTTATTCCTGGATGATAAGGCGGTCAAAATCAAGCAATTTCGCAGTGAATCCCAGCGGTTTCCAGGTCCTGGGCTGCGGCGTGCTGGGGAGGTTTTTTTGGGGGCAAGGCCTTGGTAATTCGCCACGGGTCGATCGGTTTAAAACCTGCGGGGCTAACCGTTCCCGGCTCAAGGCAGGGACGCGGTTCAAGCCGGCCTTTACTCTAGTCCCGGCTTTTGAGCCAGGACCCGGCCGCGCCGCCGGATGCCTTTCCACGCGGCTTTGGTCAGCGGCCGAGGGAACTTTTTGGTTCGCTCAGACGACCGGTTTTCAGCGAGTTTAAGATTCGAAAAAAACCGGGCGGTTGTCAAAGGGTAGCGCCGGGATGGCGCCGGGATAGCGCCGGGCCTGGAAACTGGGGGATCCATCGGCGCGATGGCCGGACGCCGTGAGGTTGGGCATTGATTTTTTAGCCTGACACGGTAGGATGGGGACCGTGGTTCGACTCGTTTTGTTTGACATCGATGGAACGCTGATCCGCACCCACGGCGCGGGGGTGAAGGCTTTTGAGCGTACCCTGAGCGCCGAATTCAACGCGCCGGAGGGCCTGGAGCAGGTGAAGTTTGCCGGCCGCACCGATCCCTCGATCATCCGCGAGCTGTTCGGAATCAACCGGATCGAGGCCAGCCCGGCCAATTTCAAGCGGTTTTACGAGGCCTACGTGTTTTGGCTGGATTACCTGTTATCCAAATCGAGCGGAGAAATCTGCGCCGGGGTGTGGCATTGGCTGCACAAGATCCCCGCGCTGCCCCAGCAGCCGATGGTGGGCCTGCTCACCGGGAACATCCGGCTGGGAGCGGAGATCAAGCTGCGCCATTTCCAGCTATGGGATTGCTTCGTCATGGGCGCTTTTGGGGACGACCACGAGGACCGCGCCGAGCTGGCGCGCATCGCCCAGGAACGCGCCGGCACCATGCTGGGCCAGCCGCTGAGCGGCGACCAGATATTGGTGGTGGGGGATACGCCGCGGGATGTGGCGTGCGCCAAGGCCATCCAGGCGAAATCCCTGGCGGTGGCCACCGGCGGAGCGACCCTCGAAGAGCTGAAGGCTTGCCAGCCAGATTGGACGGTGGCGACCTTGTCCGAGCTGGATGCGGCCACGGTCTGTGCCTGACGGCGTTGTGCTGCGCACCCACGGGCCTTAAACCTTGGATTCCTTGCCATGAGCTTCATTGACACCGCCAAACTTCCCCACGAGCTGCGGACGCTGGTGGAATCAGAAATGCAACCGGGCGAACGGATTGACTGGCTGGACCAGCCAATCCCCGGGCGGCTGGCGCGTTCCACCTGGCCGATCCTGCTTTTTGGCATTCCGTGGACGGCCTTTGCCCTGTTCTGGACGGCGGGGGCGGCCTGGGGTACTTCCAAGGCGGACGGCGGCCCGTGGATGCTCCATGTATTCCCGCTGTTCGGCCTGCCGTTCATCCTCATCGGCTTGGGGATGCTGTCGAGCCCGTATTGGGTGCACCGCCAGGCGCGGCGAACCGCTTACGTGCTGACGGACCGGCGCGCGGTGGTTTTTTCGGCGGGCTGGCGCGGCAGCACCACGGTGCGCTCCTTCGACCCCACGCGGCTGGGGGATTTGCAGAGGAAACAAAATGCGGATGGCTCGGGGGATCTCATTTTCACCCAGGATCTGCGGCGCGACAGCGACGGGGACCGGCACACCACGAACGTGGGCTTCCTGGCCGTTCGCAATGTCAAGCAGGCGGAGGAGATGGTCCGGGCGCTGGCGCAGCGCGGCGCCCGTTAAGGGTTGGGCGGCGCCGGGCTGGTTGGAGGGCGGCCGCCAGGGTCAGGCCCGACACCGGCCCATTCACTTGGCCGCCGCGTCCTTTTGGTAGATCCGCACGTAATCGATGCAGTAGCGCTGCGGGAAGATCTGGTCATCAATCCCTTTCTGGCCGCCCCAGGCGCCGCCGATCGCGAGGTTCAGGATCAGGTATTGATCCTGGTCGAAGGGCCAGGCATCCGGGCCGGTGCCATCATTGCGGCAGGTGAAATACTTCTGGCTGTCGACAAAGCAGTCGATGCGGTCCGGGAACCATTCGATGGCATAGACGTGGAAAGTCTCCGAGGCGTCCGGGATATTGGTTTTGGCGCCCCGGCCCGTTTTGAGCACGTGATTGTATTTCCTGGTGTGGAGATTGGCGTGGATCACGCCCGGCTCATAACCGACAAATTCCATGATGTCGATCTCACCGCAGGCGGGCCAGCCGAGCTGCCGGTTGGCACCGAGCATCCAGATGGCCGGCCAGGTGCCCCGGCCGGCGGGCAGCTTGGCGCGGACTTCCACGCGCCCGAAAGTCCAGGCCGCTTTGCCGCGCGTGGTCAGGCTGGCGGAGGTGTAGTCGGCGAATTCACGGGTGCGACCGGGGCGTCCGCCGGCTTTGGCGGCCGGATCGAAAGCGGGGTTCTTCCATTTCTCCTTCCGCGCCTCGATGACCAGGCAGCCGTTTTCGACGCGGGCATTTTCAGTGCGGGCACGGGTGTAAAACTGCGCCTCGTTGTTCCGGATGAACCCGGATTCGTAATCCCATTTGGCCGGGTCGGGGAGGCCCGGTTTATCGAATTCATCGGACCAGACGAGTTTCCAGTCCCCCGCGTGGGAGTGGACCGAGCAGAACAATGCCAGGGCGCAACCAAGAGCCAGTTTCATGTCCGCAGTAATACCAGCGGGGCGGGCCGACGTCCAACCGGAAACGCAGGGCTTTTTTAATTTACCTTTTCCAGCGCCCGGGCGATACTGTGGGGGTGGACTTATATCAGGCAAGCGTGGTGGGAGACCGGGCAGGCGTGCAGCGCAGCCCGGGCAGCGCCGGGCGGGAAAAGCCACCCGGAGGCCGCGGATTCCCCCCCGCAACCCAGGCCTGGCCCAGCCGATAACTTCCATCCTTCAAGCCCATGATTATCATTGAACCTCATATACACATGTATTCCCGCACCACGGATGACCTGCAGGCCATGTACGAGTGTGGCATCCGGGTGGCGGTGGAGCCGTCCTTCTGGCTGGGCTCCACCCGGCGGTACGCGGGGACTTTTTGGGATTATTTCCAGCTGATCCTCGATTTCGAGCCGCAGCGGGCGCGGCGCTTTGGCATCGACCACTACGCCTGCGTCTCGGTGAACCCCAAAGAGGCGGAAAACCTGGCTTTGGCGGAGGAAGTGCTGGGAGGCATCCAGCCCTACCTGGAGCACGAGCGCTGCCTGGCCATCGGCGAGATCGGGTTCAACCTGGTGACGCCGAACGAGGAACAGGTGTTCCTGCGCCAGCTGGAGATGGCGAAAAAGCGCAAAATGCTGGTGCTCATCCATACCCCGCACGACACGCCCAACGTAAGCAAGCGGCATGGGGTGGAGCGCACCTTGGACATCCTGCGGGAGCTGAACTACGATTTCGACCGGATCATGGTGGATCACAACACCGAGAACACCATGGACCTGGTGCGGAAGGCGGACATCTGGGCCGGGCTCACGGTATACCCTTATTCCAAGCTGAATCCGGAGCGGGTGTTCGACATTGTCAAGAAATGGGGCATTGAACGGACGTGGGTGAACAGCTCCGCGGACTGGGGCTCATCCGATCCCACCAGCCTGGCCAAGGTGGCGGCGCATTTGAAGCACAACGGGTTCAGCGAGAAGCAGCTCGAGACGCTGCTTTGCGAAAACCCGCTCCGGTTCTACAAACAGAGCGGCAAGTTCAATCCCAAGTTCGATCTGCCGTTCGTGCATCCCAGCACCTACCAGCGGTAATTCCCGGCCACTGGGAAAAGCGTGCCCACCATGGCGGCCACCCGATTCAAGGCCTTCGCCTGGCTGCAATTGGTGCGCCTGCCGAACCTGCTCACCGTGCCGGGCGATCCGGTGGCCGGGTATTGCCTGGCGGCGGGGATGGGCTTCCCGGGACGGGCCGGCTGGCTGGCGGCCGGCGCGGCGGTCCTGCTCTACGCGGCGGGTTTGTTGCTCAACGATCTGGCCGATCTGCCGGTCGACCGCGCCGAGCGGCCAGCGCGGCCGCTGCCCGCCGGGCTGGTGGCGCCCGGGCCGGTCTGGGCCGCGGCGGTGCTGCTGGCCCTGGGCGGCGGGGCGCTGGCCTGCCTGGCCTCACCGGCCAGCGGCGGGGTGGCGCTGGCCCTGGCCGCCCTGGTGGTGGCCTATGATTTCAAGCTCAAGGCTTCCGCCGTGGCCGGGCCGCTGGCCATGGGCGGCTGCCGGGGGTTGAGCGTCCTCCTGGGAGCCCTGGCGGCGCCCGCCCCGGCGGGGCTGGCCCTGGCCGGGCTGGGCGCGGGCCTGACCGGTTTTTATATCGCGGCCGTGACGCGGGTGGCCCGCAACGAAATGTCGCAGGAGCCGCCGGGGGCCTGGCGCTGGGCGCCAGCCGGGGCGCTGGCAGTGGGAGCCGCCGGCCTGGCGGGGTGCCAGGGATGGCCGCCGTATGCCCTGGCCCTGGTTCCGGCCTGTGCACTGGCGTTCCGGGCGGGGCAGCAGGCCACCGGCCGAAGCCTCCCGCTGCCCCGGGTCATCGGGTATTGGATCAGGGCGTTGATTTTCATCCAAATCGGGCAGGTTTACCTCGGCGCGCGCGGCTCCAGCTGGGCGCTGGTGATTTGCCTGGCGGGGATCGGGATGTGGGTGGGCAACCGCCGGCTGGGCCGCCTCTTTTACGCCAGCTGATCCGGTCCGGCCGCCGGAGGCTCCCCGCGGCGGCCGCCGTGCCGTCCGGAAATACCTTGAGCCGGGGCCCGCGTTGGGGCTAATTTGGATCCATAGAAACCAAAACCAACAGGGCGCCAGCAGTTGCACCACGCCGGTCCGGCCGGCGGAGGCAAATCCCCCCGCCGGGGCAGGCGGCGGGCTGCGCCCTGGCCGGGAACCTCCACGAGGATTTTTGCATATGAAAAAAAACTTTCACCAACGGAACGTGACCCGGCGTGAATTCCTGGGCCAAGCCCTGGCGCTGGGCGGCGCCGTAGCCGTGCCCAGCCTGATCCCGGCCACGGCGCTGGGCCGGGATGGCGCGGCGGCCCCCAGCGAACGGATCGTATTGGGCGGCATCGGGCTCGGCCCGCGCGGCCAGTATGACCTGAGCGTCATGCTCCCGGAAAAGGATGTGCGGTTCGTCGCCATCTGCGACGTGCAGCGCAGCCGGCGGGAGCGCGTCAAACAGATGGTGGACGCCCATTATGGGAACCGGGATTGCGTCTGCTACCGGTCGTTGTTCGAGCTGCTGGCGCGGCCGGATATCGACGCGGTGCTGATCGCCACCGGGGATCACTGGCACGCGCTGGCCTCGCTCCTGGCGGCCAAAGCCGGCAAGGATGTTTACAGCGAAAAACCGTGCGGGATGACGGTGGGCGAAATCCAGGCCCTGGCGGATGGCATCCACCGGTATGGGCGCGTCTTCCAGGCGGGAACCCAGCGGCGCAGCGTGAGCAATTTCCAATACGCCGCCCACCTGGCCCAGAGCGGCAAGCTGGGGCGGCTGCACACCCTCCACGCCTCGGTTTACGTTCCGCAAAAAAGCTACACCTGGCTCCCGGCCGAGCCGGAGCCGCCCCGGGAGGAATGCGATTGGGACGCCTGGCTGGGACCAGCGCCCTGGCGGCCTTACAACAAGAATTATGTGTCCGGCGGCTGGCGCGGCCACCACGATTTCGAGGCGGGCGGCAACTTCCTGGACTGGGGCGCCCACACGGTGGATTTGTGCCAGTGGGCCAACCAGGCCGACCACACCACACCGATCGAGTATGAGGCCACCCCCACCTCGGTGATTGCCCGTTACGCCAATGGGGTGAAGCTGGTGTGCGATTTCCTGCCCACCGCCTTCGGGAACCGCGACCCCCAATACCACACCTCCACCGGCACCTGCCCGGTCCGTTACGAGGGGGATGAAGGCTGGGTGGAGACCGGCGACAACAGCGAGATTGTGCTTTCGCCGGGCCTGGCCAAGTCGCGCCAGCGGCAATTCACCGGCACAGGGCTCAGCTCCGCCGGGCATGGGCGGAATTTTTTCGACTGCGTCAAATCGCGGTCCAAGCCGGTCTGCAACCAGGACATCATGCGGCGGTCCCACATTGCCTGTTTCGCCGCCCAGCTCTCGTGGCAGCTGGGGCGAAAGCTGGTGCTCGATCCTGTGAAAGAGGAGTTTGTGGGGGACGACGAGGCCAACCGCATGCGCCGCCGGGCCACCCGCGAGCCATGGAGCTTCCACATTTAGGCCCCTCATCAACCGTGCAACCCTGGACAAATTTGCCATTTATGTTCACCCGTTTCATCCTCCCGGCCGCGCTGGCCTTCAGCCTCTCAGCCGCCCCCGCCCAGGCGGCCGCCGGCCACCCGGAAAAAACCCGCCAATGCCTCGCGGTGCTGCAATCCAACGCCCCTTTTTATGACCAGGCCCGCGCCTGCCAGCAACTGGGCGAAATCGGCACGTCCGAAGCGGTGCCCGCCCTGGCCAAACTGCTGGCCGATGACCGCCTCGCCGCCTACGCGCGGAGCGGTCTGGAAGGCATTGGGGATCCCTCCGCTGCCGCGGCCCTGCGGGAGGCGCTTGGGCGGGTGCGAGGGGCGCAGCTGGCCGGCGTGATCAATTCGCTGGGTGTCTTGCGGGATCCGGCGGCCACGGAGGCATTGATCCGGCTGGCGGCGGAGGAGGGCCCGGGCCCGGTTCGGGAAGCCTGGCTGGCCCTGGGGCGCATCGCCACTCCCCGGGCTGTCCAGGTGCTTCAGCAGGCCCTGGCCGGGGCGCCGGAAACCCGGCGGCCGGAGGCCGCGGCGGCCTGCCTCCTGGCGGCGGAAAAACTGCTGGCGGACGGCCAGGCCGAAACCGCGGCGGTGCTCTATGACGCGGTGCGGAACGCCCCGGTGCCGGCCAGCTTCCGCGCCGGCGCGGTGCGCGGGGCGATCCTGGCGCGCCCGGCCGGCGGGGTGCCGCTGCTCCTCGAGCAGCTGCATTCAGCGGACCGCGTGCTCCGCCACGCGGCGCTCACCACCATCCGGGAAGTGCCCAGTGAAGCGCTGGCCAATGCCTTGCATCAGGAAATTGCCCAGGCCGGGCCGGAGCTGCGCCCGCAGCTGGTGAAGGCGCTGGAGGATTGCCACAACCCGCAATCGTTCGCCGTGCTGGAACGCTTGCTGTCCGATCCGGACGCGGAAATCCGCCGGCTCGCCCTGGCGGTGCTGGGGCAGATCGGGGGGGCGGCCCAGGCGGGTGCTTTGCTCCAGGTGTTGGCCGAAGAACGGAGCGCCCAGGAATCCTCCCTCGCCCTGGCCGGACTGGAACGGATGCCGGGTGGGGAGGTGGAAGCGGCGATTGTCCAAGCGCTGGCCGCCGCGGCCAACCCCGGGGCGCGGCTGCGGTTGATCCGGCTCGTGGAGGGGCGCGGGATAGCCGCCAGCACCGGGGTGCTCCTTCAACTGGCCGCCGGAGCGGATGCCCCGGCCGCGGTGGCCGCCTTGCGCGCGCTGAAATCCCTCGCCCGGCCGGGCGACCTGCCTGCGCTCGTGGCGCTGGCCAGGGCCAGCCGCAGCGAGGATCTGCGGGACGCCGCGGAAAACGCCGTGGTGGGCGCCATCGGCCGGTCCGGCCAGCCTGGGCCTGGCGGGGAAGCCGTGCTGGCGGAATTCCAGCAGGCCGCCGCCGCGGCGGAAAAGAACTCCTGGATCCGGATCCTGGTGACGCTGGGCCACACCAACGCGCTGCCAGCCATCCAGGCCGCACTGGGCGGCGCCGACGAAAACGTGGCGGCCACCGCCGCGGAACAATTGGGCCGCTGGCCGGACCCGGCGCCCATCGAAGCGCTGCTGAACCTGGCGGAAACCGGCGCCCAGGCTGGCTTGCGCCAGCGCGCGCTGCGCTCCGCCATCCAGCTCGCCACCGCCGCGGCCGAGGAGGGCCAGCGCCCGGGCGGGACCGTCGCCGGCTGGTTTCAGCGGGCGGCCAAGGCCGGCCAGACGGCGGCCGACAGCCGGGCGATCATCTCCGGCCTGGGCCATTTAAAACACCCCGCCAGCCTGCGCCAGCTCATCCCCTCCCTCGAGCAGCCGGAGCTGGCGGCCGAGGCGGCCGTGGCCATCCTCCAGGTGGCGCCCGCGCTGGCCAGGCAAGCGGAGGCGGCCGCCCTGCTCCCGGCCGCGCTGGAGAAAATAGCCGCCACGGCAAAAAGCCCGGAAATCCGCGCCCAAGCCGTCAAAATCACGAATGCCATGGGCAAAAACAAACCGTGAACAGCCCCCCGGGAAGCCCGGATCAAACCCAATCCCCAAACCAAACCAATCCAAGCCTTATGAAACACCCTCTCGGTGCCCTCGCGGCGCTCCTGGCGGCGGGCCTGACGCTCGCCGCGGCCGAACCCAAACCCACCCCCACCGGGGATACCCCGCGTCCTTATCCGGAGCGGCTCCGCTGGTGGGCCGAAGGCCGGTTCGGCATGTTTATCCACTGGGGGCCGGTCAGCTTGAAAGGCACGGAAATCAGCTGGTCCCGCGCCAATACCAACCCCAAGTGCCCCAACCGGGGGGAGATCCCGGCGGAGGTTTACGACAACCTATACCGGGATTTCAACCCCACCCGGTTTGACGCCGGGCAATGGGTGGGCACGGCCAAGGCCGCCGGCATCAAATACATGGTGCTCACCGCCAAGCATTGCGATGGCTTCCTGCTCTGGCATTCCCAGGCGAGCGACCACAACATGTCCCGCACGCCGTTCAAGCGGGATATCTGCGCGGAGCTGGCCAAGGCCGCCCACGAGCAAAACATGCGCCTGGGATGGTATTTTTCGCCGATGGACTGGCGGGATCCGGATTTCCGCACGGAACGCAACGGCGCCTTCCTGAACCGGATGCAAACGGAAGTGCGCGAACTGCTGAGCAGCTATGGCCGGATCGACCTGCTGTGGTTCGACTGGGACGGGCGCGAACCGCTCTACGACCAGGCCAGGACTTACCAGATCGTCAAATCCCTCCAGCCGGAAATCGTGATCAACAACCGCCTGGACCTGGGGGCCGGCAACAGCGACCGACAGATCCTCTCCCCCCACGCGGATTACTACACCCCGGAGCAGTTTGTGGGCGGCTACAACGACCAGCAGCCCTGGGAATCGTGCATGACGCTTTCGAGCCGGAACCAGTGGGCCTGGGGCGGGGAGAAGGACGGCGTGAAATCCTTCGCGGCCTGCATGAGCATGCTGATCCGTTGCGCCGGCGGCGATGGCAACGTGCTGCTGAACGTGGGCCCCACGCCCACGGGGGAGATTGACCAGGCGCAGGTGAGCCGGCTCCTGGAAATGGGCGCCTGGCTGGATAAATACGGCGGCAGCATCCGGAGCACCCGCGGCGGCCCGTTCAAGCCGGGCAGCTATGGCGCCTCCACCCGCAAGGGGAGCACCATTTACCTGCACCTCATGGATTGGACGGCCGATCCGGTTAAATTGCCGGCCATCGCCGCCAAAGTCATCGGCAGCCGCGTCTTCACCGGTGGCCAGGCAACCATCCGGCAGACGGAGGCCGGCCTGGAAGTCTCCGTCCCGGAAAAAGACCGCAACCCGCTGGATACCATTGTGGCCCTCGATCTGGATCGGCCGGCCCTGGGGCTGAAGGCGGTGAACGTTCCCTCGCCGGAAGCCCTTTCATCCAAAGCCAGGGCAACCGCCTCCAATGTTTATCACCAGCAGGCTGAATACGGCCCCGACAAGGCCGTGGACAATAACGACGAGACCCGCTGGGCGACCGATGCGGGGGTGAAATCGGCCTGGCTGGAATTGGACCTGGGCGAGCCGAAGACCTTCAGCCGGGCGGTGATCCGGCAGGCTTTTCCGGAGCTGAAGCGGGTCCGCAAGTTCGCGGTGGAATACCTGCAGGATGGCGAATGGAAGGCCTGCCACCAGGGGACCAACCTGGGGCCCACCCTCACGGCCCGGTTCCAACCGGTCACCGCCCAGCGGGTGCGCCTGAACATCACGGAAGCGACCGATGGCCCCACCATCTGGGAATTTCAACTTTTCAAATAAAATGCGCATTGGCGTTCCGGACCCGGATTGAGGCGGGCGCGGCAGTTGCGCGCCGCCGCGGATGGCGAGGCCCGGGCGGCGGAAGTCTCCGCGCCACCGCCACCCCCGCCAGCCCGGTAAAGGCTGGCTCACCCGGCCGCTCCGCCAAACCGCTCAGGGCCGCCGCAGGCGATAAATGCGGATGGTGCCCAGGGGGCTTTGAAGCTTGATTTCGTAGCGGTCCCCGTTCAAAGCGGGGGTCTCCGCCGCCACGGACCAGGCCGGCTGGCCCAGGTTGGTGGAGTATTCCAAACCGAACCCGGTGGCGCTGGCCGGCCAGGACAAGATGAGATCCCGGTTCTGGTCCCGGCCCAGTTTGAGGGCGGGCGGCTCCGCCTGGCACTTGCCGGAATAGGAGGCCGCGTAGAGCGCCGCGATTTCCGTATCCGCCAGCACCCGCTTGTATAGTGAGATCTCATCCATGGCACCGAGGAACCGGTAGTTGCTGGAGGGTCGGAAACCGACATACAAGTCGGTTCCGGTCTGGGGCGTAAAGGTGCCCACGGCTTTGGTCGCCACGTTGGTGCCATTGACGTAGAACCGGGCATTGCCGGAGGCCTTTTCATAGGTCAGCGCCACATGCTGCCATACTCCCGCCACCAGCACGCCCGGCGCGGTGGAGCAGATGTGATCCTTGCGGTCCACATCGGCCAGGTTGGCATAGAGGGACCCGGCCCCACCCCCGCTGGAGGCCACCGACGACCAGAAATGCAGGCCCCAGCCAGTGGAACGCGAGGGCCATTCCAGCAGCGGGCGCGAGGTGAGGTCGCCGGGCTTGATCCAGGCTTCAATGGTGAGGCCCTCGGCGGCGCCCACGTTGAGATTGGTGGCCGCCGGCACCTTCAGGTAGGCGTTGGCGCCATTGAATACGAATGCCTGCCCCACCTTGCCCGCGAGATTGGTCACGGCGCCGTTATACTGGGCGTGATTGGTGCTCACGAGGTCGAACCCGTTGCCTTCCCCCGGCCACCAGGCCACGAGATCTTCGGGAGGCGCCACACAGGCGGGGGCGGTGATCCACGCCGCCAGCACGGCGCGATTGTTGGCCGGAGCGGGGTCGATCTCATAGCTGGCCAGGCTGGTGGTGTTGGTGACCGGCGTTTCCGCATTCGGGAGGAACACCAGCGTCAGCGTGGCGGTCGCGCCGGCCGCCAAATTGCCCAACTGGCAGCGCACCACGTTCCCCGTCCGGGACAGGCTGCCCTGGGACACCGTGGCGGAAACCACGGGCAACTCCACCGACAATTGGTTATTGAGCACCACGCCCCGCGCTTCATCCGGTCCGCGGTTGGCCACGGCCACCGTGAGCGAGAACGGCTTTTGATTGACCGGTGTGGCCGGATTGAAGCTCTGGGTCACGGACAGGTCGGCCACCCGCTGCGCCAGGGGTGCCACGGACAGGTCGTAAAGGACCGGGGAAGCCTCGTTCAGGGCGGCCCGGAAACCAGCCTCCACCTGCAAATACCGCCCGGGCGGGGTGGCCTGGAGGGGGAAACCGCTCCGCGCGATTTCCCAATCCGACCAGAAGCCCAGGGTGTTGGCGCTGCGCACGCGGACCACCAGGTTGCTGCCGGTGGGATCCGAGGCGTGCCAGGCCAGGTTGCCCCAGGGGGCGGAGAACAACTGGGCGTCGTGGATCACGGTCCAGGTACCATACTTGATGGTCGCGTTGCGCGAGACCAGGCCGGTCATGTCGCTGTAGCCGTAATGGGTGGTGCCCACCAACCGCTTGGTGAGATCCACCAGGTCGGTGGCGGGATCGACCCGGTAAATGAATTCATCCCCCAAATCCACGGCCCACACTTTTCCCGAAGGATCCACGGAGACCCCGGTGGGATTCGTGCCGACCGGGATGGTGGCCTTGAGCACGCCGTCCGGGGTCCACCGGGTGATGTTGTTGCCACCATAACCGGCCACCCACACATCCCCATCCTTGCCCACGGCCACGCCTTTGGTCTGGCTGGGGGCGGAGATGGTCCAATCCTTGGTGCCGGTGTTCACGTTGATCCGCGTCAAGGAGGAGGAATCCCAGCCGGAGACAAACAAATGCCCATCCCGGTCCAGGCCCAGCCCATAGCTGGTGTGCCCGATGTTCACCAGGGAAAAGGTGTTATCCGCCGGATTCAGGCGCATCACATGGGCGGCCAGGCTGGAGGACCACAGGATCCCGTTGCCATCCACCACGGCCCCATACGGGGTGTGGGTGGGGGAAACATCGTTGGTCCGCAGGATTTTGCCGGTGGCATTTTCCAGGAGGTAATAGGTTTTGGCGGTGTAATTACCGGCCCAGATATTGCCCTGCAAATCCACGGCGATGGACCGGGCCCCGGCGTTTCCATAGCCGCCGTAAGTGCCGGTGAATTTGCCCGGCGCAAACGCCCCTTCCCGGCCGGGAATGATGACGGATTCCACCAGGACGCACTCATCCTGTCCCCAGGCCAGGATCTCGCTGCCGGTGATGTTCCCATCCCCGTTGAGATCCTGGGAAGTTTCGATCACGCCATTGGTGTTGCGGTCGATGAACTGACCGTTTTCATACAGCCCGATTTTGACCACCGAGCCGCTGTTGCGGTTGCCCACCCAGCAATTCCCGTACTGGTCCACCGTGGTGCGTGACGGATTCGGCCCGCTGTTCGGTCCGGTCCGGTACCGGCCCAATTCGCGGCCGGTGCGCGTGTCCACTTTGGAAACGGTTCCCTCGTTGGAGTTGGGTACCCAGATGAACGGCAGCGTCAGGGATTCCCGGGCCAGCTGGACCTGGTTGCCGGCATACTCCGTGCCCGCCAGGGTGCCGCGCTCGAAATCGGCATCCGTGGTATAGGTGCCCGAGAGCGGCGAAGTGCTGGGCGGCTGGCAGATGGTGATCGCGGCCACCGTGTCGCTGTGGGCCGGGTAATTGACCGATTGCGCCGTCACCAGGACGGTGTTGGAGGAACCATCCGCCACCAGCGGGCCAGGGGTCATCTCCACGCGGTATTCCCAGGAGCCGCCTGGCACCAGGGAGATGAGGGTGCCCCGGCCGGTCATATCGGCGGTCACGTCCGCGCCGCCATTCAGGGCATCCAAATACCGGACGGTCCAGCCGGTGGCACTGGAAATTCCGCTCAGCTGGAAAAGGTTGGTGCGGTTACCCCGGTTGACGGCCTGGACCTGGTAGGTGGCGGTGAGGCCCGGTTCCACCGACACGGTCTTCGACTGGTCCGCCCCGGTGTTGTTGTAAATGCCATCGCCCCGGTAGTTCACATCCGTCAGCCGGCGGATCATCAGGTCTGGCTGGTAAACCGGGTCGGCGATCGCCTCCAATTGCACCACGTCCTTGAGGGTGCTGGCGAAAGGGGCGCCCCCGGCCTTCACGACGGCGGTTTTGCGGGTTCCCGCCAGGATGCGGTCCCCGGGGAGGAATTCCACGGACAGGATCTGGGCGGCGCCGGCGAGCAGGTTGGAAACCACATAGCCATTGGCGGAACGGACCAGGCTGGAAATGTCGTTGGAGCCGGCCCGGTAAAGCACGGACCAGCCCGTTTCTGGGCTCTCGGTGGCCCTGATCACTGGGGACTGGGTGAAGGCGCTGTCATTCTCCACCTTCACCTGGAAACTGGCTGCGGAATCCACAGTGGCCAGCTGCGTGCTGGCTTGGGCGCCCGCGGGCAGCGCCTGGTAAACGTCATTCAGCGCGTAATCGGCCGCTTGCTGGTAGGCGGTTTTGACGAGCAGATCCACCCGTCCCGGCCCCACCCCCGCGGGCAGCGCCTGGAAGTCGCGATACCAAACGGAACCGGTCTGCCCCGCCGTGTTTTGGGCCGCGCAGGAGGCCAGCCCCACATAAACCCGGTTGGAATAAGTGACCGGCGCCTGGGCGTATTGGGTCCACAAGGTGCCGTTGGTGCCCCGGTAGGCGGTCAAGGTATTGCCCTGCCGCTGCAGGCGCAGCCAGGCATTGGGGAGGGGCACGCCCGCGCTGGTTTTCTGATTGGGCCAGACGGTGGCGGCCTGGGCCGCCTGGTTCGAGCGCCAGGTGGTGCTGTAGTAATTGTTGCCGTCGGCCGGCTGCAGCCCGGCGAAGTGGTAGGGGCTGCCGGGCGAGAGGTTGTCGCGGACCATGATCCCGGCCCAGGCGGTGCGCGCCCCGGTGAACCGGGCCACCCGCACCTTGATATCAAAATCCCCCTCGCGCAGCTCGCTCACAAAATGGAAGGCATCCGCCACGCCGCCGATCTGCGAGCCGCCCATGGTCACGTCGAAATCACCCGCCCGGCCGGTGAACGTGGAGCCGGGCTCCTTGGGATCCACGCCGGCGGTCCCCACATCCTGGGCGTCCAGGGATTGGACTTCCACCGGGACGCTGGCGCCATTGGGGAGGAAATTCCGGCCGGAAAGATCCGTCAGGTTGCTCACCGCCAGCGAGAAATTGGCGTAGGCGAGGGCCGCCAGGCTGAGGCTGGCCGACTGGCCGTCCGCACGCAAGGTGGCCTTGGTAATCCGGGCGCCGGTGCTGGCGGTATAATGGGCGGGATTGGTGGCGCCGGCCGGGCTCATGGTCTCGCTGAAAATCAGCCCCACGGTGCCGGCTCCGGCCAGGGCGCTGGCGGAAACCAGCTGCGGCGTGGTGGTGTCCGGGGTCACGGTCAGCACCGCCTCGCTGCTCCACACGGCCAGGCCGGGCACGGTGACCAGGCAGCGGAACCGCGCGCCGCCCTCGTCCCGCGAGAGCGGGCCGGTGAGGTAGTTCGAGCCCGCGGCGCCATCCAGGTCCACCCCGTTTTTCTGCCATTGGTAAAACACGGGCCCGGTGGTCGCCACCCGCACGGAAAAGGTGGCGGTGGCGTTCTCCAGGACCACCTGGCTCTGGGGCTGCTGGGTGATGGACAGGGAGATCGCGCCCGGCTCCGCGAAACCGTGCAGCCAGGCCCCGGAGATCGGTGGCGCCCCGTTGGTGGGTGCGGGCGCGCCGGGCAGCTGCCAGAGCACGGCCAGGTTGTCGGTTTGCGAGTTTTCCTTCATCAGCGCCTCCAGGTAATAACGCTGGCCGGCCTGCAGCAGGATTGGCTGCGAGCGGTTTTCCGGGCTGGCCGCCGTGCGGCGGTCGGTGCCCACCCAGTTGCGCGCGGAGTTATATTGCGGCTCCCGGGCGATGCGCCTCAAGTTGGCGGCTGTTTCGTCGGTGCTGAGGAACAGCGCCCCCTCGTCGTCGGAGGCGATGTAGAACCGGTAGTATCCGGTCACCGGGGCCAGCACCAGGGCCATCAGACGCTGGCCATAGCTGTCCCCCACGTTGCCGGGGGCCTCCAGCTGGCCCACGTAGCCGGCCACATCCGGGAGCTCGGGGAATTTATAATGGTTGGTCAGCTCCGCCAAGGTTGCGCCGGCGATGCCGTTGAACACCTCCCGCCGGGCAAACCCCCGCGTGGCCACCCACGCGGTGAATTGCGTGTTGAGGGTGGCGGCGTTGTGGGAGGCCGAGTTGTCCCGGATGCCATTGATGTTCAGGGCATAGCGCTGCCCCTCCTGCTGCCGGGAGGTGAACAATACCACGTTGCTTTGGCCGGATAGCAGGCGCGCGCTCAGCACCGCCACGCCCCCATCCAAAGCGTAAATCCGCGGGTTCATCGCCGTGGCCGGATCCAGCGGTTTGGAAAAGGCAAGAGAAACCCGGTCCATTGTGGGGCTGCCCGCCACGCGCACCAAAGCCGGCGGGGTCAGATCCGCCAGCACCGTCAGGACCGCTGTGCCGCTGGTCACGGAGCTGAAGCTGTTCTCCACCCGCACGGCGAACCGGGCGCCCTGGTCGCCCATGCTGGCCGCCGCCACGGTGTAGCGGGATTCGTTGGCCCCCGGGATTTCCAGGCCATCCCGCAGCCACTGCCAGGCATAGGGGGGAGTGCCCCCGGCCACCGCGCTGAAGGTGGCGGAGCCCCATTCCGGGACGGTCACCGGCTGCGGCGGAGTCACCAGGCTGGCCGGCCCGGAAGGAACCAGGGAGGACAGAAATTCTCCCGGGATGGGCGGAGCCCCATTGGCGGGCAAGGGCATCCCGCGCAGCCGCCAGGTGACCGCCAGGTAATCGGAGCCATCCGCTTCCGCCATCAGGCCCTCGAGGTAATAACTTTTGCCCGCTTCCAGCCGCACCGCGGCGGACTGCTGGCTGGCCGAAACCGTCCACTGCCGGGCGCCGCCGGTCGGCGCCAGCACCCGGATCAGTTCCACTTTGTTCGCGGGGTTGGCGTCCGGGCTTAAGAAAAGCGCGCCTTGATTATCCGCCGCCAGGTAAAAGTAATAATCGCCCGTCACTGGCGGATGCAGAAAGCCAGCCACCTGGGCGCCATATAAATTCGCCCCATCGGAGGGGATCTCAAAAGCGGTCAGAAAATCCGAGCCATCCGGTTGGTCCGGGAATTTGGGCAGGCTGGTCAGGTTGGTGAGCGTGCCGTTGGCCAGCCCGGTGAACACTTTGCGGGAAATCACCCCCTGGGCCTTCAGGATCGGCAGGCTGGTATTGGATGGCACGGTATTGGGCGGCAGGCTCAGATCCTGCACCCCGCTTATCGATAAAGTATGCGCCACGCCGGGCGCCATCGGCCCGGTGGCCAGCCAGACAGTGGCGGGATCCGAACCCATCCGGACGCTTTGGACCGGCACCGCGGGGGCAATGGTATAATTGGCGGGATTGGTGGCGGTGGCCGCCGCCACCGGGACCGTAAAAACCACCTCGATCCCGGCGGGATTGCCCCGGGTGCGCGCCAGCGAAACCTCCAGCGGCACATATTCCGCCGGCCGGATGGCCGCGGAGCTGGAAGACCCGCCCGGAAAAGCCAGTTCCAAGGCGCCAGCGGGCCAGGGTTTGGCTCCCCAGGCAGACATGGCTGAGGAGAGTGCCAGCAGCAGGATTCTGATGCTGGGAAAGGTGGTTTGGTTGGAGACGGTTGCCAAATGTAAACTCGGGCGAGATGCTTGCATAGCTGTCGATCATTTTATACACCTCGCGCTTAAAAATCAAACTCAAAAAACGATCCCGAGTTGACTCAAATTAAAAGACACCGGGGACCCGAATCTGAGAGTCACCGGGGACTCCGAGTATGTATTAGAATTGCCTGGCCTCCCCCGGTACGAAGCCGCCTGGTTTCCGCCGGGTGGTCATCCCTGCCAATCACCAACCTCCACGGGCCTGGAACCGCATCCTGGCTCGCCTGCAGGCGGTTATTCCCCGCCTCACGTAATTCAGGCGTTTAGGAGTGGAGGGCGCTGGAAAAGGCGCGGAATTTCTTTTCCGCAATCGGGTGCCGGTGGCCCAGGAGCTGGAAAATGGCCTTGCACGCCGCCTGGGCGGCGCCATCCCAATAGCCACGGTCCCGCTCGATCACGTTGATGAAGGCCTCCAGTGCCGGCTCGTATCCGCCCTGGAAAACGTGGCCGGCTCCGGCCAGGAAAGTGTCGCGCATTTTCCCGGGTGGCGCGGGAGCGGGCTGGTGCGCCAGGGCGGCCAGCCGGCCCAGCCGGAGCAGCGCAGCGGCCTTTTCGGCGAAATCGGAATCGGCCGGCACCGGGCGCAGCAGCTCTTCCAGGCGGCTGGGTTCCAAGTGCAGCCAGGCTTCCGCCAGGGTCACCCGGGCCTCCTCCTGTCCCGGCTCGGCGGCGACGGCCGGCTCCAGCAACCGGACGGCTTGGTCCCACTGGGCCTGGGCCAGCAAGGTGCGGGCCTGCTCCACGATCCCCGGCGCCGCCGAAGGCAGGGCCTTTTCCAACCAGCGCCGGATTTGCGCCTCCGGCAGGGCGCCGGTGAATTCGTGGATCACCTCGCCTTGGTGGAACAGCTTGACGCTGGGTATGCTGCTGATGCCGAACACCTGCGCCAGGTCCGGGTGTTCCTCGGTGTTGATCTTCACCAGCTCCCAGCGGCCTTGCGCGGCGGCCGCCAGTTTCTCGAGCACCGGACCCAGCACCTTGCAGGGGCCGCACCACGGCGCCCAGAAATCCACCAGCACCGGGATTTCCCGGCTGCGGAGGAGCACCTCTTGTTCAAAATTGCGGAGCGCTTCACTCATAGTCATTAAGTCTTTAAGTCTTTAGGGAATCGGTGGCCACCGTTGTCTGCGCTACTCACCCACCTGGCGGACAGGCCCGCACCCGCAGGTCTTCAAGCAACCTGAAAATGCCCGCTTTACCCCGTGAAGCAAGATCTTTGTTCGCCAGCCGGGCGGCGGGCCAGCGGGGCCAGGCCGGCGCGGGAGCCGCGTCAAAGCCGGGATTGTAATTTCCCTGAATTTGCAGGCAGGATCAGGCGATATGATTACCGCGACGCGGTTTTTATTGATTAATCAGCGGCCGCCGGGCCCGGGGCATTGGATCCAGGCCATCGTGGCCCTGCTGGCGATCGTGCTGGCACCCACCTTGCAGGCCGGAACGCCGGTCTTGCCCGTGGCGGGGCAATACCTCCGGGACTGGCTGGTGCTGGACGATTTTTTATCCGCGGAGTGGGCCGCCCATTTCACCAGCCAATGGCAGGCGGGTTCCGCCCAGCCCGTCCAGGAAGGGGAGGCCTGGCTGGCGCCCGGGGGCCAGCGCCTGGGCTGGACCCGGCGCCATGCCGATTCGCGCTCCATCGTCTACCGGGACCGGATGGATCAGAACTTGCAGGACCGCAGCGCGATGCTCCTCACCTACCTGGTCCACCCGGCGGGAGGCAATGTGGAGCTGGAGATCTGCTCGCACTCCCCCATCGACGTTTATGTCAACGGGACCCAGCAGCCGCGGATTTTCAGTTACCGGACCGATGCGCGGTATGTCGTCCCCTACAGCGTTTACGAGGCCACCCTGGCGCCCGGGACCAACAGCCTGCTTTTGCGCGTGCTGGGGCTGGAGCAGAATTACAAGCTCTCCGTGAAGGCTTATCCCGGGGACCGCGCGGTCATCTCGGGCCGGCTCGCCATGCTGGATGGCAAACCGGCCACCCAGCCGGTGACGGTGACGGTGCTGGACCAGGCCCGGGAGTTGGCGGAGGTCCGGATGGACCAGCCGGCCGCCTACCGCTGCGTGGTTTATCCCGTCCCAACCAACCGCTGCCAGCTCGTGGCCCGGTCGGCTGCCGATGGGGTGCAGCCGGTGGAAATGCAAGTCCAGCCGGGCCAGAGAATCAGCCTGGACCTGGTGCTGTCCAACATGGTCAGCGTGGCGGGCCGGGTGACGATGCTAGACCCGGAGCAAAGCCCGCAGATCAGCGCGGTGGTTCAGGCCGTCCGGAATGGCCAGGTGGCGGCCGCGGTCCGCACCGGGGAGCGGGGCAATTTCCAATTCCGGTATTTGCCGCCGGGCAAATACCAGGTGCGGTGCGTCACCCCCCTGGGGAGTGCGGTGGCGGAGCCGGGGGAGATCGAGGTGCGGCCCGGGCGGGTGGCCCGGGATCTGGAGATCCGCTGCCCGCCATACAAGATCGGCGCCTGGCGTAAATACGGGGTCTTCGATGGCCTGGCCCACGACTCGGTTTTCTGCCTGAAATCCGCCCTGGATGGGACTTTGTGGCTGGGCACCGAAGGCGGGATTTCCCGGTTTGACGGCCAGCGCTTCACGACGCTGCCCGGCTCGGAGGGTTTCTATGTGCAGGCCCTGGAGGTGGCGCTGGATGGGTCGGTGTGGTATGGAACCCTGCACGGGCTCCGGCATGCCCGGAATGGCCAGACCCAATCCTACACCATGAAGGAAGGCCTGGCGGGCAACACCATCAACGCCATCCACGCGTTTCCCAACGGCACGGTCTGGATCGGGACGGACTCCGGGATCTCCAGTTATGATGGCCAACGCTTCCGCACTTACTCCATCCGGGACGGCCTGGCGGACAACAGCGTGCGCTGCATTCACCGGGACGCGAACCAGCGGATCTGGATCGGGACCGCGGCCGGGCTGGCCCGGTGGGAAGGGACGAATTTTTTGAGCTTCCCCGCCTTGGAAATGAAAAACGAGCCGGACGTCTCCGCCATGGTGGACGATGGGCGGGGCGGCCTGTGGGTGGGCACCCTGAACGGAACCTTCCATTTTGACGGGAGGAACTATGCGCCCGTGGAGGAATTAAACCTGCTGCCGGAAAAATCGTGCCTTTCGCTGCATGCCTCGGCGGCGAACCTGCTTTGGATGGGCCTTACGGATTCGCTGGCGGCTTATGACGGGACCCACCTCGTGCAATACACCGTGGCGGAAGGGATTGCCGGCCGGGAAATCGCGGGTATCTGGGAAAGTCCCGGCGGCCAGATCTGGCTGGCCACGTCCAAGGGTGTTTCCCGGTTCGATCCGAATTTCCAGCGTTACACCGCCCAGGCCGGCCTGGCGAACCTGCGCGTGCTCAGCGTCCACAGCTCCCCCGAGTATGGGCTTTGGGCCGGCACCAGTGAAGGCGGGGCGGCCCGGTTCGATGGCTGGGGTTTCAAGACCCTGTATCCCGCCGCCTATGTCCGGACTTTTTGCCAGGCGCGGGACGGGCTGCTCTACCTGGGCACCGCCCGCGGCGTGACGGGGTATAATGGCACCGGATTCCAGACGGATAGCGACATCCTTTGCCCCTCGCAATGGACCCTGGCCCTGCGGGACGACCAGGATCAGTCGCTCTGGATCGGCCATGGCTGGGGAGGGTCGGGGGTGGATGTGTTTTGGAAAAATGCCGGCGGCTGGCAGCGAACCAATTATACCACCCAACATGGATTGGTGAGCGACCAGGTCTATTCCATTTTATGCGCCCGGGATGGCTCCAAGTGGTTTGGCACGGCCAACGGAGTGTCCCGGCTGCGGGAAAGCCAATGGACGAGTTTCACCGGAACCAATCATCCGTCGCTCAACGAACGCCGGGTCTGGAGCCTGCTGGAGGATCGCCGTGGCACCCTTTGGATCGGCACGGACCAAGGCCTGGTCCGTTTCAACGGCCGGGAGTTCCAAAAGTGCGCCACCCAGGGGCCGCTCAACGACCATATTTGGACGGTGTGCCAGGCCAGCGATGGGCGGCTGTGGATTGGCACCGCCAACTCCGGGGCCTGCATCTATGACGGGCAGGCCTGCGCCTCGGTCGATACCCGGGATGGCCTGGTGGACAACGCGGTGATTTCCTTCAGCGAAGGAGCCGATGGGCGGATGTGGATGGGGACGGTCGGGGGCGGGGTGTCGGTTTACCGGGCCCGGGCCAGCCAGCCCCGGATCCAGATTGATTCGGTCCTGGTGGGGAACCAGTCCTGCGGCTCGCTGGCCAGCCTGCCGCCGGTGCCCGTATTCGGCCACGTGACCGTGAAGTATCACGCCGTGGATCTGGTCACGCTGGAGCAAAAGCAGCAGTACCGGCTGCGGTTGTATCAACCCGCCGCATCCGGCAGCCCGGCGGAACCTTTCGCCTGGCCTGGCACGCGGTATGACTGGGAGCCGCAGCGGGAGGGGAAATATGTGCTGGAGATCCAATCGGTGGGCCGGGATTTGAGTTATTCCGAGCCGGTCCGGCTGGCTTTCACAGTTTTCACCCCGTGGCATCTCCAGCAACGGGTGATCCTGCTGGGGAGCACCGGGTTCGCGGGCCTGCTGGGATCATTGCTGTTCCTCGGTTACCGCGTGCGCCACCATCGGCGGCAGGCCCGGCAGTTGGAGGACCAGATGCGCGAGCAAGAGCGCCAGGCGCTCCGCGAATTCCGGCAAAAAAACCAGGAATTGGCGGAGTCGCAGCAGCAATTGCTCAACGCCAAGCAGCAAGCCGAGTCGGCCAGCCTGGCTAAAAGCGTTTTCCTCGCCACCATGAGCCATGAAATCCGGACCCCGCTCAATGTCATCCTGGGCTACGCGCAGCTCCTTCAATTCCAGAAGGACCTGGCCGCCGAAAACCGGGAGGCCATCCAAACGATTGCCCGCAGCGGCAACCATTTGCTGGGCCTGTTGAATGACATCCTGGATTTGTCAAAAATCGAAGCGGGGCACATGGAGCTGCAGGAGGCCCCCTTCGATCTGAGCCTCCTTGTCCGGCACCTCATGGCCATGTTCAGCCTGCGCTGTGAGCAGAAAGGGCTCGCCTGGAAACTGGACTTCAACCACCCCGGCCCGCTGATGGTGCTGGGGGATGAAGGCAAGCTGCGGCAGGTGTTGATCAACCTGCTCGGCAACGCCGTGAAGTTCACCGACGCCGGCGAAGTCTGCCTGCGGATTGCGGCCTGGGAGGGGGATCGTTACCAGTTCGAAGTGGCCGATACCGGCCAGGGCATCTCGGCCCCGGACCAGGCCTTGATCTTTGAGGCCTTTTCCCAGGGCGAGCAAGGCCGGAAAAAGGGGGGCAGCGGGCTGGGGCTGGCGATCGCCCGCCGCCAGATTGAAATCCTCGGTGGCCGGCTGGGATTGGCGACGGAAGCGGGCCGGGGATCCCGCTTCCATTTTGAGCTGCGCCTGCCCCCGACCTCCCTCTGCGCGCCCCCGGTACTGAGCCAACCCCTGGGGCCGAAGCTGGCGGCCGGCCGGACGTTAACCGCCCTGGTGGTGGATGATGTGCAGGAAAACCGGGAGGTCCTAGCCGGCCTATTGACCGCCGCCGGGCTGACCGTGCGCACCGCCATTGACGGCCTGGACGCACTGGACAAGCTGCGGGAGGAAATGCCGGAGGTGGTTTTATCGGATATCCGCATGCCCCGCATGGATGGCCAGGAACTGGCGCGGCGGGTGGTGGCCGGGTGGGGGGATGCCCGCCCGAAACTCCTCGCGGTGACCGCTTCGGTGCTGGCGGAAGAGCAGGCCGTTTTTTTGGACGCCGGCTTTGATCAAATTCTTTTCAAGCCCATCCAAGCCACCGCTTTATACGAATCCCTGGGGCGGATCCTGGGCCTGCGCTGCGAGCCGGACGGCCATGGCCCGGCCACCGCGCAGCCGGAGGGCTTGCCGGATCCTCCGGGCCCGGAACCCACCCGCCGCTAGCAGCCCGCGGCGCGCGGTGAGGGTGAAACAGGGGGCCTGCGTGCCGGCCAAAACCAACTCCCGCCGTTGGCCGGAGTCGTATAGGGCTGTCTTTGAGTGGTTTGCACTTCTGGAAAATAAATTCTGGCGCAAAATCCATTTTGCTTGATTGGATCATCCATCCCGGCCGAAGAAAACCCGGTCCGGGGCAATTACACCGGCACGGATTACTCCGGCCTGGCACCCGTTCCCAACGGGCGGGGGGGGCCTGGATCCAGGGCTGCGACAACAACCCTATTGAGGACGGCACGACGGCGGGCGGATTCCGGATCCCGCGATTGGAAAAACGGATGGCGAGCGGCAGTTATTGATCGACGGAACGATTTGATTCGGTCAGGATATGGGGGCAAACTGCCTGGCGTTGGCGAAGCGACGCCGGCTCATATACTGGTCTATCTATATGGTGATCCTTTTGTTTTTCTGCTCGGGGGCCACGGCGCTCATCTATGAGGTTCTCTGGTCCAAGTACCTGACCCTTACGTTTGGCAGCACCACGCATGCGCAAACCGTGGTCCTGGCGGTATTCATGGGCGGCCTGGCGGCGGGCAACCGGATCTTCGGCCGGCTGGCGGACCTGGATCCCCAACCCCTGGCGATTTACGGCCGCCTCGAGCTGGGCATCGGATTGTATGCCTTCGTTTTTGCCTGGCTGCACCCACTGGCCGAGGGGGTCTTCCTCGGCATCGGTTCCAAACTGGCCAGCCAGGGCCCAGCGCTGCTTTTGCTCAAGGCGGTTTTGAGTCTCGGGCTGTTATCGGTGCCCACCATCCTGATGGGCGGCACCCTGCCGGTGCTGGCGGCCTGGCTCCAGCGGCGTTACCCGGATGCCAGCCGCTGGTCGGCGCGGTTTTATGCAGTGAACAGCCTGGGCGCCGTGGTGGGGGCCGGCCTGGCGGGGTTTTTCCTGGTCCGCTGGCTGGGCATGGTCGCCAGCCTGCAGGCGGCCGCCCTGGTCAATGTGGTGATCGGTTTCGCCGCCTTGGGCCTTTCCCGGACCTCCTGCCCGGCGCCCAGCCCGGAATCCGCCCCGCGGCCAGCGCCGCCGGAGGCCCAACCGGAGGCCCAGCCGGCTGGCGCGGGCGGAACCGCTCCGGCCAGCCGCCCCTGGCTGGGCTGCGTGCTGGTCGCCGCCACGGGCGGCATTTCCATGGGGCTGGAGGTGCTGTCGTCCCGGGCCTTGGTGATGATTTTCGGCACCTCGCTGCAGGCTTTCGCGATCGTGTTGATGGCCTTCATCCTGGGCATCGGCCTGGGCAGTTCGGTGGTGGCCTCGCCGCGGGTCCGCCACTGGCCGCGGGAAACCACCACCTGCTGGCTGCTGCTGCTCGCCGGAACGGTGGTGGGGGTTTATGTGGCCGGGCTCGAGCAGTGGGTCACCGTTTACCGGTATTTTCAAGTGGGCCTCGCCCGCAATTACGCCGGTTATATTTACCACCTGGCGATGAACAGCCTGCTCGCGCTGGGCCTGCTGGGCCTGCCGGCGGCCCTGATCGGCGCCACCCTCCCGCTGTGGATCCGGGAAGGGGATCCCGGCCGGTCCGGCCTGGGGGATAGCGTCGGCCGGCTGCTCACCTGGAACACGCTGGGCGCCGTGCTGGGCACATTGGTGGCCGGATTTGTTTTGATGCCGGCCCTCGGTTTGCGGGCCGCCTTGACGGTCCTGGCCATGTTGCTGGTGCTGGGTTCCGGGCTGCTGGCCTGGATCACCGCCCGCCGGAAAACGGCGGCGGTCTCCGCCGCGGCCGGCCTGCTCCTGGCCGGGGTGGCCGCCACCGGGGGTGAGGGCTGGAAGATCGTGCTCAGCTCCGGGGTCTTCCGCGCCCGGGAGAAGGAGGTGGATCCCCGGACCCTGGAGCTGCGCAAGCAAGTCCAGAAGCTATTGTTTTATGAGGACGCGACGGATGCCACGGTTTCCGTGGAGCAAAGCGTGGATAAAAAATCCCGTCCCGATGACCTGTGCCTGCGGATCAACGGCAAGCCGGACGCCTCCAGCCTGGGGGATCTTTCCACCCAATACCTCCTGGCGCATCTCCCCCTGGCGGCCCGCCCGGACAGCCAGGACATATTTGTGCTGGGCTTTGGCAGCGGCATCACCGCCGGCGCCTTGCTGGGCCATCCCATCCGCCAGTTGGTGGTGGCGGAAAACTGCGCCGCCGTCCTGCGGGCGGGCCATTTTTTCGCCCCCTGGAACCGCGGCGTGCTCACCAACCAGCTAACCCGACTGGTCCGCGAGGACGCGCGCACGGTGCTCAAGCTCAGCCCGCAGGCTTACGACGTCATCATTTGTGAGCCTTCCAATCCCTGGACGGCCGGCATTGGCAGCGTTTTCAGCCGGGAGTTTTTCGAGCTGGCCGCCAGCCGGCTGAAGCCAGGGGGGATCATGGCCCAGTGGTTTCATGTGTATGAAATGAACGACCAGATTGTGGGCCTCGTGCTGCGCACCTTTGCCAGCGTTTTCCCGTCCGTCGAAATCTGGGACACCAGCATCGGCGACATCGTCCTGCTCGGCTCGCAAAAACCGTGGTCCAGCGGCCCCGCGGAATACGCCCGCTTGTTCGCGCGGGAAACTTCGCGCCGGGATCTCGAAAAGATCGGGATTGCCACCCCGGAGGCCTTGTGGGCCCGCCAGCTGGCTTCCCAGCGCACCGCTTTCGCCATTGCCGGCGACGGGCCGCTGCAGACAGACGAATTCCCCATTTTGGAATACGCGGCTCCGCTCGCCTTTTACATCGGCGCCCGCTCCCTTTTGCTGGAGGCCTTTGACGAGCGCACCTGGCAATCCACCCTCGCCCCGGAGGGGAAAAACCGCGCCCTGGCCGGGTTGCCCGGCGACACCCTGAGGCGGATCTTCGAGGGGAATTTTGCCAGCTGCAACGTGGATTTGAACCGCCACCTCCAGCTCCGTTTCAAAACCAACGCCCCCCCGGACCACACCGACGTCTTTTACGGCCCGGTGCTGCTCCCGTGCGTGTTCCGGCCGGACAGCCACCCGGCTTTGGCCTGGCAGCCGGCGCTGCCGGAGGGCGAAATGGAAAAGCGCCTGGCGCTGGCCGGGCTGGCGGTCCAGCATAACACCGCCCAGAAAAGTGCCGCCCTCGACGAGATCGAAAGCATCCTCCACCAAAACCTGGCCGCGCCCGGGCCTAAAACCAACTCCTGGTCGCCCATCGCCTACATTGTTTTGGCCGCGCAAGCCCACCTCGCGGCTGGCCACCTCGATCGCGCCGCCGAGGTCCTGGCCCTCGGTCGCTCGGAGGTATCCCAGGCCCGGCAATGGGCTTACCTCAACCAGGTGCTGGAGCGGGAGAAACAACGCGCGGTGGTCCCGCCCAATTACAAATGATTTCCACCGCAGTTATTTTGAGCGCGGCGGAAGCATACCCCGCTTGACAAAGCCCGCCGGGCCTGCCCACCATACGGAAGCCATGAGAACTCAATGCCTGCGCGGTGGTCGTTCCGGGTGGAAGCGCAGTTTGCCCGGCTGGCCGGCCGGCCTGTTGGTGCTGCTGGCCAGCCTGGTGGCCAGCGTCGGCCAGGAGCAGGAACGCACTGTGCGCGCCGAGATCCTGGACGCCGCCACGCGGCAGCCGGTCCAGCGTTTCACCGTCCTGTTCGGCTACGATTTCTGCCGGGCGGTGAGCTGGGACCGCAAAAAGGTGTATGTGGGCCGGGGGGGCAAGCTGGAGCTGCCCCTGGCGGAGCGGCCGAATTACCTGAAGATCCTCGCCGATGGCTGCCAGCCCGAGGTGTCCCGGCACATCCGCCAGGAGGAGGGGGCTGTCGAGCTGGTCTTCGCCCTGAAAAAAGCGGAGCGGTTCAAAGGCACGCTGCTGGCCACCAACGACACCACCCTCTATGGGGCACAGGTGGCCCTGGTCACGGAATCGATGGGCGTGGACCTGGCGGAGGACCGCCTGCTGCAAACCCCTGGCATGGCCCTGGCGCGCACCGATATCCAGGGGCGTTTTTCCTTCGTCCGCGATCCCGAAGCCCTGGAGATCGTGGCCGCCGTTCCCCAAGGTTTCATCCGCCAAACCGTGGCGGAGGTGATGGCCGAACCGAAATTGCTGATGCGGCCCTGGGCGAAGGTGGAAGGGACACTGCCGGGAGCCAAGACGGCCGGGGGCCAGGGCCAGGGCTTGGTGGTCCTCACCGCGGAGCCATTCCTGCCGGCGCTGTTCAAAGGGCCCTGCCAGGGCCGGGTTGGCTTTGATTTCCAAAGCTTCGCCCGGGAGCTGGCGGCCGGCCAGGAGCGTTTCGAGTTCAAAGCCGTCCTGCCGGGCCGCCGCATGTTATGGCATTCGATCTGCATCGACGACCGCCTGCCCGCCGAGGAGGGCAACCTCTGCTTTGCCGGGCAACCCCTGGACTTGAAGGCCGGGGAAACACGCCAGGTGGCGCCGGGTGCCAGCGGCTTCCAAATGAAAGGCCGGATCACCGCTCCGGGCAAGCTGGACTGGTCCCGGCAAATGGGATTTCTGCGGCTCCAGACCCCGGGCGGCCCGGAGCTGGAATTCTCTTTCACGTTTGGCTTGGATGGCCATTTCCGGCTGGATGGCCTCCCGCTGGAGGTGGAACGGATGGAGCTGGCCCTGTTCCAGCCGCCGATCATGACGGGCGTGGTCCGGTTGGACCGTTACCGCAAATTGAGTCTTACGCCCCAATCGATGCTGGATGTCCAAACCCTGGACTTGGAGGTGGTCCAGCCCGCCCGGTTGGGCGAGCCGGCGCCGGATTTCACCGTGGCCACCCTGGCGGGCCAGCCGGTCCAGCTGGCGGATTTCCGGGGGCGCTGGGTGCTGCTGGAATTCTGGGCCGGTTGGTGCAATCCCACCCTCTCCTCCTTCCCGCACCTGCGGGCCGCTTACGAGGCGTTCGGCAAGGACGCCCGGGTCGTCCTCCTCAGCCTCAACCTGGACGAAGATCCCGCGCCCGCCAAACGCCTCGCGGAACAGCGGCATTTGCCCGGGATCCAAGGCTGGGCCGGAGCCTGGGCCCGCACCGCTTTGCCGGCCCGATACGCCGCCGAATTCATCCCGGCCGCTTTCCTGGTGGGGCCGGACGGCCGCCTGCTCGAGGCCAACCTGCCCGGCGAACAAATGGCCGACACCCTGCGCAAACACCTTTCCGCGGCGAAGTAGGGTCGGGAGCGGGAGGGTCGGCGAAGGTTGACCGCTTTTACCCGGTTGCCGGTGGCGCGGTTGGCCATAACGGCCTCAAACCGTCAAACGCCGTTCCTCCCACCAAAACAGCAGCCCGCCGGTGGCGGCCCAAAGCAGGTTGATGACCAGGGTCAGCAAGGCCGCCGCCACCGCCTGCGCGGCGGGGATGCCGAACCAGCCCAGCATGACCAGGGCCGAACCCTCCCGCACCCCCAGGCCGGCCATGGAGACCGGCAGGGCGGTGATGGCCGAGATCAGGGGGAAAATCCAGAACAGCCGGAGCCAGGGAACGGGCTCGTGGGCCACCGCCTGCAGGCTCAGAGCCAGGACGCTGCTGAACAGGAGCTGCACCAGTGCGCCCAGGGCCACGCTGCGCAAGGCCACGCGGGGATTCTGGGCCAGGCGCGCCACGCCGGCGACCAGGGCGTCAACCGTCCGCGCCAGGAAACCCGCCCGGCGGAAGCGGAGCAGCAGCCAGGCGGCGGCCGAAATACCGGCCAGCCCGGCCAGCAGCAAGCCGGCGGCCGGGTAGGAGAAGTGGATTTTCCCGCGCAGCTTCTCGATCTCCTCCACTGCCAGCACCCCCAGCAGGAGGAGGGCCACCACCACGCTGCCGCCCGCCGCGGCCAGGCGGTCCATCCAGGAGGCCGCCAGGATTTCCGGCACCGGCTGGCGGTGCCACCGGCCATAAAAGGCGGATTTGGCCACATCCCCCGCCGCCGGTCCCAGCAGCAGGGTGTTGAAAAAATGGCCGATCAGCGTGGAGCGGAAGGTCACGGTGCGGCTGATGGCCAGTCCTTTAAGCAGCAGCATGAGGTGCCACCGGCAGGCCCCCAGCAGGTAGGCCACCCCGAAAAACAGCAGCCCGGCCAGCCACCAGCCCGGGCGGAGGTGGGCCAGTTGCCGGCCCAGCAGGGGCCAGTCCACCCGCCGGAAAACCAGCAGCAGAAAAACCGCCGACACCAGCAGGCACAAGGCCATCCGCGCGGTTTTCGGCGCCGATCGCACCCCGCCGCTCATGATTCGGGGGGGCCGGATTTTTGGTAATCGTTGATTTCCTGGCGGAGCCGGACGGCGCAATCCGGGCAGATTCCGTGGGAGAAATTGGCCCCCGAATGCAGCGCCACGTAGGCTTCCAACTGGTTCCAATAACCCTGGTCGTCACGGATCTTTTTGCAGTAGGCGCAGATGGGGAGCAGGCCGGTGAGCGTCTTCACGCTGCCCAGGGCATCCTGCAGCTGGCGGATCAGTTTTTCCTGCTCGAGCTCCAGGTTTTTGCGCTCCGTGACATTGCGGCTGATGCCCGCGAAGCCCACCAGCCGGCCACCTGAATTGCGCAAGGAGACGGTGGTATTGGCGAACCAGTGGCGGGCGCCGCCGGCCTCGGCCACCGAATGCTCCTTTTCCAGCATGGGCTGCCCGGCATGCTTCAGCCATTGCTCCTCCATCCGCAGCTTTTCGGCCAATTCCGCGGGCCAGATTTCAAAGTCGTTTTTCCCCTCCAGCGCGGTGGGATCCGGCAGGCCCACCTGTCTGGCCAGCGCCAGGTTCCCGAGGATGAAGTTGCCCTCCTCGTCCTTGATGTAGATCGCCTCGGGCAGGTGGTCCATGAGCGTGCGCAGCAGGCCCAATTCCTCCGCCATGGATTGCTCCTGGTGCCGCCGCCGCGTGATATCCCGGCCCACGGCCAGCAAACCGGTCGTTTTGCCCTGGCTCGAGAGCAGGGTGGTGTTGATTTCCAGGCTGAGCCGGTCGCCCGCCTTGGTGATCAACTCCAGTTCCTGCAGCGGCGAGGCCTCCCCGCTCAACCGGCGGGCGAACCAGGAGAGGAAATGCTGCTGCTGCTCCACCACCAGCAGTTCCGCCAGGTGGCTGCCGATGGCCTCCTCGCGGGGGAAACCGGTCACCAGGATTCCCATGGGATTGAGGTTGCTGATCCGGCCCCGGGGATCCAAGGTCAGCACCACATCCGGGGAGTGCTCGAAAAAGCTGCTGGTCTCGTTGAGGTTCATGGCAGAAACACACTTGCTGGAGGGTGCTGGCTCCGGGCCGGATCACCGGCCAGGCCTGGTTGGCGGTGGGGGGAACGGATTAAAACCACTTGCTTCGGTCGAAAATCCCTCATGTTTCAGTTGCCACCATAAGGCCAAAGCCCGCCCCCCGGCACAAGCAAATTCGCCACCCTGCATTACCGTCCCAGCTCCTGGACCATCCAGATTTCCCTTTTTATTTCCCTGCCAGAGCACTACTTTAAGGCCTGATTGGATTATGGGATTGCGTTTTTTAAATACCTTATCGCGTGCCGTGGAGGATTTTGTCCCGCTGGACCCTCAAGGCAGGAGAGTGGGCATGTATTGCTGCGGCCCTACGGTTTACGACCTCGCCCACGTGGGCAATTTCCGCACGTTCGTCAGCGCGGATCTGGTCCGGCGCTGGCTGGAGTTCAAGGGCTATGCTGTCCAGCACGTCATGAACATCACCGACGTGGAGGACAAAATCATCGCCCGGGTCCGCTCCGCGCAAGTGGCCATCACGGAATATACGCGGAAATATGAGGAGGAATTCCTGGCGGACCTGCGCACCCTCGGCTGCCGCCTCCCGCACCAGATGCCGCATGCCACGGCCCACCTGGCGGAAATGATCACGCTGATCGGCCAGTTGCTCGAGCGGGGCGTGGCTTACTCCACCCCGGACGGCTCGGTTTATTTCAGCATCCAGAAATACCGCGAGCGCGGCCACCAATACGGCCAGCTGGTGAACCTGAATTTCGAGAACCTGCGCGTGGGCGAACGGGTGCGCAACGACGAATACGCCAAGGAATCCCTCGCGGACTTCGCCCTGTGGAAGGCCCGGGTGCCCGAGGATGGCGCCGTTTTTTGGCCCAGCCCCTGGGGCGAAGGCCGGCCGGGCTGGCACATCGAGTGCAGCGCCATGAGCATGAAAGTCCTGGGCCGCAGCTTCGATTTGCACCTGGGCGGCGAAGACCTGGCCTTCCCGCACCACGAGGACGAAATAGCCCAAAGCGAAGGCGCCGGGCTGCATGCCCCGGGGGAGCGGTTCGTCAAATACTGGCTCCATGTGGCCCACCTGCTGGTGGAAGGCAAAAAAATGGCCAAATCCCTCGGCAACTTTTTCACCCTGAGGGATTTGCTGGGCAAGGGGCATACGGGCCGGGAAATCCGCTACCTGCTGCTCACCGCCCATTACCGGGAGTCCTTCAACTTCACGCTGGAGGGCTTGCAGGGCGCCCGCACGGCCCTGGCCCGCCTGGATGAGTGCCTGGCCAAATTGCGGGAAGCCGCCGCCGGAGCGGCCGCGGCTGCGGCCGAGCCGCAATTGATCGCCTCTTTCACCGCCGCCCTGGACGACGACTTCAATATTTCCGCCGGCTGGGCCGCGATTTTCGAATGGGTCCGCCAGAAAAATAAAGCGCTGGCGGAAAACCAGCTCACGCCCGCGCTGGCGGCGGCCGCGCTGGCGGCCTGGGAACAGCTGGATGCGGTGCTGGGGGTTGGCGCCCAGGCGGCCGGCGAGGCGCCGGCCGAAATTGTGGCCCTCCTCGAACAGCGCCAGGCGGCCCGCAAGGCCCGGGATTTCAAGCGTTCGGACACCTTGCGGGACGAAATCAAGGCCCGGGGCTGGATCATCGAGGACACCCCCAAAGGCCCCAAGCTCAAGCCTGCCTGACCGGGAGGGCTCCCCTTGGCCATGGCTTCCTGCCCACCTCAAACCGCCGGTGCCCGGCGGTTTTGGGCGGCTTTGGTGGCCGGGCTGTGCTGGCCGGCCCTGGCCTACGGACAAACGCTGGATGCGCTGGGTTGGGATTCCATGAGCAAGGAAATCCGGACTAAAACCAACGCTACCGAGGCGGTGGTGACTTTCAGCGTCACGAACCTTTCCCAGGCCCGCGTGGAGATCCGCACCATCCAGGCCTCGTGCGGATGTACCGTTGCCAAAATGCCCGCCCAGCCTTGGATTCTGGAACCCGGCCGGCAGGGTGTGGTGGAGGCCCGCACCGACCTGCGGGGCAAGAGCGGAATCCTGAACAAATACCTGGCGGTGGATTCCTCGGCAGGCTACCAGGTTTTGCACTTTAAAATTGATATCCCCGAAACGGCCGCGGCCGATCCGAAACTGGACGGCCGGGAGCGCAACCGGGTGGCCGCCCTGGCCGACCGCCAGGCAGTATTCAGGGGCGATTGTGCCCGGTGCCATGCCATGCCCGCCCAAGCCCAGGAAGGGGAAGGCCTTTACCGGGAAGTGTGTGCCATCTGCCATGAAGCGCCCAAGCGGGCCTCCATGGTGCCGGATTTGTGCGGCATCAAAGGGCTCCGCAACCGCTCCTATTGGCAAAAATGGATCACCCGGGGGAAAGTCGGCTCCCTCATGCCCGCTTTTGGCCGGGCCGAGGGGGGCCCGTTGAGCCCGGAGCAAATCACCTCGCTGGAGGATTACCTGCTCCAGCGTTTTGCGCCCCCGGGCTTGCCCACCCCTTCCAGTCCCAAGCGATGAGCGGCTTTTTCATATCTTTTGAAGGCAACGAGGGCAGCGGCAAATCCACCCAGATCGGCCTGCTGGCGGAACGGCTCCGGCGGGCCGGCTGGTCCGTGACCCAGCTCCGGGAACCCGGAGGCACACCCATCGGCGAGGAGATCCGCCACACGTTGAAGCATAGCTCCGCCAATCACGCCATGACCCCGGAGACGGAGCTGCTCTTGATGAACGCCAGCCGGGCCCAGCTCGTCCGGGAAGTCATCCGGCCCGCTCTGGCCGGGGGCCACGTGGTGCTCTGCGACCGTTTTTACGATTCCACCGTGGTTTACCAAGGTTACGGCCGTGGCTTGCCCATGAACCTGGTCCTCTCCATCATTGAAGCCGCCGTGGGAGAAACGCGTCCCGACCTGACCCTCTTGCTCGATATTCCACTGGCCACCAGCGAGTTGCGCCGTATCAGCCGCCAGGGGAGCCAGCCCGCCGTCCGGGATCGGTTCGAAGAGGCCGAACGCAGCTTTTTTGAACGGATCGAGCGGGGCTACCGCCAGATTGCCGCCGCCGATCCCCGGCGAATCCAGGTCGTCGATGCCACTCGGGCCGTGGCGGAGGTTCACGAAGCCATCTGGCAATGGGTGGCCGCCCGGTTGCCTGCGCCCGCCCGCGGCGCCCGTTGATCCGCCCCATATTTCGGCGGCCGCCGCTGGAAAGCAAAAAGCCAGAAGGAACCATGGCGACCATTCCGACCTTCATTTCCAAGTGGAGCTTTCGCCCTGAACTGGCCCGTAAATTGCTGTTGCCTCCGGCCCTGAAAACCAGTAAAAAGGTCGTCAGAATCATGAACGAGCCAGCAATGGCTTGGAAATAACGAAGGTCCTGACACCCGGTTTAACCCACCCGGGTGGCGGGCCTTCGTTCCTTTCCCATGGTTCCGGAGGATTTTTGGGCGTGGTTCAAACTGTTCATTGCGGGCAGTTTGCCACAACAGAAAGGACAGAGAGGATTAAGATATGTTGAATAAAGTCGAACAACCGGCCGGGTCCCGACAGCGCCGAAGCTCAAGGAACCTGCTGGTTGCCATGCTTGGCTTGTTGGCGGCCACTACGGCGGCCAACGCGGGCGACGTTTTTTACAACCTGGATACCGATCCCACCAAGGATCCCGAATTCAGATTAATCGGTAACGGGACAACTTCGGGTGTCTGGCGCAGCACGGGGGGCAACCCCTCCACCGGCGGCTATATTTGCATCACCGATGCAACCAATGGCACCAAAGGGCTCATTGTTTTCCCGGATTTTGACGATGGCATGATCGTCAAAGGATTCAGTTTCTCGCTGGATTTGCTCATCGGTGGCGGCACCAATCCGCCCGCCGACGGCTTTTCCATCAACTACGCCCGGGATACGGACCCCGTGGCGCTGGATCCGGCCACCGGCGCCTTCGCGGCCAGCCCCGGCGGTGAAGCCAACCTGCCCGAGGAAGGCACCCAGACCGGTCTGGCCATCGGCTTCGACACGTGGGACAGCGGCAGCGGCGACGTCGTCGGCGTGAGCGTCCGCGTGGACAACAAGATCATCGCCTCCTATCCCATGCCCACCCGGCATGGCGCGGCGACCGATCCCACCTCCATGCAAACCGGCCCGCAGGGTGGCCCCTGGACCTGGCAGCCTTTCACGGTGAACCTGGGCATCGATGGCAAGCTGGCGATCGCCTGGAAAAACAGCGTCGTTTGCACCAACCTGCAGACCACGTTCTTCCCCAGCGCCGGCCGTTTGATCTTCTCCGGCCGCTGTGGTGACGCCTACGAGAACACCTGGATCGACAATATCAAGCTGCATACCATCCCGGCCAGCGGCCCGCTGGTCGTCGGTTTGAATGGCACGCCTCTGGGGGCCATTGTGCAATGGAAGGATGCCAAGGCTGGCGCCAAGATCGTCGGCATGGACACCAACACGCTCACGGCCAAGATCGACGGAGTGGCGGTGGCGCTGGGCTCCATCAGCTACAAGGCGGATGACTACCTGACGACCGCGTTATTCAAGCTGCCCGCGCCGCTGACCTTCGGCACCACCCATTCCATCTATACCAAGTTCACCGATTCCAACGGGCAGGTCAACGAAGACACCCGCGATTTCGTGGTCAATGGTTATAACTGGGAATGGTTCACGCAGAGCAACTTCATGATCGAGGCGGAAGACTTCGACTTCAATAATGGCCAGTTCCTGGACAACCAGGTGTTGAGCAGCGTGGAAGCCGCCAACAACTACATCAACAAGGTCGGCGTGGAGGGCGTGGACAAACACAACCCCAC
>CAIMWS010000509.1 GCA_903845125.1 uncultured Verrucomicrobiota bacterium
AAAAATATATTTGTTAAAATAGTATATTGTATTGTTAAATATAATTTTTTAATTTGTAGTGCAAATATATTTTTAGGGGAACATCTTTTCAAACATGCTTGTAATCGTTTTAAAAAAATAAATAATGCTAAAATAATTCCAGTCGGAGCGGACAGTAGATTATTTACAGACTGCGTGCCAAAAGTATTAAGTGGTTCTGATGTGTTAAACATTTTATATTGCGGTAACATGGGAAGACTACATGATGTTACAACTATTACACAGTTGCTAACTGATCAAACGTGGATTTCAAAAAAGAAAATATGCTTTGAATTTTGTGCGAATGGTACAGGATTTAATATATTACAAAAAAATTTAAAAACAAATAATAATAAAAATAATATTGAAATATTGCTCGGAGGAAACCTAACTGATACTAACTGGGCTTCCAAAATGAAAAAAGCCCATATTGCACTTGTTACAATTGCAAATGGAGGAGAAAATGTTTTAATGCCTAGCAAAACATATAGTGCAATGGTCGCGGGCCAAGCAATACTTGCCATTTGTCCTCTGAACTCAGATTTAGCAAGTACCGTAAAAAAACATGATTGTGGTTGGATCGTTGCGCCAGGTGATATAAACGGATTAAAAAAGGTTTTTAATGAAATTTTTATCAATGATGAGTTGCTTTTAAGGAAACGAAAAAACTCTTTTTGCGCGGGACATAAATATTATGGAAATAATGCAATTTCGGCAAAGTGGGAAAAGGTTTGTTTAGAAGTGAAAAGAAAGTTTTAGATTTAAAACAATGCTCACATATAAGCCGCGAATAATAATGTAAAATAAATTAAGTAAAGCTTAAACTGTTAATAAAAAAATTCAGGTGTAAAAAATGTTTAAAAATACTTAAGGTAATAAAACAGTTAAAGTGTTTAAGAAAGTAAAAAGCAAAATACTTTTATTTAATCAACGAATAAAAAATAAATGTGTTTTATTTGGGGCTGGAGGTCATTGTAAAGTGGTTCTTGACTCTGCTATTTGTAGCCACGTTGTAATTGATTTGATAGTTGATGATAATCCTTCAATACAAGAATTGTTTGGAGTAAAAATTGTTAGTTCAACATCTGTTTGTTGGCAAAAGATTGAAAAGTTTTTATTTCTTGTTAGTATAGGAAATAATTACTTCCGAAAGTTAAAGTATGAGCAACTTTTGGTTAAAAAAGGTATACCGTTAACTATCATTCACCCAAGCGCTACTATTTCTAAATTGTCTACTATTGGAAAAGGAACCATTGTTTGTGCTGGCGCAGTAATAAATCCTGGGGCCATTATCGGGGATAATTGCATAGTGAATACATCAGCCTCCGTCGATCATGATTGTTATTTAGGAAACCATTTACACTTATGTCCTGGGGTTAATCTGTCCGGTGGGGTTATGGTTGGGAACGGGACAATGATTGGCACTGGTGCTGTTGTATTGCCTGGAATTCGAGTTGGTTCTGAATGTAAAGTAGGAGCCGGATCTGTTGTAAATAAAGACCTGCCAGATGGTGTAACGGCATATGGTGTTCCAGCTAGAGTTCAAAAAAGTAATCTTATAATTACTCAGGATTAATAAAAAAGCAATTGTGCTATAACTATTTTTAAAATATATATTAAAACAGCTAGCGTTTTAAAAATAAATTTGATTACAAAAACAAAAAATAACAGCAAATAAGAAATGGTTTAAATATATATTATTAAGAGTAAAATAATGCTAAATAAAAAACGTTTGTTTCTTTCCCCTCCCCACATGGGAGGAACTGAGTTATCATACATTAAAGATGCTTTTCAATCTAATTACATCGCTCCATTAGGTCCGATGGTTGACGCCTTTGAAAAGGAATTTTCATCGTATACTGGAATTAAAAATTGTCTTGCTTTAAATAGCGGCACAGCGGCGACACATTTAGCGCTCAGGGAACTAGGCGTAGGTATAAATGATTTCGTTTTGGCTTCAAGTTTAACCTTCATAGGGAGCGTAACTCCTGTGCTTTTTCAGGGAGCAACCGTTAAGTTTTTAGATTCAGATCGAAAAACTTGGAACATGGACCCAAATTTATTAGATGAAGAACTTAAAGAATGTGCCAATAATGGACGGATGCCTAAAGCAGTGATTCCAACAGATCTTTACGGCCAGTGTGCCGAATACGACACTATTTATTCACTGTGTAATAAATATGGAATACCAGTGGTCGTTGATTCAGCAGAGTCTATTGGATCTCGATACAAAGATGTGCATGCTGGCAAAGGAGCTAAATGTTCAATATATTCATTTAACGGTAATAAAATAATTACTACTTCTGGAGGGGGAATGCTTGCCAGTGACGATGCTGCTTTGATCGAACATGCTCGTAAGCTTTCTCAACAGGCCCGAGATCCAGCTCCACATTATCAGCACTCCGAAATTGGATATAATTACAGGATGAGTAATATAGTGGCCGCTATAGGTCGTGGCCAATTGAAGGTATTAGACGAAAGAGTTGCACGTAAACGACAGATTTTTAAAGCATATGTGGATCGATTGAGAAGTATTCCGGGAATCGAGTTCATGCCTGAGGCCAACTACGGAAAACCGAACCGGTGGCTAACAGTTATTCTACTGGAAGAAGATAAATGTGGTGCAAATCCCGATAAAATCAGACTGGCGCTAGAAGCTGAAAACATAGAATCTCGCCCGATTTGGAAACCACTGCATTTGCAGCCGGTGTTTCAAAATTGTTCAGTGCGTCTTAATGGAGTCAGTCAACATTTATTTAAAAGAGGGTTATGTCTTCCTTCTGGAACAGCCATGACGGATTCGGATTTGGATCGAGTTGCTGAAACTATAAAACAATGCGTTGAGTCAAATAACTAATGACGATGGAAATTATTAAACCTCTGGCTGAAGCTCGAAAATTGATGGCTAAAAACGTCCTCATTAGAAAAGGCAGCCAATCTCAAATTGAGGCAACTGAGGACCAGGTTTTCGGGTTTTTGAGAAAAGTAATGCTCGACAGGATAAATTTTAAACTTGTTGAACCCAGATGTTGTATTTTAGAAGATCAAATTGTTTGGGCAAGAAGCCCAGTTCGCTTGGATTTGGCTGGAGGATGGAGTGATACCCCACCGTATTGTTTGGAAAATGGCGGAAAAGTCGTAAATCTAGCAGTCGATATTAATGACCAACCACCTGTACAAGTTTTTGCCCGACTTTGTAGCGAACCATTTATCGTAATCAATTCCATAGACTTGGGAACACGCGAAATCGTTAAAACATGGGAGGAACTTTCAGCTTTTAATATTCCAGGCAACTCATTTGCTTTAGCAAAAGCAGCACTTTGTCTAGCAGGATTGAGCCCAAAATACAGCAATCAAAAACATCTTACATTGCGTGATCAGCTAAAGGCTTTCGGAAATGGCATTGAGTTGTCTTTATTGGCTGCGGTTCCCAAAGGATCAGGATTGGGAACCAGCAGTATTTTAGCATCCACTATATTAGCTTCGCTAAGCAGATTATTTGGTAACAATTGGGATAATCATGCGATTTTTTGTCGTGCCATGGCCTTAGAGCAGATGATAACCACTGGTGGCGGGTGGCAAGACCAAGCAGGAGGTATGTTTAGAGGGTTCAAAATGATTGAAACTCTACCGGGATTGGAACAAAAACCAGTAGTTCGCTGGTTACCAAAGGACTTATTCAGTGGGACATATGCCAATCGGTTGGTATTACTTTACTATACAGGTATCACCAGGTTAGCTAAAAATATTTTGGCTGAAATCGTGCGCAAAATATTTATTAACTCACAAAAACATTTAAAAATTATCGGTGAGATAGTCGACAATGCCTCAATGGCCTACGATGCCGCACAGCGATCCGATTATCAAGCCTTGGCAAAAACAGTGGCAAAAAGCTGGGTCTTAAATCAACAGATTGACAAAGGCACCAATACTGCGGAGGTTCAATCCATATTAAGTTCGATATCCGATTATTTGCTTGGCGCAAAACTTTTAGGAGCAGGTGGTGGTGGATACATGTTGCTTTTTTCAAAAGACGAGGAAGCTGGCATACGGATTCGCCAAAGACTTCATGAGTGTCCTCCAAATAAAAGAGCTAGGTTCGTCAATTTTTCAGTTTCCGATACTGGTTTAGTTGTAACCGAAAGTTAAAAAGTAACTAACACAAATTAGGCAAATTTCTAAATGCATTCTCAAAAAGCACGTGATAAGACTGACGTACTGATTGAGATACTAATTTATAGCTTTTTCGTAATTGGTCCTTGGGTGTTGGGTTCCACTGTTACATGGGCTATATGGATTGAAAACATTATTGCCTATGTTATTGGATTGGTGTGGTTGATGCAAATCGCCTTCAACCGGACCATGGGGTTAAAGGCTGTTCGATGGAGTCAAGATGTTGAGAGGAATTGTGTCCGATGGGTGTCTAGATGGTTGGCGGTGGTCACAGTTTTAATTTTGGTTTATTGTCTGGTCAGTGCATTAAATGCGAGGGCGACTTGGCGGCCAGATATTTTGGGGTTTGAGTATTATGAAAAGTTCGTAAAATGGTTGCCACATAGCTATGATCACGCCAGTACATGGTTTTTATTTTGGCAATACCTTGGATTGGCTTTGGTTTTCTGGAGTACTCGTGATTGGCTTTTAGGGAAAACACGCCGGGAGCGGATTAAAGCGGCAAAAATTGAGGATCAGGATTCCGGAACGGAGATAGGTCCAGTTTTACCTGACCGTTTGCGAAGGTTGCTTTGGGTTCTATCCATAAATGGCGCGGTTTTGGGGCTGGAAGGAATCCTGCAGCGGTTTAGTGGGACTAACAAATTACTTTGGGTGGCCCTGCCACCGATAATCCAGGATCCTGGCTCCCAATTTGGACCGTATGCTTATAGGAGCAATGCGGCCCAGTATCTGAACATGATCTGGCCGATCTGCCTTGGTTTCTGGTGGGTATTGCACAAACGCTTTCATCGCCGGTCCTTTTCGTCACGGCGGGTTGGTTCAGGGGCCCAGGTGGTTTTATTGCCATGCGTCATCATTTTGGTTGCTGCCCCTATTATTACAACCAGTCGGGGAGGGGCTTTGGTGGCGGTGGCAGGTTTGTTGGTTGCAACGATTATTCTTTCATTGGCTGAGTGGCGCGGGGTTTGGTGGCACAAGATGAGGTTTATTTTTTTGGGAGTAATGGCTTTGGGCTTTGGCGCATGGCTGGGGTGGAAAGATTTGGCTCCTCGCTTGGATCGGATTTTCAGCGACAAGCTTTCTGGCCGTGGTGAGATATGGGAGATTGCCCATAAAATGACCAAGGATTATCCATGGTTTGGGATTGGTCCTGGCACTTTTGCTTCGGTTTCTCAGTTGTATCGAACCAATTTAGGCCAAATCTGGAGCACTGAAGTGCATGATGACTGGCTGGAGACTCGGGCCACCTTTGGCTGGGTTGGCTATATTCTGATTCTTTCCGCACTGGCGGCGGCGATTGGCCGTCCATTTTTTGGAGGTGAAATAAAAGTCCCTTGGGTGATGTGTGCGATGGTTTGGCTGGCCATGGGCGGCTGCCTGATCCATGCGCTGGGAGATTTTCCATTCCAGGTGCACTCGACCCTTTCGCTATTTGTTATACTGGCATGCGTCGCACACTGCATTACGTTTCGGGGAGGGAGCGGGGAGAGGGGTGGGGGAGAGGACAGAGGACAGAGGGCGGAGGTCTGAAGTCGGAGGGCAGCTTGGAGCGGAGAGCGGAGAGCTTAGAGCGGAGAGTTAAGACAGAGGTCGGAGGTCTGAAGTCGGAGGGCGGAGAGCGGGGAGAGGACAGAGGACAGAGGGCGGAGGTCGGAGGGACCGGAGCGCGGAGCCTAGAGCGGAGAGCGGAGAGCGGAGAGCGAGAGCGGGGAGAGGACAGAGGACAGAGCGCGGAGGTCGGAGGGGCCGGAGCGCGGAGCCTAGAGCGGAGAGTTAAGACAGAGGTCGGAGGTCTGAAGTCGGAGGGCGGAGAGCGGGGAGAGGACAGAGGACAGAGGGCGGAGGTCGGAGCCTAGAGCGGAGAGCGGGCGGGGAGCGGAGAGCAGAGGGGCAGATGACAGGGCGGAGGGCGGAGGGCGGAGAGCGGAGAGCGGAGAGGACAGAGGACAGAGGGCGGAGCGGAGAGCGACCAGGTCCAAGGCATGAAACATCCACAAGCGCATATGAAACGAAGAAACATCCTAGCATCGGGTCTGGGCTGGGGGCTGCTTGGGCTGTTGTTTGGGCTGTTGTTGGGCGGCTTGGTGGGCCGGGGGGGGGAGGTGGAGCTGCGGCCGGGTTTGACCACCGAAAAGGGGGTGGTCCAGGTGGATTACCGGTCGGGCGGGGTTCCGGTCTGGCGCGCGGAGAAATCCGCACCCGCCGGAGTGGAGTGGCTGGCGCTTGGTGTTCCAGTGGGGCCGGTGGAGTTTCGGGATTGCAAGGAATCCGGCACGGTCATTGAGCTGGGACCGGTCCAGCAGGGTGCGTTCACGCTGCGCCTGCGGTTGACCCAAAAAACCCCTTCGCTCGTGGAGCGCACCTTGGAAGTGCAGGCGCGTGCCGCCGGGCAGTTTGCCGTTGCTTTTCCGCTCACCGCCGCCAGGGAGGGGGAATATGCCTCTTTCACCGGTCCCGCCCGGGAGCGGACGGTTTACGATACGGTGCGCGGCGCAGCCAGGACCGAGACTTTCCCGGTGGCGATGCTCCGCACCACCGATGCCGTTTATGGCCTGGCGGCTGATTCCCCCGGGTTGTGGGAGAACCGCTGCCAGGTGCTGTTGGATCCCCCGGGCCGCCGGCTGGCGGTGATAGCCGGTGATGGCCGGGATCCTTACCCGTTGATCGTGAAGCCGCCGGAGGATGCCCGGGACACGTATCAATACCAGATGGATGGCTGGCAATCGCTGGCGGCGGGTGAAACGCGCTTTTTCACGACGTGGGTTTTCGCCAGCCCCGCCCGCCACCATTACGATGCCCAGGTGGCCGCCCATCTCGCCGTGGCCAATGGCAAAGGCTGGAGCGGCTCGGCGGTGGAGGCCATCCTGCGCAACACATCCCTCTACCTGCTGCGCCGCAACCTGGCCCGCGATGCCGGGGATCGCCCCCGGGACGGCCGCTATATTTTCATTTCCGGCCCGGGCTACGGCTGGAAACAGTGGGTTTCGGATGGGTTTTACACCGCCCTGGGGCTGGACGACCCGGAGAAGACCATCGAGTCCAACCGCGCCGTGTTCTGGACCCGGATGGATTACGAGGATAACGCGCAATATTACCTGATCTGGGCGGTGCTGATGAAGCGGGCCGGTGGGGTGATGCACGAGGCCCTGGTCCGGCGGGCTTACGATTTCATCCGGGGCCACGAAACCAACGGCCTTTACTATCCGCCGCCCCTGCCGGGGGCGCCCAACGCCAAAGGGTGGAAAACTTACCACGATGTGCTGCCCTATGACGATGACGACGCGCCGGCCAGCAACCAGGGATTCCACTGCGGCGCTTTGCTCGCGGCGCAGGAGCTGGGCCTGGGGGTGGCGGAGGCAGACATCGAACGGGCCAGCGCGGCTTATCGCGCGCTGTTCAATGAGCGGCTGGGGTTCATGCCCACCAGCCTGAAGCTACGCGATACCCTGGGGCAGGATACCCTCTACGGAGCCACTTTGACCTACGCCGTCTTTGGCCGGAAGCTGCTCACGGATGACCAGGTGCTGGCGCATTACCGGACCTCGGAAAAAGTCAAAAGCCCCTATGGCTTGCGGGTGATCTCCCAGGCGGATGGGAAGCTGCTGCCCGGTCATTCCGGGGTCTATTGCTACGGCGGTTCCTGGTTCCTGAATGATGCGGCCAACTATTTGCTGGCGGGGGTGCATGGCTTGCCGGCCGCTGAGGTGGATGCCCGACTCGAGGAGCGGATCGCCCGGGAGATTGCGTTTGTGCCGGCTTTCAATGAGTCCATCAGCACAGTGGATGGCAAGCCGCACGGCCATGTCCTGTATTCGTGGAATTCCGGCTATGTGTGGCTCCGCCGGGAGATCCGCCGCCGGCTCGGTCAAGCCGGCCCGGACCCGGTGCATGCCGCCCTGGATCAGCGCCTGGGCGTGGTGCGCGAGGGCGGTTCCCTGCGCTTGGATCCGGCGCCGCCGTGGGTTGGCTTCACGGAGCTGCGCACCAGCCTCCCCGGTGGCCGGCACGCCAATGTGCGCACGATGCGGGCCGCCATGGCCCGGGCGGATGGCACCGGGCGCCGCCTGGTGGCGGAGCAGCTCGCCACGGAGCCGGACACTTGGACCCAGTTCGCAGGCTGGTCGCCGGATGGCCGCCGGGCGGTGGTGGTCCGTGGGTGGGAGGATCCGGAGAACGCCCGCTGGGAGGAGGCGCACCGCACCTTCCGCATGGAGCCGGGCCGGTGGCTGGTGGATTCCTGCCTGGCTGATCCAGTCACCGGCGAGGTGGCTAACCTCACGGCGGTGGAGCGCGCCAGCCATTACAACAGCGGACTTTTCTTTTTGCCGGGAAATCGCGGCCTCGGCTTTACCGCGCTGATCGGTGGCGTGTCGAAGCCTTTCCTCATGGATCTGGACGGGCGCCACAAACGCGACGTGTCGGGCAAGGATGCCGGGTTTGCCTACGGCTACAGTGCCTCACCGGATGGCCAATGGATCAGCTACCACGAGAACTACCAGATTCATATCGCCCGCGCGGATGGCTCGGACAAAAGGAAGATCGAAACCGGAAATCCATTCAACTTCGGCCCGCAATGGTCGGCCGATGGCCAATGGCTGCTGTTCCTCAGCGGAACGCATGGGCAGAGCAATCCCCACCTGGTGCGCCGCGATGGCACGGGCCTGCGGCAGCTCGCCGACCTCCACGGATACCAGGGCTGGATTCTCTTCCTGGATGTGGATGACTTCCACCAGGGCAGCAGCGATGTCCCGGTTTGGGCCGTCGATGGCCAGTCGGTGTTCCACACCGCCCGGGTTGGCCAGAACGTCGAAATGTTCAGGACGGCGCTGGATGGCCAGTCGGTTCAGCTGACCCACTCGGCGGAAGGCACCTTGCATTATCACCCGCAGCCGTCCCCGGACGGCCAATGGCTCGCCTACGGTTCCAAGCGCGACGGGGTGCGCCAAATATATGTCCGGCGGCTGGTGGATGGGCTGGAGCGGCGGATCACCCAGCTGGCGCCCGGCCAGGCGGCCATGTGGCCGCATTGGCAGCCTTTGCCCAAACCTTAAAAACAGTTCCAGATTTATGGAGACGAAACCGCCTTATGGGCGGTTTTTTTTTGCTCCGATTTCCGCCAGGCGCGTTCGTGTTTTTTCAGTTCGTCCAGCAGGAGGGCTTCGGCTGACCAGCCCCGTTCCTGGGCGTATTGGGCGAGGGCGAAAAGTTCCGCCGCGATCTGGCGGCGGGTGGGTTTTCTGATGCGGGGCTGGCGGGCATCGAGCAGGCCGGCTTTACGGGCTTTTTTGGCCAGCTTCTCGGCCCGCAGGAGGGCCGGCAGATGGCGGGGGATGCCATCCAGGACGGAGGGGCGGGCGTGGGGTGTGCCGTCCTTTTCGGCGTGCTTGATGCGGTCCCACTGGGCCCACACGCCATCCACGGTGTCCACGCTGGATTCGCCGAAGACGTGGGGATGGCGGCGGATGAGCTTGTCCGCGAGGGTCTGGGCCACCTGGTCGAAGCCGAAGGCCTGGCGCTCCTGGGCGAGCTGGCAGTGGAAAACGACCTGGAGGAGGAGATCGCCCAGCTCCTCGAGCATTTCGTGGTCATCGCCCGTCTCGATGGCGTCCAGCAATTCGTAAACCTCCTCGATGGCGTGGAGGCGCAGGGAGCGGTGATCCTGCTCGCGGTCCCAGGGGCAGCCATGGGGGGCGCGCAGCTGGCTCATGACCCACAGGACGGCGTCGATGGGCTTGCGGTGTTTCGGGATTTTCAAGGTTTTGGGCATATCATTTCAAGTTACTTTCAAGGCGAGGCGGCGGATCTTGAACCGGATTGGAAAAGCGGTCAGGACCGGCGGGAGCGGAAGCTTCAGCCACCCGTGGTTTCCGAGCCCGTCCCGGGCGCCGCTGCGGGCTGGTTCCAGCGCTGGCGGAGGTCGTTGCGCCGGGCGTCCAGCAGTTCCAGCAGGAGCGTGGCATCCCGCAACAAAGCAGGCGGCGGCAGCCGGAGCTTGGCGGCGGCGGCGGGGGTGGTTTTCGGGGCTTTCTTGAGGTAAGTATCCAGCACCCGGAGGTATTCGTTGATCAGCGGGATCAAGGAGGGCCAGGCGTTCACCCGCAAGCCCTGCAGCTGGCTGATTTTGGAGGCGAATACCTGCCGCTGCAGGCCCAGATCCCACCGGGCCATGAATTGCTGAACCGAGACCTGGCTGTATTGGGGAGGGCTGTTGCTGAAGGAGTGGATGTAAACCGGCAGGCGCAGGATTTCGTCCAGCTTCTGGCCGCTCTGGGCCGGCGACCAGCCATGCCATTGATCCATTCCGCCCACGTTGACCAGGTGCAAGGCCCACCATTTCTCCACCGCCAAGGGCCGGTCGAAATGGGCCTGGAAAGCCTGCAGGAAGGGGATTTGCCAATTGAGGGCGGCGGGCAGCAGGCGCAAAAACTCCTGCATGCATTGCGGGCCGTCGGGGAGCTTCAGCAGCTCGGACACAAACAAATGGGCGCTCGCCTGGAACAGGTCCCAGGCGGGGCCTTGCAGCCGGTCCGGGGTGGGCTGGCCCAGCTGCTCGAAAGTCAGGGAGGGACCGAGCCGGAGGCGGTTCCGGATCTCCACCAGCGCATCGCCGCGAATATCCATCCGCGTCAGGCGCGTCAGGGGCTGGACGATCAAATCGCGGCTGGAGGTGGCCAGCAGGTGGCGGGTCATTCCTTCCACGAGCCAGAGGGGCACCTCGGCCAGGCCGGGACCGGTCTGGCGGTTGGCGTGCTCGAGGAGGAGCACGTTGACAATGGCCCGCACCAGCTTGTTGGTCTCGATCTCATCGGGCAGGGTCACCCGGTATTGCCAGGAGGTGGCATTGAAAGGCTGGATGGTAACCGGCGTGTTGGTGAAAACGGTGAACTGGATGTTCACGAAGATCCGGCCGCGCCATTGATCCGGAGCGGCGATTTCCTTCAAGAAAGCGGTTTTGATCCGTTCGCAGGCCACGGCCAGGGTGGAAGGCTCCAGCCGCAGCGTTTTCGTTGGGGTCCGGATTTCGGCCAGATCCGGGCGGGAGGCCCGGGGCGGGGGCACTCCGCGGACAATGAACTGCTCGCTGCCGCTGCGGATGGTGATGTTCGCGTTGGTCCACTCCGCCCCGTGCACGCTCCCGGCCATCCAAACGCAAATCATCCAGGCGGCCAGCTTCATGGGCGCGTTTCCGGGAGGTAATTAAAAAGCTTCAGGCGGGGCAGGCGGGAAGGGTCATTGGTTTTGGTCACGAGGGAGACATACGCGATGTTGGTGAAGACATCTTCGTAAAGCTCCGCGGAGCGGGGATCCTGGGGGCCAAAGTGGTTTTTCATATAGGCCCAGAGGCTCTTGGGGATCTTCAAATTGCCCATCCGCAATTCCACTGGCTGGAGCGACCAATTGGTCTGGTTGTTCCGCAGCACCGCCTCCTCCTGCCAGACATACCTTCGGCTCGACCAGAACCAAGTCCAAGGCCGGCTCCAGGACCGGTTGGTCCAGCCCTGGTTCACCCAGCTATACCACGTCACGTTGGAGAGCGTCAGCTTCAGCCCGGCGCGTTCCACCACGGTGCCGTTGGTATGGGCATAAACCGCGAGTTCGTCCGCATTGGTCTTAAAGAAATAACGCTGATGGATATAGGAGTTGATCTCCTCCCGGCTCAGTTCCAGGAACGCCCGCTGGTTGGCGGTGCGGGCCTCCTTGAAATTTTTCCAGGCGCGGGAAGTTGAATTGGCGTCGAGGCTGCTGACCCCCAGGTTGTAATTCACCGGCTTGGTCGCCTTAATGAACACAAATACGCCCGTGCCTGCGGCCACCACCGCGAGGAAGACGAGCAGGCCAAGCAGCACATAAAGCGCCTTTTTCAGTTTATTGGTTTTTACTGCCATAGAATCCTTTCGCGCCGATTGCATCATTGGGGCCGGTTGGCCGCCAGCCGCTCACTCCGGTTGGTCCCGGAAATCGATATCCGGCTTTTCATCACCGCATCATGGCCGAACCGGGCTTGAATATCAAGCCCGCTTGGCGGCGGGTTGAAACCGCCGCTGGCGGCAAGGTCCGGAAAGGAGCTAACCGGCGGATTTGGGCACCCGCCGGGAAGCGGATGGACCCGGGACCAATAACGAACTTCAAAGCCGGCAAAAAAACCGTGAACCGCATGCGTCATCCAGCCAGGCTCCAGCCAGCCAATGGCTGCCAAGGATCAGGTCGTGCCGCTCTTCGGGCTGGCTTTGGCACCCTTGTCAGCCGCCGGAGCGGGGGTGGAAGCGGGCTTGGAATCAGAACTGGCCGGGGCGGCCTTGGAGGATTCGGAATCCTTCTTGGCGGAGGCTTTATAGCTGTCGCTGCGGTAGTCGGTGATGTAAAATCCGCTGCCTTTGAAGATCAACCCGCTGCCACCGCCGATTTTGCGTTTCACCCGGCCTTTGCCCCACTTGGCCCCTTTGCAATGCTCCTTCGGGCAAACGGTCAGCGGTTCCGCCGTGATGGGCTGGAACAGCTCAAATTCATGGTTGCACTTTTCGCAAATATATTCGTAAGTCGGCATATTTCTAAGCTAATCGATCAGTTCAGACGCCGGGCAATGCCGCCGCCTTCTGGCGCAAGTGGTTCATTGCCAATAGACTGCCCGGCAGCCTGACTTATTTCTAGGCCAAACCCGAGGGTTCGTCAAGCAGCCTGTAAATCCGCCCAAGGCCGCGCGGAGGATGCGCTTGCCTGGGGTTTTGTGAGCGGATATATTGGCTGCACTATGGAACAAGTCGTGATCATCGGCACTGGTTGCGCCGGGCTGGCTGCGGCCATATACACCGCCCGGGCAAATTTGAGTCCCCTCGTCCTCACCGGGGTAACCCCGGGTGGGTTGCTGACCACTACCAGCATTGTGGAGAATTATCCCGGCTTTCCTGATGGCGTGGACGGGTTCGAGCTGATGAACCGCATGCAAAAACAGGCGGAAAAATTCGGCGCGAAAGTGAAGTTCGCCACGGTGGATTCCGTCGATTTCACCAAGAGCCCGTTTTGGATCACGGTGGATGGCGAGCTGGTCGTGAGCAAAACGGTCATCATTGCCACCGGCGCCGGGCACCGCCACCTGGGCCTGGCCAGCGAAGCCAAGCTCGACAAGAAAGGGATCACCTACTGTGCCACTTGCGATGGCGCCCTGCCGGTCTTCCGCAACAAGCCCCTGGTGGTGGTAGGCGGCGGGGATTCGGCCTGTGAAGAGGCTCTTTACCTGACGCGGTTCGGCTCAGTGGTGTACCTGGTCCACCGGCGGGACGTCCTGCGGGCCTCCCGGATCATGGCTGAACGGGTGCTGTCCAACCCCAAAATCAAACCCATCTGGGATTCCGTGGTCACGGATGTATTGGATGTCCAGCAGGACAAGGTGACCGCGGTGCGGCTGAAAAACCTCAAGACCAGCCAGGAGCAGGTGGTGGATTGCGCCGGGGTGTTCGTGGCCATCGGCCACCAACCCAACACCACCCTTTTCAAAGGCCAGGTGGAAATGGATGATAACGGCTACATCGTGCGCCGGAACGGCGCCGCGACCAGCGTGGCGGGGGTGTTCGTGGCGGGCGATTGCTCGGACCACGTTTACCGCCAGGCGATCACCGCCGCCGGGATGGGTTGCGCCGCCGCCATCGAGGTGGAGCGCCACCTCGCCGCGATCAGTTGATGGCCGCGCCCAGGCGGGCGCTGGTGCGGTCCTTCAGCCATTGGTAATCGGTGGGCGGCTCCGCCGGGATGATGCCGCCCACGCCCCCTTTGACCGGCGGGCGCACCGTGTCCGGCACCACCCAGCGATGCGTTTCCGCGTGGCCGTCGCCGAAGGATAAATTCCCCGCGCCCTGGTGATAGGAGGCCGGGAGGTTCCCCCATTTATACTCCTCCAGGCGGTTCATGAAGAAACCGTCGTTGAGGGTGTCGGGGTGCTCGTCCAGGATCACGAAGACCATGGCTGGCCGGATGAAGCTGGCCGCCTTGAAAAACTGCACATAGGCCGGGTTGAATTTATTGGTGAGCACCCCCGGATCCCCCACCAGGGAATTCATGGACAGGCTGCGGTTGCGCGGGCCGCTCTCGGCGGCGGATTTGTCCGAGGGGCATTTGAACACGCCCACTCCCTGGTTCAGGTAACCACCCAGTTTGGAGGTCGTCAGATAGAGCAGGTTGGTGTTCTCGTCATCCCCGCCCCAGTTGAGCACATTGTTGACCCAATTCTGGCGGCGCAGCCGGGTTTCGTCCACCCCGTGGTTGTTCACCAGCAGATCCTTGTTGTCCTCCGGGTAGAGGGCCCAGGCTACGGAAAGCTGTTTGATGTTGTTCAGGCAGGCGGCGGTCTGGGCGCGGCTTTTGACCTTCGATAGCGCGGGTAGCAGCAGGCTCGCCAGGATGGCGATGATGGCGATCACCACCAGCAGTTCGATCAGCGTGAAACCATCCCGCGGAGAGCTGGGACACATGGGCTTTTTTCTCATTAACGGGAGAGGCTAACCCCACCGGCTGCAAAATGTAAATTAAGTTATGGCGCCCCTGGCCAGGAAATCCCGGCGCACCCGGGCCCGGGCCCGGAAGCCGATCACCAGGCTGCTCAGGATGGTGGGGATGAACCAGACCGCCCAGATGGCCAGCCGGGAGGGCCAGCTATTATACCACCCCATGGTGGTCATTTTCATGAACAGCAGCAATATGGCCGCCCAGGAAGGGACCATGACCCAGCCCAAGGTGCCCACCAAGGCGCGCAGGTGGCTTTGGGAGCGAATCGCCCCCGCCAATCCCTTCCACGTGAGGGCCCAGGCATCCAGCCACAGCAGCGCCATGCCGCCCAAACTGGCCGAGAGCAAAAAAGCATGGTTCTGCCTGGACCAGAAGCTGGTCAGATGCGGGAGCAGAAAGAGAATGAAACCATTCAAAACCAGCAGCACGGTGAAGCTGGGGGTAAAAACCCGCCACAAGGCACGCCAGGCGCCCTGAATGATGTCTGCCGGCCGCAGGGGTGTCACCAAGAGCAACTCCCAAGCCCCGCAAGTCCGGCTGTCGTTCAGGAGCCGGCTGGCCTCCACCCCCAGCAGGACTTTCACGAAGATATGCAGCACCCAGGTTGCCCCCAGCCACAACATTTCATAGAGTTCGCGTTCCTCTTCGGAAAACCCTGCCCCCAGCAGCAAATAGCTCCACAGCGTTAATCCTAAGACCAGGCCTGCCCGCAGCCAGAATATCATCACCCGATCCCGCAGGCCCAGCCAGCAAAACGGATCGGCCTCCAGAAAACGCCGCCGGATTTTTTCACGCCAGCGCTGGCCCCCATGGAAATAATCCTGCCAGAAAGTGGCATTCGTGAGGGGCTTGGCCGCCGGAGCCTCCTGGAGGCGTTTGGCGGGCAGCACCCGGCAGGCCGTCCAGATACCCGCCAACCCGATCGCCAGCATCAAAGAGAGGCCGACCCAATAATAAACGGGGCCAAATAATTCACTAAAAGGCTCGTTGAAAGCGAAAACGAAAGGAAAAACCGGGCAAAAAACCAAAATGCCCACGGTATGCTCGGCATCGTGCACCAGGATGGCAAACAAAAGCCAGACAATGGGGAGCAAAATGGCCTGTGCGCAAACGATGCCCAGCGATGTCAGCACCGCCCGGCGAGCCCCCCAGACGCGGGCGGAAACGCCCAGCCCGATCCCCAAGGAATAAAAGAGCAGGATAAAACAGATCAGGAGCACTCGGTAAATTTCGGCGGTGGTGATGCCGCCGGACATGAGCGTTAACGATAGCAATGGCAAAACTGCGAGTAAACCGAAGATGGCATTCACTGAAAAAGCCGCCAGCTTGCCCAAAACCACGTCCCGGCCATTCAGATCCGTGAGGAACAGCAGGCCAAGGGTGCCCTCCCGTTTTTCACTGCTGAGGCAATCGCAGGTCAGAAAAAGGCCGGTAAAAAGGCAAAAAAGCATACCCACGATGCCCAGGAACACGAAAACCTGGTAATTCCACTGCTGCGGAGTGTAAGACCTGGGCCGGCTGGCCATCATGATGGCCCAGACCAGGGTGAAAGCAAAAGCCAGGCCGGTGCGCAGGCCAAAGGTGGCCCGCCGCCGCGCCGCGCCGCGCAATTCCCGTTCCACGATGGGCAAAGGGAGGATCATGCCAGGCGGGTATTGGCCAACGAGAAAGCACCTCGCAGGAGACTGGAACACTGGGGCTTCAGGCTCATCACGGCCTCAGGCTAACTCCGCCTGCCGCAAAATGTAAATTAAGTTATGTAAATTAAGTTATGGCGCCCCCCGCCAGGAAATCCCGGCGCACCCGGGCCCGGGCCCGGAAGCCAAACCATAAGCCGCTTAATACGGTGGGGATGAACCAGACAGCCCACATGGGCAACAAGGAGGATACGTGGTTGGCGGAACCCAACATGAACAGAAAAATCAGGTAAAGCCAGGGCGGCGCCATGACCCAGCCCAAGGTGCTCACCATGGCGCGCAGATGGCTTTTGGAGCGGATCGCGGCTGCCAAACCCAGCCAGCTGAGCGCCCAGCAATCCAAGCCCAAGAGCACCAGGCCTCCCAAGCTGGCCGCCTGTAAAAATAGATGCTCCTGCTCCTGCGGAAAAGGCGGGTAGAACAAGATCCAGCCATTCAAAACCAGCAGCCAGGCGAGGCTGGGGGCAAAAACGCGCCCGAGGGATTGCCGGATGCCGCGGACCATGGCGGGCGGGCGCAAAGGGGTCACCAAAAGCAGTTCCAAGGCGCCGCAGGCCAGGCTGTCGCTCATCACCCGGCTGGCCTCCACCGCCAGGATGACCTTGACGAATATGTGCAGCAGGCAGGTGACGGCCAGCCGCAGGATGGTCCAGACTTCGTGTTCCCGGCCGTAGGTGCCGGCCAGGAACAAAAGGAACCAAAACACCAACCCGATCACCAAGCCTGCCCGAAGGCAAAACCCCGCCAGGCCGTCCCGCATGGCCAGCCAGCTAAAGGGATTGGCGTCCAAAAATCGTTGCCGGACCTGGTCCCGCCAGTGCTGGTCGCCATGGAGGTAATCATGCCAGAAACTGCCGTCCGAGCCGGGCTTGATCAGGGGAGGCTCCTGAAAGCGCTTGGCGGGCAGCACCCGGCAGGCGGTCAGGACCCCGCCCAAGCCGAGCAGGAACAGCAAGCCGGTGGAGAGCCAATAATAGGCGTTCCCCCATTCACTCCGATAAGGATCGTCAAAAGCGAAAACGAAAGGAAAGACGGGACAAGGAATCAACATCCAGACCATATCCTGGGCATTCCGCACCATCAGCGCCAGAATGATCCAGACGATGGGCACCAGGATGGTTTGGGCACACACGATGCCCAGTGAGGTCAATACCGCCCGGCGGGCCCCCCAGACCAAGGCGGACACACCCAGGCCGATGCCCAGTGAATAAAACAAGAGCACAAAGCAGATCAGGACTACGCGGTAGATTTCGGCGGTGGTTATGCCGCCGGACATGAGCGTTAACGATAGCAATGGCGAGATCGCCAGCAAACCGAAGGTGGCATTGATTGAAAAGGCCGCCAGCTTGCCCAAAACCACGTCCCGGCCATTGAGATCGGTGAGAAACAGCAGGCCAAGCGTGCCCTCCCGTTTTTCGCAGCTCAGGCAATCGCTGGTGAGAAAAATGCCGCTGAACAGGCAAAAAAGCATGCCCACAATGCCGAGGAACACGAAAACCTGGTAATTCCACTGTTGCGCCGAGTAATGGCTGGGGTGGGTGGCCACCATGATGGCCCAGACCAGGGTGAAGGCCAGAGCCAGGCCCGCGCGCAGGCCAAAGGTGGCCCGCCGCCGGGCTGCTCCCCGCAATTCCCGCTCGACGATGGAAAAGGGGAGCATCATGCCAGGCGGAGGCGGATCAACAGCTGATTCAGGCTGGACTTGGTTTCCGCCGTCGCTTCCGCCGGCAGGTGCGTCGCCGTAAAGGCGTCCTTCAGCTCGGCCTGCAAGCGCTGGAATTCGGCCTCGTGGAAAGCCAGATCCGCGTCGGGCAGCTGGGAGTGCTCCGGCCCGGCGGTTTTGCGCTGGAGCAGGGCGGGAACCTGGGGCAGCCGGAAAATGTCCTGCAGGTGGAGCAGGCTGGCCTCCAGCTCCCCGCTCCGCAGCAGGTGCAGGCCGGTCAGCAATACCCGGTAAACATAGAGCAGCGGCTTCACGCGGCGCGGGTTCTCCTTATGGAACAGGTGCCACTGGTTATCGGCGAAGCCCGCGTAATGATGGTAATGCCACCGGGTGAGGCAGCCCCGGGCGATGGCCTTCAATTCCTCGTGCCCGGGGGAGCCGTGCACCACCAAGGGCGAATAAAGCTGCTCCAGCACATAACCGTTGGGCTTGAGCAGCAGGCCGAAGAATTTCCGCACATCATGGGTCACGATGTCCAACTCCAGCCCATCCGCCACCTGGCTGATGGTGAGCGTGTCGTCCGCCGGCTCCAGGCCCACCACTTTGGCCAGGGGCAGGATATGCGCACCCCGCAGGTCATAGTCCGAATCGGGGGAGGGGAAACCATATAGATGCGCGCCGCTGAGCGTGGCGAAGAGCATCGGATAGGGCTGCGCGGCCACCATGGCCCGCAGCCGTTGGTTCACATCCATGGTTCGTGGGGCGGCCGGCCTGGGCCGCCATTTGGGTTTAATCCCGCCGCACTTCGTCGCCGGGCTGGACCTCGCCCAGGATCACGTCGGCGGTAATATTGTTATTAAGCTGCGGACCAGAAATTTTGACTTCCCCCACCTTGATGCCCTGCCGAAAAACCGAGAGCCGGTCCCCGACGGCTGGAACCCGGTTCAGGGAAAAATCGACGACCACGAAGCGCAGCCCGGGATTGATCGAGGCCACCCGGCCAACCTGGGCATCCGCGAGGGTGACCACGGCGTTGTTATTGGTGACGCTCAACGTCGAGGCCGCCGCTTTGGCCGGCTGTTTTTTCGCCGCTTGATCCCGCCGGGCGGCCGGGCTCTTCTTTTCGACCTTCTTTTCCGCTTTGGGTGCCGGCCCCACGGCGGGGGCGGGAGCCGCAGCCTCTTTTTTGCTGCCCAGGCACCCGGAAAAAACCACTCCCATAAGGAGCACGCAAATCAACCTACGCATGGGACAATTAAAGGCGAAACCGGCCCATCGTCAATGGTCAAAGCGGCTGATCCAGAGGCGGGTTGCCGCCAGCGCGGCCGCCAGCCCGTGCGCGCCACCGGGAGACAAGCTTTCGCCAAATCCGAATTCCTCGCCGGGGATGGCCAGCAGCCAGGCGGGCGGGGGCGGACCGAACAAGGCCTGGCACAGCGCCAGGAGCTCGGCCGGTTGCGCCGAATGTCCCCGGACCCCGGCGGCCGTCCCGGCGGCCAGCGGTTCCAGGGAGACTCCGGCGGCGGCAGCACTGCCGGTGGCGGCGTCGGCGAAAAGCACGGCCCGCGCCCGGCTGACCCGCTCCGCCAGCTCGGGAGTCAATTGATGGACCGCCACGGTTTCCAAGTGCGGCAGCCGCCAGGCGGCGGCGGCCCGGGCCAGCGCCGGGCCCAGGGCATCGTCCGTGCGCAGGTCATTGCCGTAGCCGATGATCAACAGCGGCTTCAACTCGTGCCGCCCGTGGCCCCGTGGCCCGGCGAAGCCCGATGTTTCAGGATGCTGATGACTTTGGCGAGCAGTTCGTCCGGCTTGAAAGGTTTTTGCAGAAAGCCTGCCAGCTGGGCTTCGTCGAAATGGCTGACGGCGGAATCCTCGCCATAACCGCTCATGAGCATCACCGGCACCCAGGGCGCCAGCCGGCGGACCTCGGTGAACACTTCCGTGCCGCTCAGCTTGGGCATGTTAAGGTCCAGGAGGACCAGGTCGATCTCGCCGCTGCGTTTGCTGAAAGTGTCGACGGCCTCCATGCCGTGGCTGGCGGTGAGCACGCTGAAGCCGTTTTTCTCGAGCACCTTTCTGGCCAGGCCGGAGACGGTGGGCTCATCGTCCGCCACGAGGATGGTGGTGCGCTTGACGGGCTTGGGCTCACCCGGCGACGGTGCGGCCGGCTTGCCGGCCGGCAGGAAAATCTGGAACACCGAGCCCTGGCCGGGGGTGCTTTGGACATGGATGGCGCCCTGGTGGCTGCGCACGATGCCCAGGGCGGCGGGCAGCCCCAGGCCGCGCCCGGGGAACTTGGTGGTGAAAAACGGCTCAAAGATGCGCGACTGGACCTCCGGCTTCATGCCCGCCCCCGAATCGCTGACTTCCAGGAAGACAAAATTGCCTTCCCGCACCTCGCCGTGCAGGAAATGGTTGGCCAGGAAGCCGCCATCGATGCGGCGGGATCCGGTGGAAATGGTGATGCTGCCGGATTCCTCGCTCAAGGCCTCGGAGGCGTTGGTCACCAGGTTGACCAGGATCTGCCGCATCTGGGTCGGATCGGCCTCCACCAGCGGCAGGTTGGGATCCAGATGGAAATGCACCTCGGCTTTCTTGGAGATGGAGCTCATCAGGAGGGCCTGGGTTTGTTCCACCAACTGGCTGAGGTTGATCATCCGCACCAGGAAGCGGCCCCGGCCGGCGTAGGCCAGCATTTGCTTGCACAAATCCGAGGCGCGGTGGGAGGCCTGCTCGATCTGCTCGAGGTAGCTTTGCACGGCGTGGCCGGCCGGCATCTCCAGCTGCGCCAGGCTGGTGTTGCCGAGCACGGCGGTCAGGATGTTGTTGAAGTCGTGGGCGATGCCCTCCGCCAGCACACCCAGGCTCTCGAGGCGCTGGGCCTCCTGCAGCTGGCGCTCCATCTTGGCCCGCTGCTGCGCCGAGCGCTTGTGCTCCGTGATGTCCTGCGCCGTGATCGCCAGCTGGTCGGCGGAAGGGCTGAAAACGGCGATCTCGAAGCATTTTTCGGCGTTCGGGAATTCCTGCTCAAAATGCGCGCTGGCGCCCTGGATGACGGCGTTCTCAAAGTATCCGCGCCAGACCGGGGTGGCTCCCTCGAACACCTGCTCGAAGGTCCGGCCCACGAGGGAGGCCCGCGGCGCCTGCACGAGCTTCTCGAAGGCCGCGTTGGCCTCCAGCAGCAGCCAGTTCACCGGCCGGCCGCTGGGGTCGCGCTGGATGTCGAACAGGGCGAAGCCGCTGACCATTTCGTTGAACAGGGAGCGGTAGCGCTGCTCGCTGGCCCGGAGATCCCGCGTGCGGGCCTCGAGCATGTCCTCAATCGCCACGAGCGCCTGCGCGCGGGCCATGCTGGCGCAGAGCGCGCCCAGGTAGGAGGGGTCCACCGGCTTGCGCACGTAGGCCGCGGCCCCGCTTTTCAGCAGGCGCACCGAGGTGTCCGCCGTGGGCTCAGGGGTGAGGATGACCACCAGCGCCCGGGGATTCCGCTGCCGGAAATGGGCCAGCAATTCCTCGCCGCTGGCGTCGGGCAATTGGTGGGACAGGAGGATCAGGTCAAAACTCCGCCGGCTGGCGAGGGCGCGGGCCTCCGCCCCGGTGTGCGCCTCGTGGATCTCGTAGCCCCGACCCTGGAACAAATCCCGCAGGACGCGGATTTCCGCCGCCTCGGTTTCCGCCACCAGCAGCTGGGGCATGGAGTGGGGGTTTTCGCCGCTGAGCAGGGCCTTGACGGTTTCGCTCAATTCGGCCGGGTTGAACGGCGAGTTGATGAACGCATTGGCGCCCAGCTCGGCCGTGATGCCCCGCATGTGGTCCCCGGTATAAGTGGCGGAGATGACCATGATCGGCGTGGTGTGGAACGCGGGGTACTCCGGCGACCGCAGCAGCCGGCAAAAGCGCCAGCCGTCGATCTGCGGCATGTAAAGATCGGTGATGATCAGCTCCGGCATCCGGTGCGTGGTTAAATACTCCAGCGCCCGTTCCACATCCCCGAACGCCTGGACATCGAGCCCTTCCCGCTCGAGGAAGCCGCTGAGCAGGCCCAGCTGGGTTGGATCGTCGTTGACCACCACCACCGTTTTCAGGGGTTGGGAACTCATGATTCAGATCCTGACATTGGCCGGCCTGCGGGCGGCGGGGATTGCCGGGCGCAGCACGGCCCCTCCCACCACCTGGTGCGCGGGCAGGGCGGCGGCTGCACTGCATAGGCTGGCAAGTTTAGCTTTCGCATTTATATCGTCCGGCTATTTTCACCCGGTTTGCCCGGGTGGCAAACAAAATCCACGCCGCTGGTCACGCTCCGGGTCACTCGCTGTTCATGGCGGCCTCCAGGGCCGGCTGGATGCTTTTGAATTCCAGCTCCAGGGAAAGCAGCAGGCTCTTGGCCGCATTGGCCTTGCCGTTTTTCAAAGAATACTCAATTTGCGCAGCCAGCTCGCGGCCGCGGCTGGCGCCCAGGTTGGCCAGCGCCCCTTTCATGGAATGGGCCAGGCGCTGGGCGTTTTCCAGGTCCATTTCGCTCAAGGCCAGCCGCAGTTTCTGGATCTGGGCGGGTCCGTCGCGGAGGAAGATTCCGAGCACCCGGCGGTAAATCGCCCGGTCGCCGCCCACCCGCTCCAGCAATTCACCGGGGTCGAAAGCTGGCTGGCTGGCCAGGGGTGCCGCCGCGGGGGGCCGTGGGGCGGTTTTGGCGGCCACCGGGGCCGCCGGGTTGGCGGGAGCCGCCGCCGGGGCGGGGCCCGGCGCCACTGAACCCGCCGGGGCGGAGCCGATGGAAAACCGGTTGATCGCCGCGGCCAGCTCCAGCATCCGCACCGGCTTGACCACGTAATCGTCCATGCCGGCCGCCAGGCACTTTTCGCGGTCCCCTTTCAAGGCGTGGGCGGTCAGGGCGATGACCGGCAGGCGGCGCCCGGTCCCGGCCTCCCGCTGGCGGATGATGCGCGTGGCTTCCAAGCCGTCCATTTCCGGCATTTGCACATCCATCAGCACCAGGTGGTAAACCTTGCACGCCAGCGCCTGCAGCGCTTCCTGGCCGCTGGCCACGGCCTCGGCCTGCCAGCCCATTTTTTCCAGTATCCCCAGGGTGACCATCTGATTGGTGGCGTTATCCTCCGCCACGAGGATGCGCAGGGGATTTTTCCCGGCCGGGGCGGGGGCCGCGGCGCGGTTGGCCGGGGCGTTAGAGGAGGTGGTGGGGGTGGCGGGAGTGGCGGGCGAATCCTTCCCCGGGAGGAACTGCGCCAGGCAATCCCGCACCGCCTCCAGCTTGACCGGCTTGGGCAGCGTGGCCGCGAAGCCGGCCTCCCGCAAAACCCAGGGATCCGCCGGCTTGGTGCGCGAGGCCAGGGCCACCAGCGGCAGTTTTTGGAATACCGCATCCTGCCGGATCTGGAGGCCCAGGCGGACGCCTTCCACCGCCGGGCTTTCGATATTGACCACTGCCAGCGCGAAGGATTCCCGGGCCACGTTGGCCGCTCGCAGCCTCGCCATGGCCTCGATGGGATTGCCCGCCTCCTCCACCCGGCAGCCCAGGTGGTGCAAATAGGCGGCCAGCACCTGGCGGCTGAGCTGGCCGTCGTCCGCCAGCAGGATGCGGGCGCCCCGGGCCTGAAGGCCCGCCTCCGCCAGCGCCGTGCGCCGCTCCGGGATCTCCAGCACGATGGTGAACCAGAAGGTGGAGCCGCGTCCCTCCTGGCTTTCCACACCGATCTCCCCGCCCATCATCTCCGCCAGGCGCTTGGAGATGGCCAGGCCCAGGCCGGTGCCGCCATATTTGCGGGTGGTCGAGCTGTCGACCTGGGAAAAAGAGTGGAACAGGCGGTTCAGCCGGTCGGCGGGGATGCCGATGCCGGAATCTTCCACCCGGAACCGGAAGGTGGTGCGTGGCCCGTCGGCGGCCACCATTTCCGCCCGCACAAACACTTCCCCCCGGCTGGTGAATTTGATGGCGTTGCCCACCAGGTTCAGCAGGATCTGCCGCAGCCGGCCGGGATCGCCGCTAACCTCCGCGGGGATTTCCGGCTCGACCAGGCAGGCCAGCTCCACCTGCTTTTCCTGGGCCTTGACCGCCAGGATCTCCACCGTGTCCTCCACGGCGGACCGCAGGTTGAAGGGCACCCGCTCCAGGTCGAGCTTGCCGGCCTCGATGCGGGAGAAATCGAGGATGTCATTGACCAGGCTGAGCAGGGCGTCGGCGGAGTTCCGGATGGTTTCGGTGAACTGGCGCTGGCGCCCGTTCAGCTCGGTGTCCAGCAGCAGCCCGCTCAGGCCAATCACCCCGTTGAGCGGGGTGCGGATCTCGTGGCTCATGGTGGCGAGGAATTCGCTTTTGGCGCGGCTGGCGGCCTCGGCTTCAAACGCGAGCCGGTTCGCGTGGCCGATGGATTGTTCCAGCTGCTGGTTCAAACCTTCGGCCGACTCCTTGGCTTGCCGCAGCTGTTCTTCCGCCCGTTTCCGCTCGGTGATGTCCGTTCCGTAAAAATTCGCATAGCCGGCGGCCCCCACCGCGGCGATGATGAAGGCCATCACGCGCTCCTCATAAACCACCTCGAAATCCCGCTTTTCACCCTTCTCAAACGCCTCGTTGGTGGCCTCCAGCCAGGCGCCGCCGATTAGGTTGCCCGGCCGGTGGCCCATGGATTTCAGGAGCCGACGCCCGGCTTCATTGCTGTAGAGCACCTGCCCTTCCCGGCTGATGCGGAGCACCGGGAACGGGTGTTCCTCGGGGATCCGGGCCAGGGTCTGGTTTTCCTCCAGGACGCGTTTCAGATCCTGGGTGGTGGCGAGGATCTGGTTTTTCAGCGCCAGAGTGGTGCGCAGGCCGGCCAAAGTGTCGGCCGTGATCCCCAGCAGCACGGTCATGAGGCTGAAATGGATCTCCTGGCCGGGGCCCCGCTCGTTTTTCACCAGCCCGCAAAACATGCCGAGGATCTGCCGCGCGGCGCCCAGGGCGTGGAACACCACCCGGCAGGAGTCATCCTGGTGGCCGGCCTGGAAAAAAAACGGTTCGTTCTTATTCAAGGCGCGGGCAAACTTGCCCGAACGGATCTCCTGCTCCACCACCTGTTTCAGCCTGGGGGCCTGCTCGGGTGGCGCACAGCTTGCCAGCTCAAAATGGAAATCCTCCGGATTAACCCGGTAAAATCCGAAGCACTCGAAAATATCCAGCCCCTCCAGGTAAAGCTGGGCCACGTGGAGCGCGTCCGCTTCGCTCCGCTGCTCTTTGAGGTCCCGCTGAAAATGCTCCACCGCGGTGAAGAGCGCCGCCACCTCGCCGGGAGTAGCCCCCGTGACCACCAGCCGGCCCAGGCCCAGCTTGAAAAAATCGGGGTATATGGATACGGGTTTTTCCTCCATGGGGAGCTTCGGTTTCGACGCTGATCAAGTAAGAAAACAGGCTTCCACCGCCTCAATCTGGGTGTCGATGGCGTTCACCACTGAATCGAGGATATCGGCTGAGAAATTCAACCGGATCCAGGATTTTGCGTCGAGCGGGGGGATCCGCGATTCGCCCGAGCTGCCCAAGGCCATGGCATTCACCAGGAAATCCGCCAAGTGCACCAGGGAGGCCTCCAGCTGGAAAATCCCGGCCCCCATGGGCTGGTGATGGCGGCGGACGGTTTCGCGCATGCCCTCCGGGAAGTTCCACGCGCTCAGCAAGGCTTCCCCCACCTCCGTATGGTCGAACCCCAGCACCTGGCGCTCGGCTTCGTACAGCAGCATCCGTTTTTCCTGGCTGCGCTGGTAGGCTTCCATCACCCGGTCCGGCGCCCGGGTGTAAAGCACGAGCCGGCCCAGGTCGTGCAACAGGCCGGCCTCAAAGAATTTTTCCGCCTTGGGCAGGCGCCGGTTCATCGCCAGGATGCGCGCCGCCACGCCGCAGCCCAGGCTATGGCGCCAGAAGGCCTCCATCGTCACCACCGCCGGAGACAAGCCTTTGAAAACCGAGACAATCCGCGTCACGCGCACCAAATCCTGGGCCTGCTGAACCCCGATCAGGTTGAGGGCGTCCTGAACCGTCTCCAGCCGACACGGGAAACCGAAAAACGAGCTGTTCCCCAGCTTCAGCAGGCGCGCGGCCAGGTCGGGATCTTTTTCCACCACCTGGGCGATATCGACCAAGGTGCTGATGGGGTCATCCAATACCTTGGTCAACTCGGCAAGTACTCCCTCGTAGGATCCCAAGCTGGGTACCCCTTCGATTAAGGCCTGTATCTGCTTTGACACTGCCCCATCCTAACTACGTCTCTTAGGGTCATCAATCACATTCACCGGGCAGTTGAAGCTGGGCAGTTGAAGCTTGCCATGGGATCCGCCCGATTTCAGAATAAGACCCATGAATACACCGGCTCCCGCGCTCCGTTTTTCCGACCTCCGGCCCTGGCCCCGGCACTTGGCGCTCCTGGCGCTCCTGGCCTTCAACCTGGCCGGGGTGCTGGAATCCGCCGCCATCGTCCCGCCGCCGGCCCGGGAAAACATAGAACGAGACTGGTTGCGCCAGGAGCAAGTGCGCTGGCCCCAGGCGGCGGTCAGCCCGGCGGAGGATGCCGCGGGCGGGTGCGACGGCATCAAGGACGGCAAGTGGGGCTTCCACACCGCGTTGGAAGCGGACCCCTGGTGGCAGGTGGACCTGGGCGAGACCCAGCCCGTCACCAGCCTGCGCATCTACAACCGCTGTGACCATACCGCCTTCCGCGCCGCCCGGCTGAAAGTCCTGGTTGCCACCGATGGCGTGGCCCGCCGGGAGGTTTACCAGCACGATGGCACCCTTTTTCAAGGCCAGCCGGATGGCCGGCCTTTAATGATAAAACTGGCCCCGGTGGCGGCCCGCTACATCAGAATCCAGGCGCCCGGCACCAATTGCCTGCACCTGGATGAGGTGGAGGTTTACGGGGCGGATGCGGGCGCCAACCTGGCCCTCGGCCGTCCGGCCACCCAAAGCAGCGTCTGCGAGTGGTCCACCCGCAAATCGGCGGCCAGCACGGCGGGGTCCTATCCGGTGGAGCAAGTCGTGGAGCGGGGTTTGCGCCTGGCCGCCAACCTGCGGGCCAGGGGCGTGGCGGTGGATGCCGAAGTCGCCGCGCTGCGGCAAATCGCCAGCCAGTGCCCCTCCCGGCCGGGCGCCGATAACGCCGCGCGCAAGGCCGCGTACCTCGCTGCCCAGTGGGCGGTCCGCCAGCTGGCCCTGCGCAATCCCGAGCTGGATTTCAAGGATCTGCTCTTCGCCACCAGCGCCCCCGCCCGGTGGTCCCACATGTCTGACCAATACCTCGGCTGGTGGTCCCAGCCGGGCGGCGGCCTCTACGTGCTGGAGGATTTCACATCCGCCCAGCCCCGCCTCCGCTGCCTGACCGGCGCCCTGCCCCCCGGCAACCTCCTGCGGCCGGAGCTCTCCTACGACGGGGAGAAAGTGCTCTTCGGCTGGTGCCGCTATTACCCGGGCCTCAGCGAGCGCGCCGACAAGCTGGATAAATCCGGCCTGCCGGAAGATTCCTTTTACCACCTCTTTGAGATGCGGCTCGATGGCACCGGCCTGCGGCAGCTGACCCACGGCAAATACAACGACTTCGACGGCCGCTACCTGCCGGACGGCCGGATCGTGTTCTGCTCGACGCGCCGCGGCCAGGCCACCCAATACACCCTCGAGGCGGCCCGCGCCAGCCTGGAACAATCCGCTTTGCCGGAGTGCTACGTCCGCTGCGGCGGCGACCCTTCCCGCCCCTGCGCGGTCTATACCCTCCACACCATGGATGCCCAGGGCGGCCAGCTGCAGCCCATCTCCGCCTTTGAGATGTTCGAGTGGACCCCGAGCGTGGACCACCAGGGCCGCATCCTCTACTCCCGCTGGGATTACGTGGACCGCTACGGGCAGAACGCCATGGGCCTGTGGTCCACCCTGCCGGACGGCACCGGCGCCCAGGCCATCTACGGCAATTTCACCCGCAATCCCGAATGCCTCTTCGAGCCCCGCGCCGTGCCCGGCTCCCAACGCATCCTCTGCACCGCCTCCGGCCATCATTCCATCACCGCCGGCAGCCTCGTGCTGCTGGATCCCCGGCCCGGACCCGACACTCCCGCCGCCCTCCAGCGGCTGACCCCCGAGGTGGGCTTCCCCGAGAGCGAGGCCCGCCCGGCCACCTATTACGCCAATCCGTTCCCGCTGTCCGAAACGCACCACCTCGTGGCCTGGAGCGACCGCCCCTTGAAATTCCAGGGGCAGGTCAACGACACGGCCGCCCTCGGCGTTTACCTGTATGACGCCTTCGGCAACCTGAACCTGCTGTACCGCGATCCCACGATCGGCAGCCAGTATCCCCTGCCGGTGCGCCCGCGCCCGGTGCCCCCGCAGATCGGCCAGCAGGTCCAGTGGTCCGGCCCGCAGGAAGGGCAGATGCTGGTGCTGGATGTTTACCAGGGCTTGGGCACGGTGCCCCGCGGCGCCATCCAGCGGCTTCGGATCATCGGCATGCCGGTCAAAACCCATCCCACCATGGATTTCCCCTCCATCGGGCTGACCACGCACGATTCCGGGCGCTTTGTCCTGGGCACCGTCCCGGTGGAGGCCGATGGCTCGGCCTTCTTCAAGGCGCCCTCGGGCATCACCTTCTTTGTGCAGGCCCTCGATGCCGAAGGCATGGCGGTGCAGACCATGCGCAGCGGCATCTACCTGCAGCCGGGCCAGACCACCAGCTGCCTCGGCTGCCACGAACACCGCCGCCTGGCCCCGGGCAGCGGCTCCCCGCTGGCTGCCCGGCGCCCGGCCTCCCGCATCACTCCCGGCCCGGCCGGTTCCTGGCCCCTGGATTATGCCCGGCTGGTCCAGCCCGTCCTGGACCGCCAATGCGGTTCCTGCCATGCCCCCGGCGCTCCGGGCGGCCGGTTCGACCTCACCGCCTCGCGTTCCTACGATTCCCTCGTCAACTACGGCTCCCCCAGCCTCAAGGAAATCGTCGTGGCCCGCTACAAGGAGCAGCGCTCCCAGGCCGGGTCCTGCGAGGCCCGGTTGAATCCCATGCTTCGCCTGCTCCAGCGCGGTCACTACCAGGCCCGCCTCTCCGCCAGTGACTGGGATAGCCTGATCACCTGGATGGACACCCTCGGCCAGCGCGCCGGCCATTTCAGCCCCGGGCAGGAGGAGCAGCTGCGCCAGTTCCGCCTCCGCACCGCCGCCCTGGAGACCCGGCCATAAACCCGCGTGCGGCTCCAATGGCCGGCCCGCCGGCGGCCCGGCAGCCTGGGCCAGCGGCGCCCCGCCGGGGCCGCTCCGGTTTCCGCTCCGGAGGCGCGGATTTGGCCGCGAATGATTTCAGGTTTTGGTTTTCAAGGAGGGGGACCGGAATGGCCACGAGTAAAAACGGAAAGGAGATAAACCACACGGATAGGGGATCAAGATTTCAGGGGCAAGGATGGGATTGAATCATTGAGGCGGTTCCAAAGCGGCGCAGCCGCGCCCGCACTCCAAAAGCTCGCGCACCCTCCGTGGCCCGCATCTCATCCGGCGCGTTGAGGTTTCCGCGGCAGGCCGGGTCGCCCGCCCCGGCGAACCCCCTGGCGACTCAAATCGCAGGGCACGTTTTTAGCCGCGGCGCGGATGGCCCCGGCTACTCCTGGAACTCGGACCATTCGGGTTCGTTGTGGAAGATCCAGCGGTAGTATTCGGAGTGGGCAAGCTGTTGGGCGGCGGCTTCGTCCACCACCACGGTGCAGCGGCGGTGCAGCTGCAGGGCGGTGGCGGAAATCATGGCGGTGATGGGGCCTTCCACGGCCTTGGCCAGAATGCCGGCCTTTTCCGCGCCGGTGGCGAACAAAATGCACCGGCGGCATTCCAGGATGGTGCCCACCCCCATGGTGATGGCCCGGCGGGGGACTTTATCCGGCCCGCCAAAAAAGGATGAATTCTGGGTGATGGTCTCGGGGGTGAGGGCCTTCATCCGGGTGCGGGACTGGAGCGCTGACAGGGGCTCGTTGAACCCGATATGGCCGTCGCGGCCGATGCCCAGCAACTGGAGGTCGATGCCGCCAAACTTCCGGATCTGGTCCTCGTAAAGGCGGCATTCGGCATCGAGATCCAGGGCCAGGCCGTTGGGGAGGTAGGTGTTGCGCAGGTCGATGTTCACTTTTTTGAACAGCCGGTCGTTCATGTAATACCGGTAGGAGTGAAAATCGTCCGGGGCCACACCCACGTATTCATCCAGGTTGAAACTGCGGCAGAGGGAAAAGTCGAGGCGCTCGCGCTGGTGGAGGTCCACCAGGTACTGGTAAACGATCTCCATGGTGCGCCCGGTGGCCAGGCCCAGTACGGAGTGGGGGTTGGCCCGGATCTCCTTGGCCATGATCCGGGCCACCAGGCATCCCGCCGCCGCCGCATCCGGCCGGATGATGACTTCCATGGCTTAAGCGTATTCCTTGGCGTTGTCCGGGATGGAGAAGAGCACCTTTTCCGCCGGTATTTTGGCTTTCAGAGCGGCCAGCTCATCCATGCCGGTGGTCAAGGGCAGGCCGACTTGGCCGCCCAAGGCCATGGACCGGCAGAGGGCCATCATGATCTCGAAGCCTTTGTAGGCGCTTTCAAAGCGGCACTGGTGCAGCTTTTTGTCGTCATCCAGCCAATCGGCCATCTCCTGGATGTAGGGGGGCATGTCCAGGTCATAGTTCATCGATCCGCCGCCGGACTGCACGCCGTTTTTGGTCACGGCGCGCCAGCCGCCGCCGGTGAGGACTTCGGCGTAGCCGTCGGTGCCCTGGGCACCGATCCGGCATTTGCGCCACCAATAGCTGACCTCCGGCACATCCGGGGCGCCGGCGCCGCATTCCACCACGCCGCGGACCCCGTTGGCGAAATGGATGAAGCCGCCCACATAATCCGGGGACACATGGATATCGGCCAGCTTGCTGCGACCGGCCGCCTGGCCCATCACCCACTGGGCATCGGCGTCGCCGTTGTACCAGCGCATGTAATCAATGAGGTGGCTCAGCATGTGCATCATCCATCCGGTGGCGGTGCCGTAAACGGTATGGACCCGGCCCAGCGCGCCGCTGGCGATCACTTCCGCCACTTTCCGGTAATGTTCCCCGTAGCGGTGCTGGTGGCTCACGACCGCCTTCACCCCGCTTTTATCCACCAACTGCTTGACCTTGAGGCCTTCCTCGGTGGTCAGCGCCACCGGTTTTTCAAAGGCGATCAGCTTCGCCCCGGCTTCCACGCCGATGCGCACCATGTCCAGGCGCAGGTTGGGCAGGGTGCAGAAGCAGAAAACATCGGGTTTCACGCTGGCGGCCAGTTCGGCGGCGTTGGTTCCGAATTGGGGATTGCCGAGCTTCGGCGCGGCGGCGGCCAGGCGGGCGTTGTCGATATCGCAGATGCCCACGACCTTGAATTTGGGATTGGCCTGGAACGCGGTGGCATGGTGCATGCCGCGCTTGCCCATGCCAACCACCATGACTTTATAAGGATTCATAAATTAGTCGGGTTAATCGGAGGGTTGAAAGGAGAAAAATCGGGGCGCTCCCGGCGGGAGCGCCCCGAGCCATGGTTAATCTGCCAATCAGGCGTGGGCTTTATCCCATTCCATGACCTTGGCGATCACGAAATCGACTTCCTCGGCGGTCAGTTCAGGGAACATCGGCAGGCTGATGCAGGAAGCCGCGTTTTTCTCGGACTGCGGGATGGGGCCCACGATGCGGGCTTCTTTGCCCCAGGGGTAACCTTCCTGCTGGTGGATGGCGATCGGGTAATGGCATTTGGCATCCACGCCGTTGTCGTTGAGGAACTTAAGGAACGGATCGCGCTGGGCGGCATTCTTAGTCTCAATGACATACAGGTGGAAGACATGGCGGTAATTGGGCTTGGCATAAGGCAGCGTGAACGACTTGGCGTTCTGGAGGCCTTCAGTGTAGCGGGCCGCCCATTTCCGGCGCAGATCGGACCACGCGGTGATGTGCTTGAGTTTGGCGCTCAGGATGCCGGCGTGGATGTCGTCCAGGCGGCTGTTGAACCCGAAGCTGTGGCAGGAGCGCTTGTCCGAGCCGTGGTTGCGCAGCTTGCGCACCTTGCGGTCGATCTCGGCGTTGTTGGTCACGACGGCGCCGCTATCCCCGAAGGTGCCCAGGTTCTTCTGGATGATGAAGCTGGTGGTGGCGGCATCGCTCAGTTCACCGATGCGGAAGCCGTCGCCGGCGGCGTCGATGGCCTGGGCGTTGTCTTCGATGACGAAAAGCTTATGCTTGTCGGCAATCCGGCGGATGGCCTTCATGTCGGCGCATTGGCCATACAGGTGCACGGGGATGATGCACTTGGTCTTGGGCGTGATGGCCTGCTCGATGAGGGCGGGATCGATGCACCGGGTCTGGGGATCGCAATCGACAAACACCGCCGTGGCGCCCGCCACCCAAATGGCTTCGGCGGTGGCGAAAAACGTGTTGGTCGTGGTGATGCACTCGTCTCCCGGGCCGATGCCCAGGGCCATCAATACCAGCCAGATGGCGTCCGTACCGTTGGCCACGCCGATCGCATATTTGGTTTTGGCATACTTGGCAAACTCATCCTCGAACTGCTTAAGCATGGGGCCCATGACATACTGTTCACTCTCAAGGACCTTGAGGATGTTGGCGTCGATCTCGGTCTTCAGGTTGTGATACTGCCGAGCGTGTCCGTAAAAACTCACTTTCATATGATAATGCTCTATAATTTTCTACACTGGAGTGTCAACCTTAGCTAATCCCCAGGTTCTGTGCCAATAGAAAATTAAATTTTTGGAACAGCTTTCCGGTTTCGGCCGGCGCCGCCCCCCGCCGGCCGGCCCCGTACCTTGTCTTGCGCTCCCGGCTCCGGCCTTTTTTTCCGGGTATTCCGGGATTTGTTTTTCCGGAGATTGAAACGCGGATCTCCCCGGGCCACGCAGAAAAGGCAAATTGAGCCTCCCGCTCCCGCCCGGGCATGACATTTGGCCCGCGGGAACCATACCCGGAACCATCCGCCGGGATCCTTCAAGCCTTGCCGCAGCCACGCTTCCGGATTAAAGTTCGATTCCGAAAGCGCCCGGGCGCTGGCCAGGGAGATGGGCAACCTGCCGGCACCGGCCCACCTGGCGCGGCATTGGCCGGCCCGGGTTTGCGGAAAGAGAAAGCGAGCATGATCACGCAAGCGACAAAATTCTGCCGGGCCAGCCTGCCCCTGGCCGTCCTGGGCTGGCTGGCGGGAGCGACCGCAGGGGGCGGCGCGGAGCCGATCCCAAACGGGCCGGGGGCGGCCGGGAGGGTCGGGGTGGTGACCGATGCGGCCACCGGGGTGCGATTCCAAAAGGTCCGGGAATTCACCAGCGACCAGGAGGTCATCGAGTCCAGGACGGTGGTGAACATCTCCCCCAATGGCCGGTACCTGATGTGCCAGGGCCGGCTGATTGGTATTGACGCGCCCGGGGTGGTTCCGCTGGTGCTCCCCGGGGGCACGGCGTGGAATCCGGTGGCGGCGGTGTGGTCCGGGGACGGCCGGCAGATGGCCTGGGTGGATGCCACCCGGCACCTGTGGATGTCCGCGGCCTCCCCGGAAACCGGGCAGCCCGTGGGCCCGGCCCGGGAGGTTCCCGAAGCCGGGCTCCAGGCTTTTCCCTCGCTGGCGCTGGCCCCCGATGGCTCCAGGCTGTTTTGCATCCGGTCACTGAAGAAAGAGGGCGGGACCAATTGGGCCAGCGGCATCAGTGCGGTGCCGCTGCCGGGGAACGATGCGCCACCCGGAGTTCTGATGGAGCGGCCAAGCCCCATCGGCCGCCTGGCCTGCTCGCCGGATGGCCAGTGGCTGGCCTTCCAGGATCCCAAGGATGGGCGGCAGGCCACCATCACGCTGCTCAGCCTGGCCGGCGGGCCGCCCCGGGATCTCGACCTGCCAGGAACCCCGCTGGGTTGGTCGGCGGACAGCGCCTGGCTGGCCAGTGAGCGGGACGGCCGGCTCACGTTCCTCCGCGTGCGCGATGGCCGCACCGGCGCGGTGAACCTACCACCGGAAACCGGCCGCTGCCTGGGGGCGGACCAGCGGGGGAACCTGTATTTTTTCCGGGCGCCGCCGGGGGCGCAAACCCAAATGCGGCTCTGGAGCCTGGCGGGTGCGCCGCCGGTGGAGCTGCCGCTGCCTTTGGAGGGGAGTGTGCGGCGCCCGCAATGGGCGCCCGGGGGCGGGGCGGTGGTGTTCGAGGAGACCACCGAAGCCGCCTGGAAAGTGTGGGCGCTGCCCACGAATGGCCAGCCTTTGCAGAGATTCGTCGTGGACGTCCCAGGGGCGGGGTCGCCCAGCGAAATCCGTCTGTCCCCGGACGGCGCCCACTGCCTCCTGGTGACCCGCAGCCGCGGGCAGGGTGGCCGGCAAACCCTGTGGGTGGCCCCGGTGTCGCTCAAGGAATGGCGCACCACCGGCCCGGCGCGCCAGGTTCTGGAGGGGCTGCGGCCCGGCATGAATATGGGCTGGTCCCAATACCGTTGGTTGCCGGAGGGGAAGACCGTGGTGGCTGTGGCGGGCCAGGGGGATTTATGGCTGGCGTCTTTGGACGGACCGCCCGAGCGCCTGGCCCGGCTGGACCAGGAAATCGACCTTTGGGATTGCTCCCCGGACGGCCAGATCCTGGCTTATGAAACCTCCGGCCCGGCCACCGCGGCCATCGGCGTCATCTCCCTGGAGGATCGCCTGCCGATGGCGATTTACACGCCGCGGGAAGCCCGGTGGCTGCGCGGCTGCTGGGGGCCGGACTCCCGCAGCCTGCTCACCTACTCGGAGGGGGCCATCCGCCAGCACTCCATCGGCACCGGCGCGCCGGTCACGCTACGCACGGCCGAACAGCTCGGGATCGATTCCGTCTGGGATTTTTACCGCTCTCCCCAGGGCGGCCAGGCAGCCATCCTGGCGGGCCGGAATATTTCCCGGAAAGTCCTGCTTTGCGACTTGAAAACGGGGGCCTTCCGGACTTTGCAGGACGAGCCGGCCAGCGGCTGCGCGTGGTCGCCCGATGGGCGGTGGGTGGCTTGCCCGGTGGCGCGGCCAGCCAAAGCCCGGCTCCCGGGAATCCTCTGGAAGGCCAGCCTGGCGGAGATGATCACCCGGCTGCAGTAATGATGCGGATGAACCTGATTTGAAATGAAAGGAAGCACCATGAACACCCTGACTTTGCCACACCCGCGCGGTGCCGGCCCATTTCCGGGCCGGGCCGGGTGGCCCACCCTGGTCGTCATCGCCATGGGCCTTGCCGGCGCCAGTTTTGCCGCCAGCGAACCATTGCCCCGGCTCAAGGTGAGTGAAAACCACCGTTTCCTGGAAACGGAAGCCGGCCAGCCCTTTTTCTGGCTGGGGGATACGGCCTGGGAGCTGTTCCACCGGCTGAACCGCGAAGAGGCGGACCGCTACCTGGAGACCCGCGCCCGGCAGGGATTCAACGTCATCCAGGCCGTGGCGCTCGCGGAGCTGGCGGGATTGACCGACCCCAATCCCTACGGCCAGCTGCCGCTGAAGAATAACGATCCCACCCAGCCCAACGAGGAATACTTCAAGCACGTGGATTGGATCGTGGCGCGAGCCAACGCGCTTGGGCTGTATATCGGCCTGCTGCCGACGTGGGGGGACAAATGGAACCAGGCCGGGGGTCAAGGCCCGGAGATTTTCACTCCGGGAACGGCGGCGGTTTACGGGGAATGGCTGGGCCGCCGTTACCGGGAGGCGGGCCTGGTGTGGATCCTGGGGGGCGACCGGGCCGTGGAAAATGACCGGCACCGGGAGATCCTGCGGGCCATGGCCCGCGGCCTGCGGCAGGGGGATGGCGGCGCCCACTTGATAACGCTGCATCCCACGGGCGGGGCCGGCTCGGCCCAATGGTTCCACCGCGAGCCGTGGCTGGATTTCAACCTGCGCCAGAACGGGCACCAGGCGGAATTCACCGGGCGCTATGACCAGACGCGGATCGATTACGACCGCACCCCGGCCAAACCGGTCCTGGATGCCGAACCGATTTACGAGGGGCACCCGGTGGCCTTCGACGCGAAGAAATACGGCCACAGCCTGGCGGCCGAGGTGCGGCGTCCCCTGTATTGGGATCTGTTCGGGGGGGCCTGCGGCCACACCTATGGGCACCACTCGGTCTGGCAGATGTGGGACACCGGCCGCGCGCCCATCAATAATCCGCTCCTGCGGTGGCAGGAGGCCATCAGCCAGCCCGGCGCCGCGCAGATGCGGCACGCCAAGGATCTCCTGCTCTCCCGGCCCTACCTGAGCCGGGTGCCGGATGACACGTTGATCGTCCCGGACCGGGTGCCGACCGCGGTGCCGGGCGCGGGCCGCTACCGGTTTGCAGCCACGCGGGACGAGGCCGGATCCTATGCGATGGTTTATGTGCCGGCGGGGCGGAACTTCAAGGTCCACCTGGAGAAGCTCGCGGGAACGGAGGTCCGGGCCTGGTGGTTTAATCCGCGGACCGGCCAGGCCTGGCTGAGCGGGCAATTCCCCAGGGTGGGGGAGCGGGAGTTTTGTCCGCCCGATCCGGGCGAAAGCCTGGACTGGGTGCTGGTGCTGGATGATGCCGCGCGGGATTTCCCCCCGCCCGGATTCAGGCGGTAAACGGCTGTTGGAGGTGGCTGGCCGACGGGGTTCAGGAGCGCCGGTGCGTGGCGCGGATGCGCAGCATCACGGCGGCGCCCACGACGAGCAGGCCGCTGACCGCCCAGATGCCGAGGTTGGGCAGGCGGGGGAATAAATAAAGGCAGGTGGCCCCCAGGGCCGGGCCGGTGAAAATGCCGGCGCCGATCGCCGCCTCGTGGAAGCCGCCGTGTTCGCCCTTGGTTTCGCCAACATCCATCGAGTAAAACAGGGACGAATAATAGACGAGGCAGACGGCCATGCCGAAGACGAGCTGGGCGGCGATGACGAAGCCAAGGCCCGGGAGCAGCAGCATCCCCGCGAAGCTCGCGATGACCGCGACGTAGGCTCCGAAGATCCACCGGAAGCGGTAATGCCAGCCAGCCCACAGCCAGAGCAGGATAAACGCGCCCAGGCGGACAAAATACCAGATGGAGCAAAAGAATCCCGCCATGGCGAGTGAAAGGTGGAAGCGCGCCGCCAGGTCCGGCATCAGGGCCACCACGGTGTTGATGGCCACGTAGCAGAACGGGTTGGCCACCCAGGCGATGAGCAGGAAGGTTTGCGGCGGCAGGGACAGATGGGGCGGCAGGGGATGAGCCTCCGGGGCCTCCTCCGGGCCGGCCGCGGCCCGCAGCTGGAAATGATCGTGCTCGCGCTTGAGCCACCCGGTGATGACCAGTTGCAGCAGATGAATGCCCACGGGCAGCCAGAAGAGGCTTTGCATGCCGAGGATTTTGAGCAGCGCGCCACCGCTGAAATAGGCCAGGGCGCTGCCGCCGGACCACATGATGTTATACAGGCCGACCATGCGCTGGAGGCCGCGCCGGTTCTCCCCCTCGCACACCAGGGCTTCCAGGCTGGGCCAGATGGGGCTGACGCCCACCGTCCAGCAGGCCATGACCAGCGCCTGGGCGGCGACGCCCGGAAAGAAACTGCCGACCACCAGGCATACGCTCATCAGCCCGAACCCGAGGCGCAGGGCGGTGAAATAGCCGAACCGCTGGGCAAATTTCCCCCCCAGCCAGGAGCCGCCGAGGTAAACCAGACCGTTGAGGGCGCAGAGGGCCAGGTTGCCCAGGTTGCCCAGCCCGTGGCGCTCCTTCATGTAGAAGAAGAGATAGTTGAAGTAGTAAGCCGTGGCGTAGGCGTTGGAGGCTTCGAGGAAATAGAATCCCGCTTTGAGTTGGCGCAAGGTCATGGAAAAAAATGATGGGCGGAGGCTCAAGCCAGCTCCGCGATGGCCTGCTGGCAATACCAGCGGATGGCCGGCGATATGGGGGGCTGAAGCTGCTCCAGGCCGGCGGCGTCGCACCAGCGGATGGCATGGTGCTCGGCCGGCGCGAGGGTGACGGTGCCGCTGAGCGGCCGGGCGAAATAAATCAGGCCGATATGCTCATGGGAGTCGGTGATGCGATGGATATCCATGAACCGGGGCGCCAGCAAAGCCCGGGTGCCGGGGCTGGTGGTGGGCGGACGCGTCCCCACCAGCTCGACCTCCAGGCCGCTTTCCTCGCGCGCCTCGCGGTGCGCGGCCATTTCCGGATCCTCATCCAGCTCGATATGCCCGCCGAGCGGCAGCCAGGCGCCCAACCGCCGATGGTGGACCATCAGCACCTGGGCCTCCCGCACCACGAAAATGGACACGGTAAAATCAATTTTCTCATGAATATGAGCCATACCACGAGGAATGTGGCGGTTCCGGGCCGGTTTGGCAAGGGGGTGGGGAATCCGGGCCGGGGAATCCGGCGCGCGGGGAGGGGGATCCCGAACGGGGCCAATACCGCGCCCGCGGGTGAGTGTTTGGCGTTGTTTCCGGGGCTGGGATGGGTTATCAATGGCTTATGAAACGCATGGCATGTGGGCGGGTGGTTTTTCTGTGCGGATGGCTGTTTTCCGGCCTGTTGCGCGGCGCGGCGTTGGCCCCGGCCGAGCCGGTCAGCCCCAGCCTGGTGGTGGCGCACGGCGCGGTCAATGGCGCCCGCCTGGAGCGGGAGGGGCACTTTCTTCTGGTGTATGGGGATCCGGGGCGGCAATGGCCGGCGGCGGAGGCGGTTTTGCTCACGCATGCCCGGCGGGAGGTGGTTTGGGCCGCCCGCAGCCAGGCGGACGCGGGCGCAAAACTGGTGGCGCCCGAGGGGGAAGCGATGTTCCTGGCGGCCCCGGGAAAATTCTGGACCGACCTGCTGGCCAGCCGGTTCCATGATTACCAACAGCAAACCACCCAGTGGCCCGCGGAGCCGTTTCCCGCCCCGGAAACCGTGCGCGGGAACACCCGGTGGACCTGGCGCGGGCTGGATTTCCAAGTGCTGGAAACGCCGGGCTACACCAGGGGCGCCGTCACCTACGTGGCCCGGGTGGACGGCCAAACGGTGGCTTTCACGGGAGATCTGGTCCAGGGGGACGGCCGGCTGCCCGATCTCTACAGCCTGCAGGACGCCATCCCGGAGGCAAAAATTTTCGGTTACCATGGGTATGCGGGACGGCTTGGCGAGGTGGTGGCCAGCCTGCAGCGGTTGCGCGCGGAGCAGCCCGATCTCCTGGTCCCGGCCCGGGGGCCGGTGATCCGCGATCCGCGGGCGGCGATCGACCAACTGTTGCTGCGCCTCCGCAAACTCTATGCGAACTACCTCAGCACGGACGCCCTGCGGTGGTATTTCGGCGATCAGCATATCCTGAACAAGGCCCGGCGGGTGCTGGGCGCCGAGGCGCAGCCCGCCTGGATGCCCATGGCCCAAACCAATGAGTTGCCGGCCTGGGTGATCGCAATCGACAATGCGCGGTTGCTGCTCTCGACCAACGGCGCCGGTTATTTGATCGATTGTGGCGGCAAAGGCATTCTGAACCGGGTGATCCAGCTGCAAGACAGCGGCCAAATGCGCCAGCTGGAGGGGGTGTTCATCACCCATTACCACGACGATCACACGGACCAGGTGCCCGCCCTGGTGAAAAGGTTCGGCTGTCCGGTCCAGGCCGTGGGTGAGCTGTGTGATGTGCTGGCCAAGCCAGGCGCCTACCGGCTCCCGGCGATGACGGCCAATCCGATCCCGATCGGAGAGCCGCTGGCCGATAAAGCCCGCTGGCGCTGGCACGAGTTCACTTTCACGGCCTATGATTTCCCGGGGCAGACTTTGTATCACGACGCCCTGCTGGTGGAAAAAACCGGGGCGGATCCGATATTTTTCATTGGCGACTCGTTCACGCCATCAGGCATGGACGATTACTGCCTGCAGAACCGGAATTTCCTGCGCGAAGGGAGTGGTTATTTCCATTGCCTGGAGGTGTTGAAACAGATCCCGGCGGGCAGCTGGCTGGTGAACCAGCATGTGGCGCCCGCCTTCCGCTTCTCCGAGGCCCAGGTGCGGCAGATGGAGGAGGCCCTGCGCCAGCGCCTCCCGCTGCTCAGCGAACTTCTGCCGTGGGAAGATCCCAATTACGGGTGCGACGAGGGCTGGGCCCGGTTTTATCCCTACGAGGTGAAAGCGCGGCCGGGCGAAGCCGTGCGCCTGGATTTGCGGATCACGAACCACGCCGGGAAAAGCGTGGCCTATGGGCTGGGGATCAACCTGCCAAAAGCCTGGCCGGCGGCCCCCCGGGCGGAGCGCTCCGGCACGGTGTCCGCGCACCAGACCGGGGCCGTGCCAGTGTCTTTCACCATTCCATCCAACACCCCGCCGGGAACCTATGTGATCACGGCCGATGTGGCCGGGGGCAACTGGGCTTTGAAGGAGTGGACCGAGGCCCTGGTAACGGTGGCCCCCTAAGCCAAGACGGAACCGACAGCCAGCCAGTTTATGAATCCATTACATACTCATTCCGCCAGCCAGCCGGTCATCGTGGTCCTGGACGGTTTCACGCTCAACCCGGGCGACCTCAGCTGGGACGAACTGCGCCGGCTCGGCCATTGCCGGATCCACGACCGCACCCCGCCGGAACTGGTGGTGGAGCGGGCCCAAGGCGCCCGGATGATCCTGACCAACAAGGCGATCGTGAGCCGGGAGGCCATCGAGCAGCTGCCCGACCTGAAGTATATTGGCGTGCTGGCCACCGGTTATAACATTGTCGATGTGGCTGCCGCGCGCGAACGCGGGATCCCGGTGGCCAACGTGCCGGGCTATTCGACCCGGTCGGTGGCCCAATTGGTGTTCGCCCTGATCCTGGAGCTGACCCACCACGCCGGCCACCACGCGCTCACGGTGCAAAGCGGGAAATGGTCCTCCAGCGCCGATTTTTCCTACTGGGATTATCCGCTGGTGGAGCTGGATGGCCTGACGCTGGGCATCGTCGGCTTTGGCCAGATTGGCCGGGCGGTGGCGCAGTTGGGCCAGGCGTTTGGCATGAAAATCCTGGCCACCACCCGGACCGCTCCCGCCCCGGTGCCCGGCGTGCGGTTCACCGACCTGGAAACCCTCTTCCTGGACTCGGATGTGATTTCCCTGCACTGCCCGCTGACCCCGGAAACTCGGGGGCTGGTCAATGCCCAGCGGATTTCCTGGATGAAACCGACGGTGTTCCTCATCAACACCGCGCGCGGGCCGCTCGTGGATGAAGCGGCCCTGGCCGAAGCCCTGGGCGAGCGGCGCATCGCCGGCGCGGGCCTGGATGTCCTGGCGGTGGAACCACCGCCGGAGCAAAATCCGCTGCTGCGCGCACCCAATTGCATTATCACCCCCCACTTCGCCTGGGCCTCGGGAGCGGCCCGGCAGAGGCTCATGGCGGAGGCCGTGGAAAACGTGCGCGCTTTCTTAAGAGGCCAGCCCCGGAATGTCGTCAATCCTGGATGAGCGGGCCAGGAAATGTTCCCGCGGTGTGGCTGAGCGGGGCCGCCGGAGATAATTTGGCTTTTCCAAGCGGTGGAAACAACGTTAGGTTTTGAGCGTGGCGCGCCGTTTCAATACTACCGGACCGTGCATCCCGGCCGAGCATTATATGCTGGCGCCGGAGGGGCGTTGTGCGGGCGTGATGGATCTGATCGAGCGGAGTGATTTTTTCGTCATCCACGCCCCCCGCCAGAGCGGCAAGACCACTCTGCTGAATGCCCTGGAGAGGCAGCTCAACGCGGCGGGCAAATACCATGCCTTGTATTGCTCGCTGGAGAGCGTGCAAGGGATGGATGACCTGGCGCGCGGCATTCCGGCCATCCTGGCCTGCCTGAATTCCGCCTTGAGGGATCATCCCCGGCTGAAAACCCGCGCGGTGAAAGCCATCCCCCAGGATCCGCCCAACACGGTGCTCAAGGATTTTCTCAAGGAACTGTGCACCGGTTTGGATCGCCCTTTGGTGGTTTTCTTCGATGAGGCCGACTGCCTGGGCGGGGAGACGCTGATCTCCTTCCTGCGGCAGCTGCGGGATGGGTACGTGAACCGGATCCGGATGCCGTTCGTTCATTCCCTGGCCCTGGTGGGGATGCGTAACATCCGGGACTACCGGGTGCAGGTGCGGCCGGAGGCGCTCACCCTCGGCTCGGCCAGCCCGTTCAACATCTCCAAAGCGGCGCTGACCCTGGATTATTTCAGCCGGGAGGAGGTCGCCGCGCTTTACGGGCAGCACACCCGGGAGACCGGGCAGGAGTTCCCGCCGGACTTGGTGGAGACGGTTTTCCATCTCACCCGGGGCCAGCCCTGGCTGGTCAACGCCCTCGCCGCGGAAATGGTGGAAACCCTGGGGAGGAATGACTTTGGCAAGCCGCTTTCGGCCACCCTGGCCGGGGCGGCGGCGCAGCGGATCATCCTGCGGCGGGACACGCACATCGACAGCCTGCTGGAGCGGCTCAAGGAGCCGCGCGTCCAGCGGATCATCGAGCCGGTCCTCTGCGGGGACGCGGTGAAAATCGACCGCCTGTCGGATGATTACCAGTTGGTGCGCGACCTGGGCTTGATCCGCAATGACCAGGGCACCATCCGGATCGCCAATCCCATCTACAACGAAGTCATCGTCCGCACGCTCAATTACAATGCCCAGGAGGATTTGCCGCCGGAATTGATCGGCCGGTGGATGGACGGGCAGCGGATCGACATGAGCGGATTGCTCAAAGGGTTCCAGCAGTTCTGGCGGGAGCACAGCGAGGCGTGGCGGGAACGGTTCGACTACCAGGAAGCGGCGCCGCATTTGATCCTGCTGGCGTTCCTGCAGCGGGTGGCCAACGGCGGGGCGCAAATCACGCGGGAGTTTGCCACGGGATCGCGGCGGGTGGATCTCTGCGTGGCCTATGCGGGGCGGCGGTATCCGATCGAGCTGAAGCTGATCCGGGGGGCGAAGACGCGGGCGGAGGGATTGGCGCAGCTAGCCCAATACATGGATGGATTGGGTTGTGAGGAGGGCTGGCTGCTGTTGTTCTGCACGCGGAAACGGGCGTCCTGGAAGGAACGGATCCAATGGAAAACCCACCGCG
>CAIMWS010000510.1 GCA_903845125.1 uncultured Verrucomicrobiota bacterium
CCCGAGTCTGACCGATCCTAACGGCAGGCTGACCAATTACACCGTGGCCCTTAACAGCGGGATCCTGACGGTGCAGAAGGCCTCGGCGAGCGTGGCGCTCGGTGGCCTGACGCAAACCTACGACGGTTTGGCCAAGGTGGCCACAGCCACTACCACTCCCACGGGATTGACGGTCAGCCTCACCTACGACGGCAAGACCACAGCACCCGTGGCAGCGGGTTCCTACGCGGTCACGGCCACGGTTGAAGATGCCATATACACAGGAACGGCAACCGGCCTGTTGATAATCAGGCCGGGTCTGGTTGCTGCCTGGTTGCCAACCTCGGGTGAGATCCAAATGCGGTTCTCAGGCAAGCCAGCGTCCCTATTTGTTATCGAAGTCTCTTCTGAATTGGCCGGGTGGACGCCCACGGAGACAAACCAAGTCGATTCGGCGGGCATCGGTTATTTCAGGGCCGCCGTGCCAAAAGGCGCTGGTCGAGGATTTTACCGGTTTATGCTAATACCATGATGTAATACTCACCAAATTTAAATGTTGCATTGAAAATACAAAACAATATATTGAAATCATAACGACACTATTTGAATATGAAAATGATCAGGTTGATTATTCGGTTGGCGGTGCTGGTGTTTTTTTCTGTAAATTCGCTTCACGCCTTTGAGGCGCTGCAAGGGCCCACCGAGCTGCTCTATTGGGACAAGACCAACACGTTCAATGGCTACACCTGGTTCGGGGTGCGGGGCACGACCTACCTGGTGGACATGGAGGGCCGCGTGGCCCACACCTGGCCCATCGGAACCAATCCGCACGTGCTCACCAACGGCAATGTGCTCGATGCCGCCAAGGATGATCCCAGCGGTTTCGGCGGATTCACCGAGGTGGACTGGGATGGCAAAATTGCCTGGCAATACACGGAGACGCGCTCAACTTATGCGCCGCACCACGATTTTCTCCGTATTTTCAACCGGAAGCTCAACGCCTTCACCACCCTTTACATTGCCAACAAAACAGTCAGTTCCAACCAATGCATCGCTGCGGGGTGCAACCCGGCCTTTGGGCGCAACTACACCAACGCCCAAATGGACGCGATCGTGGAGATCGACATGTCCGGTTCCGTCATCTGGGAATGGTGGTTCTTCGACCACATCGTGCAGGATTTCGATCCCACCAAAGCCAACTACGTGGGTGCTGGTAAAACCATCGCCGATTATCCAGGCCGGCTGAATATAAACATCCCCGGCCTGCCGGTGCAGCGGGACTGGCTCCACTGCAATTCCATCGACTACAACGAAGCTCTGGACCAGGTGGTCATCAACTCGGTCCGCGGTGAGTTTTATGTCGTGGACCATGGCAACACCTTTTTGGTCGGCAACCCCTCCGGTAGCCTCGCGCTGGCCGCCGGGCCGGCGGGGGATTTCCTTTATCGGTTTGGCGACCCGGCCCGCTACAGCCAGGGCAACCCGCCCTCCATCCTCACGAACTGGACGGTTTCGACCACCGGCCACAAGCAGATCGGCGGCTCCCACCATGACAGCTGGATTCCCGACGGTCTTCCGGGCGCTGGCCGCCTGCTGGTTTTCAACAACGCCCAGAACCTGTTTGAGCATACGCAAGGATCCTACGTGTTCGAGATCGATCCCTTCCTGAACGCGCAGGGGATTGGCTCCGGCGCTTATGTCAATCCGCCGGACGCAGGCTACAACCTCTGGCCGGCCCCCGCCCCGACGGCGGGCAAGAACCCAAAACTCATGTCCAAACAGATTGTCTGGAGTTATTCGTCCAAATCCAGCCACGGCATGTTCAGCCACATCGGCAGCAGCGCTCAGCGGCTGCCCAATGGCAACACCCTGGTTTGTGCTGACACTGAGGGGCACATCATCGAGGTCACTCCCTCCGGCGAACCCGTGTGGGAATATATCAATCCGGTAACCTCCAGCGGCATCCTCAAATTCAAAAAGGACAATTGGCCAATGTATAACTCCATCTTCCGGGCCTTCCGCCTGGGCACCAACGATCCGGTCCTGGCGGGACGCACCCTGACCTCCGGGAAAACCATCACCGGCCGCATCCCATCCTATCATTCGCCATAGTCCAACACCCCTGTGCAAACTGCCAAACGACAAGACCTATTATGAAAACTTTACGCATTGTTTTACTGGCGGCATTCAGCCTGCTGGCGGGAGTCGCCGCCCTGCAAGCCTTTGAGCGGCTGCAGGGGCCGGTGGAGGTGCTTTATTGGGACCCGGCCAAGACCTACGCCGGCTACACCTTTTTTGGGGTGCGCAGCAACACCTACCTGATCGAC
>CAIMWS010000511.1 GCA_903845125.1 uncultured Verrucomicrobiota bacterium
GGCCGCCCGGGCCCGGCGCGGGAGGATCTGCTGGACGGCATCCGGAGCTGTTTCGTCAAGGGGGCCGTCGAGGCCGAAGGGGAAGTCATCCTCGGGCTGGCCCGCCAGGCGCTGGCCGGGACCGGCATCGGGGAGGTCCCGCCCGAGGCCGGATCGCCGCCGATTGTGGAGGATTTCCGCGCCACCGCCCGGCAGCTGCGGCTGGGCACCGACGACTCCGTGCGGCGGAAGGCACTGCTGGATCTCTACCGGAAAGTGTCCCACCGCCGGGCCAGCCGATTCCTCCACAGCCTGGGCTTTCTCGGCGTGCCATTCGCCACGCTGGTGGCCGGACCGGATTTTGTCCAGGGCACCGGCCTGGAGCTGCTGCAGGAGCATTGGGATTATCAGTGGCGCCCGCAAACCGAGAGCGGGCTGATCGAGGCCGGGGTGCACGGCGCCACGGTGGCGGAGGCGGCCGCCGGCCGGCTCGCGGGGAGCATCGCCGGGCTGCAAGCCGCCGGGCACGGCAGCAGCGCGCTGGACGCGGTGGGCCTGCTGGTCCACGCCTGCCAGATGGGGCTGCATCGGGAGGCGGGGCCGCTGCCGGAGCTGATCGAGGCGCGGGTGAACGCGGACCCGTCGTTCACTTCGCTGGCGGCGGCGCTGAACCAACTGCTGCTCCTCTGGGAATCGCGGGAGCCGCTGGAGGCGCACAGCCTGCCAGCCATTCCCCGGCTGATCGGCGCCGCCTACGCGCGGGCCGGTTACCACCTGCATCACCTGGCGGACACTCCCGCCGAGGCCGCTCCGGAAACGGTGAACGCGCTCATCACCGTCCGGGATCTGCTGCACTCGGAAGCCGGGGCCGGAGGCCGGCTGGATCCCGCCCTCTACTGGGAGCCGCTCAGCCGGGCGCCCGGCCAGGCGCAATGCCCGCCGCTGCTCGCCGGCGCGGCGGCGGGGCTGCTCCATGGCGGCGGGCGGTTGCCGGAACCGGAGCTGCTGCAGTTGCTGGCCGGACGCCTCCACGCCGCCACGGGCGAAGCCGGCCGGCAGATCGACTTCCTCACCGGGCTGCTGCGCACCTGCCGGGAGCTGGCCTGGCGCCAGCCCGCGCTCGCCGCGGCGGTGGATGCGCTCCTGGCTGGCTGGACGAACGATGAATTTGTCGAGCGGCTGCCGCACCTGCGGCTGGCTTTCGCCGATTTGACCCCGCGCGAGACGGACCAGGTGGCCGCCCTGGCTGCCCGGTTGCACGGCGCCCAGGCCCCGCCGCCGACGCTGCAGCCGGCGGGGGATGAGGCCACGCTGATGGGCGCCGTCCGCCTGGATGCCCTGGTCCGCAAATCCCTGGTGGAGGACGGCCTGGAGGGGTGGCTGGCGGTGGCGCCGGGCCCGGAGGGGCGCGGATGAGCGTGCTGGCGAGATGGCGCCTGGTGCTGGGGCGGTTCGCCAGCCAGCGGCTATCGCCTCCGCTGTCCGCGCGGGAGGCGCGCATGGAGGCGGCACTGGATTACCTGTATTCGCGCGAATACCAAGGCCGCGGGGTGCGCGGCCGCGCCCCGGCGGGCACGCTGGATCCCACCCAGCTCAGCGTGCCGGACTGGCTGGGCCAGGTGCGGGAGCTGTTCCCGCGGGAGGTCGTCGAGGTGATCGAAAAGCATGCCCTGGACCGCTACGGGCTGACGGAATTGCTGACCGACCCGGAGACGCTGGCCAAGCTGGAGCCGAGCGAGGAGTTGCTGAAGACCTTGCTTACCTTCCGGGGCCACCTGCGGGGCGGGGTGCTGGAGGCCGCCCGCCGCCTCATCCGCCAGGTGGTGGAGGAGATCCGGCGCCAGCTCGAGCCGGAAGTGCGGCGCGCGTTCGCGGGCCGCCTGAACCGGTTCCAGCACAGCCCCCAGCCGGCCGCCCGGAATTTCGACTGGCGCGGCACCATCCGGCGCAACCTCCGATACTACGACGCCCGCCGCCGCCGGCTCCTCCTGCGGGATCCGCAGTTTTTCGCGCGCAACTCGCGCCGGCTGCCCTGGCAGGTGATCCTGTGCGTCGATCAGAGCGGCAGCATGGCCGGTTCGGTGATCCACAGCGCCGTGCTGGCCGGCATCCTCGCGGGCCTGCCGCTCCTGCGGGTGAAGCTGGTGCTATTCGACACCAGCTTGGTGGACCTGAGCGGACATGTGGACGATCCCGTCGAGACCCTCCTGAGCGTCCAGTTGGGCGGGGGGACCAACATCGGCCAGGCCTTGAACTACTGCGAGACCCTGCTCGAGAATCCCCACCGGACGGTGCTGGCGCTGATCAGCGATTTCTGTGAGGGCCCCCCGCCCGGGGCCATGCTGTGCGCCTGCCGGCGGCTGCGGGAGGGCGGCGTGAAGCTGATCGGCCTGGCGGCGCTCGACGAAACCGCCACGCCGGCCTACGACCGCCACCTGGCCGGGCTGCTCGCCGAGGCTGGCATGGAGATCGCCGCGCTCACCCCCAAACACTTCGCCGGGTGGCTGGCCCGGGTGGTCCAATCCCGATGACCCCGCTGGAAACCCAACTCCGCCGGCTGGCCCGCGCCCTGGACGAGGCCGCGCTCGAGGCGCTGGCCAGCAAAGGCCTCCTGCGCCGCGCGCGGAAAGACCTCGAGCGCAGCCCGGCCGTGCGGGTGTTCGGCGAGGCGAAGGAAACCTTGTTCATCCACGCCGCCGGGAGCGTGGTGAACCTCCCCGGCGCAGGCCCGGCGCAGGCCACCTGCTCGTGCGGAGCGGCCAATGTCTGCCAGCACATCCTCCTGGCGGTGCTGCACCTCCAGCAGCCCGGGCCGGGGGAATCGGCCGCCGCCCCGGCGGGGCCGATCCCGGCGGACGAAGCGGCGGCGGCGGAACGCCAGCTGGTGGAGCTGTCCCGCGAACAGCTGGAACAATGGGCCGGCCCGGAGGCCTTCCGCGCCGGGTTGAAGATCGCGGGCCAGGGGCCGGCGGTGATCGACCGGGGCGGCGGCCTGCTGGTCCAGTTCCCCGCCCTGAATCTCCAGTGCCGGCTGGTGGCCGGGGCCGGGCTGGAGGGGGCGATTGTCGCGGGCCGCCAGCAGGATCCCCGGCCGGTGGTGGTGGCGGCGGTGATCAGCCTCCAAGGCGCCCATGGCATCCCCTGGAGCTTGGGCGCCGGCGCCGGGGCAGCGCTGGCGGCGGCCAGCGGCGCACCCCGGAGCCGGGCCGGGGTGCTGGCCTCCTGCCGGTCGCTCCTGGCGGAGACGCTGGCCGGTGGTTTGGCCCGGGTGTCCGCTGCCAGCCAGCAGCGGTGGGCCACGCTGGCCGTCTCCGCCCTGGGGGTGAACCTGCCCCGGCTGGCGCTGGCGCTGCGCAGCCTGGCGGACGAGGTGGTGCTGGCGGCGGCCCGGGATGCGCGTGGCGATCCCGGCCGGCTGCTCGGCCGCCTCGCGCACACGCAGGCGCTCTGCTCCGCCCTCGAGAACGGGGGGGAGAATCCGCGCCCGGACCTGGTGGGCTGGCACCGGACGCGCTACGAGGCGGCGGGCACCCTGGCGCTCACCGGCGTGGCCGCCTGGCCCTGGCGCTCCGCGTCCGGCTACGAGGGGTTGGCGGTGTTGTTTTGGGATTCGGCCGCCCGGCGCTGGAACTCGTGGTCCGACGCCCGGCCGCGCCACCAGGCGGGCCAGTTCAGCGCCGTGACCCGCTACACCGCGCCCGGGCCCTGGGAGGGGGCGGACACGCCCCGCCAGGTCTCCCGCTGCGCGTTCCAGTTGCACCATGCCTGGCGCAGCGCCGCCGGGCGTTTGTCAGGCTCCAGCCAGAGCCGGGCGCTGGTGACCGGGGCGGTCAAGATGCTGCCCGCCGGCCTGCCGGTTTACACGGTTTGGGCGGAACTGGAGCAGCACCTGGCGGCCCAGGTGCTGCCGGGTCTGCGGGAGGCGGATCCTTTGGCGGCGATCGTGGCGATCCGCCCGGCGGCGTGGGGCGAGCGGCGATTTGATCCCGTGCGTCAAACCTTCACCTGGCAGCTTCAGGATGCGGCCAGCCAGCGCCTGCCGCTGGAACTCCGGTTCGACGACCTGCATGAACCGGCCATCCGGCACCTGGAAAAAATGGCCGTGCCAGCGGCCGGCCAGGAAGTCCTGGTGGGCCGGGTGGCGCGGGGCCGGGAAGGCCTGGAGATCCACCCCTTCAGCCTGTGGCGCGAGCGGCTGGGCGTCCTGAACCTGGCTTTGGATACCACCCGGGCGCCCGCGCCAAGCCCTGCCCATTCCCTGCCCCAGGAAGCCGGCTGGGAAGAGGCGGGCGAGGAGACGGAAGTGCCCGTGCTGGACACGCCGCTCACCCGGTTCCTGGATGAGGTGGACGACCTTTTGCTCACGCTGGCCGAGGCGGGGGTGGCAGCGGTGCACCCGGTGCGGGCCGGGCGGCTGCTGGAGGCCGGGAGCGGGGCCGACCGCCTGGGCCTGGGCACCCTGGCGGCGGTGTTGAAGGAAGCAGCGGCCCGGTGTTTCAAATCCCAATCCTCCGGAGCGGAGAGGGCGCCCGCCCCAGTGGATCCGCCACGCGGTGTCGGGAGCACCGAGTGGCCGGATCTCGCGGCCCGGGCCGAGGCGCTCCTGAGGTGTGTTTATGTGTCCGGGGTTTTTCGCCGCGCCCAAGCGGGACTGCCGGGCGCGCCCTGACCGCCACGCCAGGTTCCGTTACGGCCGGCCGCGGCCCATTTTCGCGGCGGCGGCGGCGGCGGTGGCCGAAACTTTGCAGCGGGCGCCCGCCACCAGCGTTTCACCCTCCGCGGCCACCACCCGGGCCTGGAAATTCAGGGGCGGCACCAGGTATTGATCCTTGTCCGCGGCCACCTTCGCCTTGCCGGTGGCGCGGATCGCAGTCCAAACCACATTCGTGGCCCCTTTGCCGGGCGTGGTGGCGGCCACGGGCCCACCCAATATTTCATAATACTCCCGGGATTCCGGAGTGAGCAGGATTTCCAGTTGGGCCGGGCGGGCCGGCTGCTTGCGGGGGGGCACGGAGAACATGACCCAAACGGGCTGGTCGGGCCGGGGCACCGCCGCCACTTTGCCGGTCAGGCTGGGGGTCAGCTCGGAGACGAGTTTGAGCGGTTCCACCGGGCAGGCGGAAGCCAGGTATTGCGCCGTCGGCCGGCCGCCCGGTTTGCGCAGTTCAAAGTGATCGAGCAAAGTGCCGCTGGCCCGGAAAGCCTGGATCCGCAACAGCTCACGGTCCGCCTCCATCAGCACATAGTGGTTGACCGATTCGCGGGCCAACAGGGCCGGGTGATCGAAGGATTGGTGGATGTTGGCGCCGCCACCGCCGGTGGTGATGGGAGTGATGGCCCACCGATCGAACTGATTGCGGGTCGCCACCGGCCGGAAATGCTCATAAATGTGCGAATGGCCGGCCAGAAGCACATCCACGCGGGCTTCAAAAAACAGCGGCAGGTAATCCGTGTGCCCCCACCCCGTGGCGTGCCCGCCGATGTTGAAGACCGGGTAATGCAGGATCACCAGTTTCCACGGCGCGCGGCTGGCCAGCAGGTCCTCCCGGGCGAATTTGAATTGCTCGCTGGTCTTCTTATCGAAATGGTAATCCAGCACGACCACATGCACCGGGCCGGCGTCAAACGAATACCACAGTTCCTTGCCCGGCAGATGGAAATAGGCCAGGTAATTGGTGCCATCCTCCTCGTGGTTGCCGATGGTGGAGAAGAACGGAATGCCCCGGATCACCGGCCCCATCGGCCCGAAAAATTCCCGGCCCCACAGAGCATAATCCTTGCCCCTGGCCACCAAGTCGCCCGAGTGCAGGATGAAATCCGGTGTGTGCGCCTGGAATCGCCGGGCCATGGAAGCGTGGATCGCGGGATCGCTGCGGGTGTCGCCATACACAATAAACCGGGCCTTTTCCGCCCCGGGGTCGAGCGTGGTGAACCGCTGCGGCGGGGTCCGCTCACCATTCAATTCCACGGAATAGGAATAGGCGGTTCCCGGGCGCAGATGCTCCAGGATGGTTTCATACACAAAAAAGTTGTTCGTCACCGTCCGGTTGACCACGTTGGTTTTGAGGGTGCTGGTGATCCGCGCCGCCCCCTTCGCCGCGGTGTTGGTCTTGAACACCGGACCCACATTGGTGATCGAAACGGAGGAAATCCCCTTCAGTTTGCGTGGCTCCGGCACCGTGAGACTTTGGTCCAGCTGGCCGCCCAGGCCGTAGCGGATCAAGGCCGGGCTGTTCGTGGGCGCCTCCCACATCACGCTCATGGCGTCCGGCTGGAAAGACTGCACATAGGGGCCTTTGGAAAACCAGCTCTCCGCCGCCTGCAGCCGGGGCGGCAGGCTGCTGGTGAATAACAGCAAAATACCCAGCAGCCGGATTAAACGGTTAAAACAAGGTTTCAACATCCCCGTAAAATGCTTGGGCTTCCGCCTGAGCGCAAGCAGTTTGGCACAGCAGTTTGGCGCCGCGACAGCAGTTTGGCGCTGCCCGGAAATATTCCATACCCGTGGGGCGCCGTCATTGGGTGGCTGGCCAGGCGCGCGCAGCGTGGGCGGGCAGCGTTGCTTAGGCGGACCGGCTGATGGGCCGGCGTTTTCAGGCAATCCCCAGGGACTTCAGGAACGGCTCGATGGAAGTCTCGCGGCCGAGGAATTGCCGGATGGAATCCTGGACTTCGCGCGAACCGCCCACGGCGTAAATTTCATCGCGCAGGCGGCGGCCGGCCTCCGCGTCGGAAAACCCGCGGCTGGATTGTTCAAACACGGTGGCCAGGTCGGCGGCGATGGCATCCGCCCAGGCATAGCCATAATAGGCGGCGTCATACCCGCCCAGGTGTCCGAAATAGGCAATGAAGGCAGTGTCTTCCGGAAGCGGCAGAAAGGTCTCGCCGTAGGTGGCGTTGGCCTGGCGGACCAATTCCTCCGCCGGACCGGGTTGAGCTTCCGAATGCAGGACCATATCCAGCAGGCCCATGGCCAGTTGCCGGCGGTAAAAAACGCCGATGGTGGCCAGGCGGGCGGCTTTCAAGCGGTCCAGGATTTCACTGGGGATCTTCCGGCTTTCATCGCGGTAATCGGCGGCGAAGCGGTCGAGCACCCGTTTGTCCCAGGCCCAGCTCTCGAGCACCTGGGAAGGCACCTCCACAAAATCCCGGGGCACGCTGGTGCCGGAGAACCGCCGATGCCGGGCGCGGGTGAGCAGCGAGTGCAGCGCATGGCCGAACTCGTGGAAGAGGGTCACCACCTCCTGGTGGGCCAGCAGGGATGGCTTATCCGGCGCGGGGGGCGGGAAGTTGCAGATCAGCCCCACCGTGGGCCGCTGGTATTGGCCGTCCGGCAGCAGCTTCCCCTCGATCAGTTCGAATTGGGCGAAATGGTTGTATTTGCCTTCGCGGGGATGCATGTCCAAATAGCACAATCCCAGCGGTTCGCCCGTGGCGGCATCCAGGACGGCTTGGAGCTGAACCCCGGGCGCCCACAGGGCGGGCGGCGCCACCGGCTCGATGCGGAGGCCGAAGACGTGCTGGCAGGCTTGGAACATGCCCCGCAAAACCTTTTCATAGGGGAAGAAAACTCGCAGCTGTTCGGCATCCACGGTGTAGCGCTCTTTTTTCAGCTGGTTGCTGTAATAGCGCCAATCCCATTTATGGAGGGGCGGATCGGCCTGGCCGGTGGCGCGGGTTTTGAGGGCGCGCAGCTCCGCCAGCTCCGCGTCGAATTTCGGCTGCAGCCCGGTTTTGAGCCGGTCCAGGAATTGGCGGGCCGCCCCGGCGGTCTTCGCCATTTTCGGCTCCAGCTGGTAATCGGCCCAGGTGGGATATCCCAGCTTCCGGGCCAGCCGGGCGCGGAGGCCCACCAGCTTCTCGAGCAAGGGCAGGTTGGCTTCGCGGGCCAGGTTGAACCGGGCCAGGAACAGCCTTTTGCGGACGGCTTCCGAGCCGGCGTTCTCCATGACGGTGGTGTAATGCCAGGTCACATGGGCCAGGACGGTGAACTCATCCGGGCCCGTCTGGAGGCCCGGCTGCGCCAGGAAGCTCTCCGACACGCCCGCCAGTTCCGCCCGGGTGAACACCACCGCCTGCCGCGCCCGGGTGATGTTGGATTCAAAATCGGTGACGAGGGTGGCCAGTTCCTTGCGCAAAACTTCCACCTCCGCCCGCTCCGCCTGCCCGAGGCCAAGGCCGGCCCGGCGGAAATCCCGCAAGGTCTCCTCCAGCAATTTGGCGTCCTCCCCCTGCAAGGCGGGCCGGGTGTCGGCATAAGCCCGCACGGCGGCGTAGACATCTTCCCGGTAATCCAGTCCCACCCACCAGGCCTGGAGTTCCTTGACCAGCGTGGCAGCGGCCTCCCGCAGGCTGACCTCCGGGTGCGTTTGCATGATCAGGTAGGAACGGTTGAAAGCGAGGGCGATCCCGTGGTGGATGCCGTCCAGCGCCCGCACGGTGTTCTCGAAGGTGGCCTGCCGGGCGGGAACGCTGGCCAGGGCATCCAGGGCGGCGCTGGCGGCCGCCTGGGTTTGCGCCACGCTTTGCCGCAGCGCCCCGGGCGTGGTTTCAAAGTCCGGCACCGCGATGACGGACCGGAACGCCGCCGCGCGTTCCCGGAGTGTGTCCATGGGCCACGGATCCGCCGCCGGAACTTCCGGGACGATCCAAACCGCCAGGAGGGCAATCCCTCCCAGGCCCAACAACCATTTCAAAACCACCGGCAATATTAAAATACTCATGTTTCACTCCCATTTCATTTCAAACGCCGCCGACTTTATGGGCGCCGGTCCGGATTACAAGCCGCGAGCAACATCAGCCCGGGCCGGCCCGCCAGGCCTGGCCGGCCCCCTGGCGAGGTGGGACTGTGAGGGCTGGCGCGCCCGGGGGAAAATGTGCTTTCTTTTCGGAGGCGCCGGGCTTAAATTCCAATCGCACTGATCCAAAAACCAGAAACAACGAACCTGAAGAAACTATGAAACACATATTCAAAATAGGCCTTGTGGCCTGGTTCCTGCTGGCCGGGCTTACCAGTCCATCCCGGGCCGCCATCACCAACGGTTTGGCGGGCCATTGGACTTTCGATGAAACCAGCGGGGTGACGGCGCGGGATACCTCGGGCCGGGGCAACGCCGGCGCCGTATACAACTCGGCGGGCGACAATCCCCAGTGGGGCGCTGGAAAAATCGGCGGCGCGCTGCTTTTCCGAGGCCAGAACAACGGGGACGACTATGTGTCAGTGCCGGATTATCCCAAGCCCACGACCGCCTGCTCGGTCTCCGCCTGGGTTTACGCCGATCCGCTGGAGACCTGGCCGCAGAGCACGATTGTGGAGAGCGGCCTCAGTAGCGCGGGACCGATCGGCCTGGTGATCCGTTTGAAAAACCGCGATCAGGCCTTCGGCCCGTTGGGAAACACCACCACCGACAGCAATAACCAGGTGGTGGTGAATGAAACCTCCGGTTTCCCCACCGCGTCCTGGCAGCATGTGGGCATGGTGGCCGAAGGCTCCACCATTCGCCTTTACCGGAACGGCGCCGAAGTGGCCGTGGCCACCAATTATAGCGGCACCCTGGCGGTCCCGTCCGGGCCGTTCCTGGGCATCGGCGCCACGCTGGATGGCGGCGGCCAGGCGGTCAGCGGATTCTGGCAGGGCAAGATCGACGATGTCGGAGTGTGGACCACCGCCCTGACCTCCGCCCAGATGGCCTCCATATATAACGCCGGCCAGGCTGGCAAAGACCTGAGCCAGGCCGACCAATACCAAAACCTGCCTCCCACCCTGACGAGCCAGCCCCAGGGCGCCACCCGCTTCGTGGGTGAAACCGCGGCCTTCACCGTGAAGGCCGCCGGCACGGCGCCGATCACCTACCAGTGGCAGCTGAACGGCAAACCCATCGCCGGAGCCACCAACGCCACCTACAGCCTCGCCAGCGTGAAGGCCTCCGATGCGGGCGATTATGTGGCCGTGGTGACCAATCCAGGCGGCAGCGTCACCAGCAGCGTGGCGAAGCTGACGGTGCAGACGGTCACCTTTGCGACGGGGCTTTTGGGTTATTGGAAATTCGACGAAAAACAGGGCGACCAGGCGGCCGACTCCTCCTCCGCCGGCCACCCCGGCACCCTGGGTAACTATGCAGGGGACGATTCGCAGTGGGTCGCGGGCAAGGCCGGCGGGGCCATCCAGTTGGGCGGATCCGAGCTCCAGCAATATGTGCTGATCCAGGATTACACCAAGCCCGCCTCCACCCTGACGGTTTCCGCCTGGGTCTGGGCGGACCAGCTCGGTTCCTGGGCCTCCTTCGTGAAGAACTGGGGCAGCTCGGATGCCGGCCAGTTCCACTTCGGCATCTTTGGCGACGGCGTGCACGAGAACATCTACATCAAACAGGCCGACGGGAAGACCCCCAACGTGAGCGATCCCGATCCGTTCCCCACGGGAAGCTGGCAGCAGGTGGCCTTCGTGTGCGATGGATCCAAGGTGCGCCTGTACCGCAACGGCGCCGAGGTGGCCTCCACCACCTACGACGGCACGCTGGTCATTCCCCCCATGAGCTGCATCGGCATCGGGGTGAAAATCGCCAACGACTGCGCCAGTCCGGATACTGGCGCCGCCGGCTGGTTCAAAGGCAAAATCGATGATGTCGGCGTGTGGGGCCGCGGGCTCAGCCCGCAGGAGATCTATGCCATTTTCAAGGCCGGGGAAGCCGGCAAGGGCATCGCCGATGCCGACGCTTTCAAACCGGCGGCGCCGGTGATCACCGGGCAACCCAAGGGGGCCACGGTGTTCGATGGCGCGCCCTTCCAGCTCTCGGTGGCCGCCACCGGCGCGGAGCCGATCACCTACCAGTGGTATAAGGATGGCCAGCTCGTGGCGGGCGCCATTGCCAGCACCCTGGACTTTGCCAAAATCGCGCTGGCCGACGCGGGCAAATACAAGGTCTCCATCAGCAATTCGCTCGGGCAGGTCACCAGCGACGAAGTCAGCCTGGCCGTGAGCAAGCGCTCCTTTGCCCGGCTGGTCAACGAGTGGAAATTCGAGGACGACCTGAAGGACACCTCCGGCCATGGCAACCATGGCACCGCCAAGGGCACGGTGGCCTACGTGCCGGGCAAAGTGGGCAAGGCGGTGCGCCTGGCCCCGGGCAACCCGGTCGTCAATGACGCCGCCGCCAGCCTGCCGCTCAAGGGCACGGATTCCTGGTCCATCAACCTGTGGCTGAACCTGGCCCAGGAGCCGGCGAGCCTGGCCTACCTGGCCGGTTTCGGGCCGGTGGCCGACAAAGGCGCCGGTACCGCGCGGGCGCTGCTGACGTTCACCGGCCCCCGGGCCAACAATATCTACGCCTGGGGCTCCAACCGCGACACCGCCACAGACACGCCATATCCCACGAACCGCTGGGCCATGGTCACCATCACTTATGATGGCGCCGATGGCGCCACCACGATTTACCTCGACGGACAGTCGATCGGCCGCAGCCTGCAGCCGCGGGCCGACATCCCCGCCGGTGAAAGCCGGATCAGCCTGGCCCCCAAGAGCAACTGGAACATCGATGTGGGCGGCGATTTCGATGAATTCACCATCTGGTCCGGGGTGCTGAACCAGGTGCAGATCGCCGACCTGGCCCAGGGCGGCGACGGCTATTCGGTCAGGAAAGTGGCCGAGTGGAAATTCGAGAATGACCTGAAGGATACTTCCGGCAATGGCAACGATGGCGCCGCCGCCGGGACGGTCACTTACGTGGCGGGCAAAACCGGCAAGGCCGTCCAGCTGGAGCCGGGCAACCCGGTATATAATGACGCCGCCCTGAACCTGCCGGTGAAAGGATCGGATTCCTGGTCCATCAACCTGTGGGTGAACCTGGCCCAGGAGCCGGCGAGCCTGGCCTACCTGGCCGGTTTCGGGCCGGTGCAGGACAAAGGCGCCGGCACTGCGCGGGCCTTGCTGGCGTTCAGCGGCGCCAAGAACAACAACCTCTACGCCTGGGGCTCCAACCGCGACACCGCGGGCGGCAGCGCCTATCCCGTGGGCCGCTGGGCGATGGTTACCATCACCTGCGACGGCCGCAACGGCGCCACCACCCTCTACCTCGATGGCCAGCAGATCGCCCAGAACCTCCAGCCCCGGGCCGACATCCCCGAAGGCGAATACCGCATCAGCCTGGCCCCCACCAGCAACTGGGCCGTCGATGTGGGCGGCGCCTTCGACGAGTTCACCATCTGGAAAGGCGTCCTCCAGCAGGATTACATTGACGAGCTGGCAGGCAAGAGCGTGCCGGTGAAGCTCGCCTTCGCCCTCGCGGGCTCCAAGGTCACGATCTCCTGGCCTGCCGATGCCGCCGGGTTTACCCTGGAAAGCTCCGGCACCCTGCCGGCCTCCTCCTGGACGGCGGTGGCGGGTGTGCAGAATAATAGCGTGACCGTGAACGCCGACGGCCAGAGCCGGTTTTACCGGCTGCGCAAATAACGGTCTATTCCCAAACCACCCCCTTTTTCCCAGGGTGGTTGCGGGCGGCCGGAAATTTCCCGGCCGCCCGTTTTTTTTTTACGCCGGACAGGACTCAGTTTCCTCCGCGTAGCCGCGGAAGCCGCGGCGGGCAGGGCTCCCCGCGCACAAAATGAAAACCGTGGATAAACCTCCAAACCGGCTGGGCCAGCGCGGCCTGTTGAAAAAAACAGGGGTTGCAAACCGGCAGGGCAACTATCAATCTGCGCCTATGCAACAGAGGAGTTCCTTGCAGGCGTGGTTGGGGCTGACCATGAGCCTGTTGTGGGAGGCGCTGCTTTACGGGCAAGCAGGGGGTGGGGTGAACAGCACAATCCAGTTCGACCGGGGAGCGGGCACCAACCCCATTGTGGTCAGCTGGCCAGCCAGCCCGGGCAGCGCGTATCAGGTCAAAGCGTCGGCGAAGGTGGATGCAGCCTGGGAGGTGGTGACGCCGGCGCCGTTGTTGGCCACCTCCAATCTCTGGGCCTGGCGGGATACCGCGGGCCGGGCCATGCGGTTTTACCAGGTGGTGGAGGTGAGCTCCGGAGGGGAGCTCAACGGGCAGATCACTGACGCGGTCACTGGCCAGCCGCTGTCCGGGGCGGCGGTGGCGGCCGGGGGTCTCAGCGCCACCACCGATGCCGCTGGCAACTACACGCTCAAAGGGTTGAGCGCCGGGGTGGTGGTGGCCGATTTCAGCGCGGAGGCCACGGCCGGCCTGGCTCCCTTGACGGTGCGCTTCCGGAACCTGACGCGGGTGGATGCGCAGTTGGTGACGGTGCGGGGATCCCGGCCGGGCTACCTGGCCTACACGAACACCCAGGTGCAGTTGGCGGGGACCGCGGCCACGCGGCTGGATTTTTCACTTTCGCCTACCAACATGGCAGGGCTGCGGCTGGTGCTCAACTGGGGTGCCAGCCCCCGGGATCTGGACGCCCATCTGGCCACGCCGGCCATCGAAGGGGCGGCCTATGAGGTGTCCTACCAGGCCAGCCAGCGGGGCCGGACCAACGGCCCGCCCTATGCGCTGATCGATGTGGACCGCAAGGATGGTTTCGGGCCGGAGACGATCACGATCGCGCGGCTGTTCCCCGGGGCCTACCGGTATTACGTGCAAAATTTCACGGAGGAGCAGGGGGACACGGGTCGGTTGCGGGACTCCAAGGCGGTGGTGCAGATCTACGGTGAGCAGGGGTTGCTGCAGACGCTGCGGGTGCCCACCACGGGGGAGGGGGAGTATTGGGATGTGTGCAGCATCGACGGGACGACGGGCCAGATCACGGTGATTGGACGGATTGTGGCAGCGCGGCCCAGTGCGGCCGGCGGCGGGCCGGGGGGGAACCCGCATCCGATCCGGGTGGCCTCCAGCCCGCCGATGGCGGGTTGGCAGTGGGATTTTGGGGATGGGACAGGGAGCCAGGAGGAGAACCCGGTAAAGGTGTATACGCAGTCCGGGGTATATGGGGTGCAGTTGGTGGCGAGCGCCCCCGGCTATGCCAGCGGGGTGGAAAAAAAGGTGGGTTACATCACGGTGTGGTCAGCGCCGGTGATCTCCCAGCAACTGGCGGGCCAGGTGGTGAACCCGGGGGCTGATGTGACCTTCACGGTGGTGGCCACCGGGACGGCACCGCTGGCTTACCAATGGAAGTTCAACGGTTCGCCAATCACCGAGGCTACCAATGCCAGTTTGACGCTGACCCATGTGGCCAGCGCACAAGCGGGCACTTACACGGTAGAGGTGGGCAATGTGGCGGGGACGGTGACCAGTGCCGGGGCGGTATTGAGTGTGAACATGCCGGTGGTGATCACCCGGCAACCGGTGGGCCAGGTGGTAAATCCAGGGACCAATGTGACCTTCACGGTGGTGGCCACCGGGACGGCACCGCTGGCTTACCAATGGAAGTTCAACGGTTCGCCAATCACCGAGGCTACCAATGCCAGTTTGAC
>CAIMWS010000512.1 GCA_903845125.1 uncultured Verrucomicrobiota bacterium
CGCGTTGAAACTATTTCCAGTCCTGTTATAATTTTCTATCCTTCATACGGGACGACCTATGTAAGTGCAAATGATATGGAGCAACAGGCAATCGATTTCTTGGGCCCCTTCGCTTATCCAGCATCACTTTTTGACCCGAGATTTAGTCAAAACCTTCTTTCTACAACTCATGCCTCCTGGGGGTGGGGAAAATTGTGGTTTTATTATTAACATTTAGTCTGAACATTAAATCACGTTTTGCTTTAAACAAACTTATATATGTATAAATCTATTATAATGCTATCTACTATGAAAACCTATCGAATACTGTGGTTTGTGTGTGCAATGTTTTTAAGTGGCAGCCTGGCGGGCAGTGAAGCGTCCGCTCCTTTTGTCTGGTCGGAACCTACGCCCCTGACTCTCGTCAGTGAGAATGGCCCAATGCAGGCCACAAAACAATCCTGCCGTGCTACCAACGGTTTTTTTGCCCCATTAATTGATATAATTTATGGCTCTGACAATAAATCGGTTTGGATTGGCTATTCACGACCGATGACGACCTATTTCAGCCTTAATGGAGCGATTTGGTCGGCCAAGGGCAACGGTGCCCAGTCTTTGGAGTTGATCAGGCCGCGAACGATGCCAACCGGCCAATTGATGCGCGAGTTTGGCAACCAGTGGATCGCCGAACTGCTACAGGGAAAAAAGCACTGGCCGAGTTATGAGCAAGGTGTGGTTCTGTTCAATTTGGCCAGGATTTTTGGCATAAATGCCTTGTGCGATCTTACCTCCAGCATGCAGGGTAACACCCTGGCCATCACGAGTATTCAATTCACCAATCATAATGTCGCCTTTAACCTCCAAACGCGCAACGGCAACCAATTCCAACTGGTCTTATCCTCTGACATCGAGCTGGTTTCCGCCGCGCAAAACGGCCATCCGGTGTCGGTCTTGGTGGATGCGAGGATGCCGGGCAGCCAAAATCCCTGGACCCAGCGCAAGATAATGGTCCAATCCGCCAACGTTCCAGTGCCAGCCGATTCGTGCGAACGACTGTTCGTTTTACCAGAAGCAGTGGACGTGCCGGGCTTGGGCAAAGGCAGCATGCCAGTGATTTCCTATTCGCCCAGCTTTTGCGTGGCGGTTTTGCCCACGGGACAGGTCTGGAGCGGTCCCGCTAAATGCCTGTTGGCTCAGGTTGACGAAAAGATCATGGGCTTCACGATCAATCCTCAAACTCGGGAGCTCTTGGTTTTTGGAGGGCCGCGCGCGCAAATATCCATGGAGCCGGGACAAACCATGCCCGCTCTTCGAAAAGTGCTTGCTGAAGTGGAAGCCGAAGTGGCGACCGGGACCATTGTTCCCATGCGAACTATAAAAATCGCCAGCCTATTTGACGGCGATCAAACATTGACGAATGGCGCGGACCTTTCCCTGCGCCGGCTAAGCATTGAAGGCAAGAACCTGGTCCTGGTAGTGCGCAACCTCCAAGGCCACGAGAATCTCACCGTGACCTTGGCGCCGAGTCTGGAGGTCGTTTCGGCCAGTCGCGCGGTTGGGCCGAATTAAAAATGAATTGCCATTGTTTGGCAAATGGTGATCAATGCGGGCGAATAGCCAGCTTGGCTCAAGCCCACTTTTCGCCCACCACCCGGTCCTGCTCTTGGAGGTATGTCGGAAAATCGAAAACCAGGGATTCGATTCGATTTGTGATGTTGATAACCGACCTTGAGCGGAATGGCCACTTTCAAGCTTCACAGCCGAACCGGCTTCGGGCCAAACACCGGATTCAAAATTGGCATCGAAGGCCATTGAGAACTATTTTTCAAATAACTGTTTACAAGTAGAAGAAGGATTGTTCGAAAAGATCTGAACGCGCACCAGGTGGGGCCTCTCTGGAAATTCATGATTTCCGAGCTCGATGCTTTGGTGCGCGGGAAAATGGGAAATCGCCGATGAACGCCTCAGAAGTAATCCCAGATCAAGTTCGCTCGCTAACCGAGTAGCAGCCTATGTGTTTGAACATAGACAAATATCGGGGGGCAGTTCAGCCGAAGAATACCTTTGAGCTTCTGCCGCGCCCAATCCTTGAGCAGATGCTGCGCGGTTTCTTCTATCAGATCAGGAAAGGAGTGACATTGCTCTGGTCTGAGTACGACTACTCCCAAAAACAGTGGAAGGTTGTCAAGGATAGGATAGATCCGTTTGCGTTCCAAAATCCCGCTGGCGCTAACGAATATCCAACCACCTGCGCTCACCTAAATCCCACCGATGATTGAGAACGCCGGGTAGTGCATTTTCCTGTCCAAGGAGTAGAGTATGGTTTCAGAGTAGTCGCACGTCAGAAGGCGGAGTCACCAGGGTCAGGCAGGTTCTTTGAGCACGTCGTTCCAGTCGTGCTGGGCCGGGCGCAGGCGTTGCACGCTGGGATAGGCAGCGATCATGGCAAGAGCCATCTCGTCGCCGGTGGGATCTGCGTCGAAGCTGCAGTAAACTGAATGGCTCTGGTCGAGGAGTGCAGCCAGCCAGCGTGGATTGGGGCGGGCGCCAGCTGTGGAGATGCAACGGTGCTGGGGATAAAAAGCAAAGCAACTGATCGCGTCGATGGCCGAATCGACCAGGATAACGGCCCGGAATAGGGACAGCAGGGATTGAGAAAAAGCCCGGATCCTTTTGAGAGCCGGGGGCCAGACCACGCCAGGGCTGGGAGGTGGTGCCCCGCAGTTCGGCCCCGACGGGGTTATTTTCTTTTCCAAACAGCAGGAAAACGGCATTGGCTCTGTGGTCGGCGTAGAGGTGCCCCGATTGAACCAGCGATTCGATCAGGATCGGAGGGAGGCAGCGTTCCTCAAGGAGGTATTTTAGGACGCGCCACAGCTTAGCCGGATCAGGTGCTGGTAGCATGAGGACGGGGTTCGGCACCGTGGGCGATAGGGCTCACTTAAATTGACCCACCTCTGCTCAGATAAACTGAGCCACTGATGCTACAGAGGAAGCGGTGCTTTTTTCTTTCCAAGTAGCAGTTTCCAATGAGCTGCCAGGA
>CAIMWS010000513.1 GCA_903845125.1 uncultured Verrucomicrobiota bacterium
CTCCTGTCCTCGCGCCTTGCGCCAGCCGGTCAGTAGTTGGCCGCGCCTGCTTGAAAACTCATATCAAACAGGGGCTCCCGAATATGAAATATCCCGGATTCTTTCATGATTTTCTAAACGGCATTGAGCTTAGCCGCATCACGTTGAGCATTCTGGAACCGCTGGGGTAGCGCGTCGCAACTGGCCTGCCACATCGTCAGGCTCATGCCTTCCAAGCTGCTGATGACCTCGGCCTCCGTGCCGACCTTGAGTCCGGGGACCGAGGTCAGGCCGTGCTGGTCCAGGATGGACTGGCGCTGTGCGTCGTTGAGTTTCGGCCAGGCATCCGACTGCTGCAATCCGGCCATGCCTTCCTGGTGGTCCTGCTGGTAGCGGGCATGGTGGGCGGTGAGTTTCTCCCGGAGAGCCTGGGTGAGTTTGTCGCATAGGGGTGCGACCGGATCGGGATCGGCCAGGAGCTGGCGCTCGGTCTCGATGGTCTGCACCTGCTGCCGGGATTCGTCCGCCTCCGGGAGCTTGGCCGCGTGCCCAGCCAGATCGTTCAAGCTGGTCCACCGAGGCAGGCGGTCCTGGATAGCCTTGGCGATTTTGGTCCACTGGGTCAGGTTGTTCGTCAGACCCTCGCGCTGCTCGTAGAGCTTAACCAACTGCACATTCCCGGTGAGCGATTTGATTTCTTTGATCGTGGTGAGGTTGGGCTTTTCCGGTCGAGGAGTCTCACCGCCAGCCGACTCGGCCAGCTCGATAACCTTGGCGATGAACTCCGGCGCGGCCGCCGCCTCCTCGCCCGGTTTGCAGCCAACTCCGGCAGCTTGAAAAAGTTTACGAATAGCCAGCTTCTGGGCGGCGGAGACGGTAACATGCTCGGTGCGGAAATCGCAGATACCGATCTTCGAGTGGTCGAGCTGGCGCGGATCGAACGGCTGCCCGTTTTGGGTCAACCGCAGGTGACCCGTAACCGACAGCAATACCAGGGCACCGTCGATGGCGTCCTGGGGCCAGCCGTATTGGCCGGAGGAAAATTGTTTACGAATTTCACTCCCCTTCTTCCCGGCGTTCACGAAGCTGAGGATGGCCGCGCAGACGGGATGTTTGTCGGGATCGCCTTTGAAACCCAGGGCCTCCAGTGCGTTGCTGTCGCCCTTCTTGGCCCGCTCCACCACCTTGTCCCACCGGGGATCGTCCGCCACATCAAACTGGGGATATAACCGCGTCAGGGCGTTTTTGGCGGCTTCCTCAACTCGATCCTGCATGAACATCCCGGCAACCTCGTTGCCCCCGGCCATGAAGACCCGCGTGCCGTTGACAATCTCCGTGACGATGCCCTTGAGCTTGGTCTCTGCGACCGATTTCCGGGTTTCAATGGCAGCCCGCGCTTCCAACCCTTCCGGCGTGGTGGGGGTGCCCTTGATGTTCAAGGTATCCTCGGCGGCTTTGAGACTGGCTACCGTCTTTTTCAGGTCATCTGCCGACCGGCGGGGGATGTAAACAAAAACGAGCGGGCTATCGGTGCCAGCCTTCTGCGCTTCGGCCACGATGGACTTTTCGTCCACTGTCCAGCCGTCGCGCACCCACACCGGCACGCCCTGGCCGGTCGGGATCGGGCTTTCGGTGTTGGTGAACAGTTCGACCTTCCGGGCGACCTTGCTGTTACCGTGGATCACCTTGAGGTTTTTCAGGTCGGCGCACTCGGCACGGAGCAGGTCGGCCCGTTCGCTGGCGATCCGGGCGTCATCATTGACAATACGATTGAAGTTCTTTTTGAACTCGGCATCCCAACTCGCACTCTCCGGCGTCTGGAGCCGGTATTCATCGTCCACCACCATGAGCTGCCCGGCCTGGACCAGCGCCTGGAGCAATTCCGGCACTTTCTTCCGCAGCTCGGCGCTGCCCGCTTTCAAATCCTCGACCAGCAGGTCGGCCAGCACGTCCACCATGGCGCGGACACCCAGGTCGGCGCCGGCCTCACGGGGGAGCTTATTGATGAGAAAGACCAGGGCGCAAATTCGGGCGCTGAGCCTGCCGTCCGCGCTGCCGTTATCCAGCTTGCGGATCATTTCGTCGATCTTGGGCTGGAGGATGCCGGTCTGGAGTAGGTCGGTCGCTTTGACCCAGTAAATGGAGTCGCCCCCTACCACGGTTTCGACTGAGCGGTCGGCGTAGGTGCGAACGGATTCGTAAACAATTCCGAGCTGGTTGCGGAGCTGGGCGGCAGTGCCCGCCACGTCCACGGCCCGGAGAACCTTCTCCCAGAACCGGCGACGGATCGGCAGGAGCGGGTAGTCGGCCACGTAGGCGGCATCGTCCTCCGAGCGATACTCGATTTTGGTGCCGGTCAGGTGCCGGGTAATTTCGCCCTCGTGGGCCGAGATGGCCTGCTTAATGGTGTTGGTCTTGTCCGGCTTCTTCGCGGTGATGACCCTGCGGATGACGGCCTCAACATCAGTGTCGCTGAGCTGGATCGCCACGCGGAAACGGTCACGGAGCTTCTGGAGCTGTGGCGTGCCGCTCAGGGCCGACTGGCCCGTGGCCACGATCAGCATCCGGCTGTTGAGCTGCTTCGAACAAGCCTCGACCACTTCCTGGATTTGCAGGCTGCGGTCGCTGTCATCTCCGATAAACTGCTGAACCTCATCGAGTACGACCAGCGTGCATGGCAACTGCCCTTTGGCGGTCAGGGCCTCCCGCATGGCGGCGAGCATTTCGTCGATGGTGATGTCTTTTACGTTCGGAAACTGCTGCGCCAGGGACTTGGAGATGTCACTGGTGGACGCGCCCATGCCTTCATCCACGAGCGCCTTGTGGAGCACCGGGGATACCCACAGGTTGTTTAACTCCTTGTTGAAGTCACGGCCCGCTTTCGCCACTCGACTCTTGACCGCATCGAGTTTCCCGTTGTCCCGGAGCCACATCACGAACCGTGCGACCGGGTATTTTGGCGGCAGCCCCACCGACTTGAAGACGATATTGAGTACTGATAACCGCACGTTGTCGCCCAGCTCGCCACGCAGGGTGCCGGACGCGGCGTGGAGACCGCCCAGGCGCTTGCCCGCCGTGGTCAGCTCTTTGAGCAGATCGGCGACTTCCGTGGACAAATTGGTCAAGCCTCGTGCCCTGGCTTTGTCATCGGGGAACTCGAAATCGTTCCACAGGTAGCGCAGGATTTTGCCCAGATGACTTTTGCCCGACCCGTAAAAGCCGCTGACCCAAACAGCCGGTTGTTCCGGGCGGTCCAGATTGCCGATGTAGGTGCGGAGGATTTTTTCCAGGCCCTTGGAGTATTCGCCTTCGCACACGAAGGTCTTCAACTCGAACCGCAGCGTCTTGAGTTCCTCCGGCGTCACCACGTCCTTCACGAACGCTACGCCGTTGTTGAGCAGTTCGAGGGTCTTGGGGTTGGTTGTGAAAAGTTCGCCGAGGTTCATGGTCTGAGTGCTCCTTCATCTGCCGTGATCGGGACGGCCAAGTAATTCCAGCCCTCGCGGGCATCCAAAAAGCGATAGGTGTTGTTTTCGTGCTCGCCGGGGAAAAAGACCAGCAGGCGTCCACGGATGGCGGACTCCACCTTGGCGACCATCTCCGAGGTTTTCATAAACCCGAACAGGCTGGCCACACCATAGATGGCGACCACAGTGTTCTCGTCCGCCTTGGGCGAGGCCAAAACGTCCATCACCTGGCGCTCGATGGCTTCCCGAAAATCGTCCAGCACAGGAGACTCGCCCTCCAGATGCTCCGGGGACTCAAAGTAGCCTTCCCGATAATCATGACTAGACAGCCAGTGGGCAAAGGCATCCGTGAGGTCGATGGTCACCCAGCCGTGCTTGGAGCGTTTGGTGGAAATCTCGAACTCCTCCAGCCGTCTGCGGAGCCGCCGCTCCTCGGCCTTATTGTGAACGGCAAACCAGACCCGCTGCGGACCAGCCAGGTTGCGCTCCCACGGCAGCGAGACGCGGGTATCGTAGTTCTGGATGAGTCGCTCAATTTGCCCCATGCGATGCCTTGATCTCGGTAGGGGTTAAAAGTTGTCGGAAGTTGATTTCAAAGACGTTGCCAGCGCCCTTGAAGTCCAACCAACCGCGTTTGGAGGCTTCCTGGGCCAGGCGGATCACCTGGTCGCGGGGCAGATCGAGAAGCCGCGCCCAGTCGCTTTCAATGAGCAGTTGGCCGTGGAGACCGCAGAGGTAACCAAGCGCCAGAGCGTAGGCGGCGGTCGCGGGCGTGGCCACGGGCCGGATGCGGACTTTGTTGATCTTGCCCTTGAAAAAACCGGCCTGTGCCCATGACGCGGCCACGTTCTGCGCCAGCGAAAGGGTCATTTTTTCACTGAACCGTCCTGGCAGTTCGCGATTGAAAAAGTTTACAAAATCTTCGCTGGTGAGCCTATCGCCGGGCTTGGTCTCCAGGACCCTTTTTGCCGACAGACGAAGCAGCGCGTCCCGCGCCAGGGCACACAGCAAAGCCAGCATCGGGCGGGACGGCGGGTCCACGTCCCAGAATCCCCTGAGCAACCGGAAGACGGTGAGGCCGGAGTCGAGGCCGAAAAGATTGCTCATGTGCCGGGCCGTGAGCCAGCGATTGCTGGTGGTGCGCTTGCCCAAAATGTTTCCCTCGACGATGCGCCGGTTGAAGTCCTCACGTTTGGCTTCCTTCGGGGCGGTAAACAGGAGCGCCGTGAGATCGGCTAACATCATGGTCCGGGCCATGTGCGCCCCGCTGACGCCGGTCTTGAAACCAAACTCCGTCCTCAGCTCACCCAGGGTGCCTGGGCTGCTGGTCGCACTGGTCGCCGACTTGGATGCACCTTTCATGGCTCAAAAACGGCAATCGGGGCTGATTCAAGCAAAATCGCCGTGATGCTTCAATCAAAAAACCTGGAAATATGTGTGACAGGAATCCCCGTAACCAACGCTCAATGAACCAATTACCAGAGAACTCTCGCTATGAGACTGGTGCGGCTGCTGGTGGCGGCGAGACCAGCGCGGCTACCGGAGACCCATGAATACCTCTAATTGATTACGCAAGTCTGACAGCCTGCCGCATGCAAACCTGGCATTTATTTAGATCGTGCCATCAGTGCGGCAAGCCTGGCGCGGGACCTGCTGGCCGCTTGCTCCAGGCTGGCTTGTTCGTCCTCACGGGAGGGCCTCAACTGGGTGACGACGGCGTTGGTCTCGAACCTAATGCGCTGGAGCAACTTCGACTGACCGGCCTGCGCCAAGCTGCTCCGGCACGCCCGGCGCTTCCGTGCTGTCCTTGGGGGTAAATGCGGCGTCGGTTGACTTGTCAAAGAATTGTCAGGAAAAACAAGGAGTTGCAGGTCTTTCAACTTCTGCAACCCCTTGATTCTAAATTGGTACGTCCGACAGGACTTGAACCTGTAACCTTCTGATCCGAAGTCAGAAGCTCTATCCAATTGAGCTACGGACGCACTGGTTTGGGTGTTGCCACCTCTGGGGGGGCCCGGTTTCGCCTTGTGGCTGACCGGCTGGCACGCCAAGCCGACGTTCAATGCACGGAGGTTACCCTTCTTTTTGGGCGGAGGCAAGATCCGGAAAAGGTTTTCCGGAAAAGGTTTTGTGGCGCAGACCGGGTTTGGGTTGATTCCGGTGGCCGGCGGGAAAGGGGTGGTGATCGGGCGGGGCATTCCACCAGGTTGGGGGGCCATCGCGCCGGGCGGGACGGCGTTGTTGATGAAGCCCCGCAGGGCTTTGCTCGGAACAGAAAGCATTATCCCTTTCCGCTCCCGGGAAAGGGGCCGGGGTGCGGTGCCTCCCTTAATCCTCCGCCATCAACCACCGGGCGCCATCGTAATCCTCTTAAAACGGGGCTTGGGAAGGCCCCGCGCCGCCTTTCAACCGTGGTCAACCGTTTGACAGCCACGATTGTGAACAGGTATCCTGGCCTGGTTAAATGTTTAACACGGCATATGGCCGAGTCCCTGGCAATAGGCGCCTTGAAACCGAGCAGGCTGGCACGCAATAAGCATGGCGGCCATCAAAGATTTTGCGCCGCAGGCGGGGGTATCCATCGCCACCGCCTCGAGGATTTTATAACCGGTGAATCAACCTTGAATCAATCCATCCCAGCCGCGGGGCTTATCCACCACCGGATGTTCCTGAAGCGCGCCCATCGGGCCGCTGGCCCCACTTGGGGCCTCACGCTTTTTGTTCCGGTAGCGCCCGGCTTGGGCCTGGCTGGGAACGTGGCATCCCGTCCCGTCCGGACGTTCGCCGCGGCTCAGTTGGCCCCGGCCAAATCCACCAGCCACACCTTACTTTAAAAGGAAATGACGATCCCGTGCACTCCCCGCCCATGAAAACTTCATCCTCCACCCGCCAGCGAACCGTGGCGCGCCTGCTGCTGGCCACGCTGGTTCTGGCGCAATCCGCTGCGCCCGCTGCACCCGCCTGGTTTGACCACGTGCTGGTCGGAATGGAAATCGGCCCTACGGGTGCGCAGTTCGGCAACAGTGATCCGAAAGATAAACGCTATTGCGCCCGCTTTGACGGACGCGAGATCGTCCGTCACGCGGTGGCCGCCCAGAGCGAGTATCTCGTGCTGTGGGTGCGCGACGGCGACTATGCCTACTACAACTCGAAACTCCTGCCCAAGGCGCCCGGCCTCGGCCTGCGCGATCCGCTGGCCGAGGCGCTGGCTGAGGCCCGCCCCCACCAACTGCCGATCATCGCCTACTGCGTGGTGCAACAAGGCGGGCATTTCTTGAAGGCGCATCCGGAATGGGAAATGCGCGGCGCCGATGGCCAACCCCTCGGGCGCTTTTGCCTGAACTCCGGCTACCTGGAGGCCATGAAGCAAATCGTGGCCGAGGAACTCGCCTACGGGATTGATGGTTTCCACCTGGACATGCTCGACCAGGGCTTTGGCCCACCTTACGGCTGCTGGTGCGGCGCCTGCCAGGGCCAGTTCCAGAAGGAATCCGGCCACCCGCTGCCCAAAGGCGCGGCCTGGGACGCCGCCTGGGATCAGATGCTGGAGTTCCGCTATCGCTCCAGCGAACGATTCGAGAAGGCGCTGGCGGCGCACATCAAGTCTCTCCAGCCGCGCGCCTCCGTGGATTTCAACTACCACGGGAATCCGCCGTTCTCGTTCGAAGTGGGGCAGCGCCCCGTGCAGCACGCCGGCAATGGTGATTTCATCACGGGTGAAACCGGCGTCTGGGGTTTCAGCGCGTTGACCGTCGGCCTGAACGCCCAGTTCTACCGCGCGGCCGCACCCCGGCAGCGGGTGCAGGTCGCCATGCAGCGCGGCGTCCGCATGTATCATGACCAGACAACCCGCCCCCTGAACGACCTGCGCTGGGAGATGTTCACGCTGCTCGCGCACGGTGCGTTCGTGACCATGGTGGACAAATCCGCCTTTGAGGGCTGGTTGGATCCGGTGGCCTACGAGCGTTTTGGCCAGCTCTTCCGGGAGGTGCAGGCCAGGCGCGCTCACTTTGGCCAGCCACCTGTCCAGGAGGTGGGAATCTACTACAGCAGCCGCACCCGGGACTGGGTGGGCCGCGCGCAGCCGTCCGACTTTTTCATGGCCTTCCAGGGCGCGCACAAGGCGATGGTCTACGAACATATCCCCTGGGGTGTGCTGCACGAGGAGAATCTGTCCTTGGACGGGCTCAAGCGTTTCCCCGTCGTGCTGCTTCCGAACGTCGGCATCCTTTCTGAAAAAGACGTTGGTCTCCTGCGCCGCTACGTGGAAGAGGGTGGCCAGGTGGTTGCCACCGGCCTCAGTGGTTGCTATGACCGCCTGGGGATCCTGCAATCGAGAACGTCGCTGGAGGCGCTGACCGGGGCTCGCCTGGTGCGCAAACTCGATTCCACGGATAACTGGGTCCGGTTTCCTCAACCTTCCATCCACGGCCATTTGCTGGCGCCCGCCGGGCCCGCCAACTGGCCTTTCCTCGTGCGGGGGCCGGCAGCCGTTCTGGAGGCGGCCACCGCCGAGCCCTTCGGCGAGCTGCTCCCGCCGCTCCGGACGGAACTCCATGAGCAGAAACGCTACCCCGAAGATTGGCCGCTGAGCCCGGGCGCTCCCGTCGGCCCCGCCCTGCTGCTGAACCCGATCGGCAAGGGCCGCGTGCTTACGATCGCCGCTTCGCCGGATTGGGCCTCCGCCAGCGATCATCACCTCGTGGAGGCCCGCAAGCTCCTGGCCAATGCGGTCCGAGCTCTGAGCCCGGCGCCGCGCATCCGGATTTCCGCTCCGGCCACCGTGGAGGCCGTTGTCACGGACGACCCGGCGGCGCGCCTCCTGCGGGTTCACCTGCTCGGCTACAACGCCCCGCCCCAAACCACGCCGCCCAGGAACCGGCCCTACGTGTTGCCCTCCACGATCGAGGATGCCCCCATCTTCCGCGTGGCCATCGAGCTGGATCGCCCGGTGATCCGTGCTGAAGCGCTCGCCAAAACCACCGAATTCAAAGCCCGCGCCCGCGGCGTTGAGGCCACCGTGAACGACGTTCACGAAGTCCTGTTGCTCTTTTATTAGCACACCCCTGCCCGGCAACCAAACCCGCTGGCCCGGGAGGCTCGCCGCCCCCATTTTTCAGGCGATTCGCACCCCTGCGCTGGGCGCCGGGACCTCGCTCGCTGTTCGCCTGTTGGGTTGTCGCGCTGGAGCCTTGCTCCGGCGCGGATTGTCCTTTTTTCCCCGGCCTCGACCCAACTCCCGGCCAGGCTGCCCGTTGCCACGGTTGCCCGCCGGTGGCTTCAGACTCCCTCCGCAAATGGGTGCCTGGCGGCGCCTTTGAAAATTCCACCTTTGCCCCGGCCCGCCTCCGGGGCAAAAGAACCACGCGGCCAGGCGTGCGGTTCGATGATCAGGAAACCGCCGCGGCGGTAATACTCGGGCGCGCCAGGAGCGGTTTCCTCCAGGTGTGCGATCCAGAGAGGAACCACCAGGCCGGACTGGTGGCGGCCTGAAGCACCCGGGTGTCGTTGGGCATTTGCCGCCCCATGCGCCTGCGATGGTTCAGGAGAAGGTGAGTGGCTGCGTGGTATTTCTGATGCGCAAGTCGTTGCTGCGGAATGGGTCGCCCGGCTTAAACCAGCAACCTGTTGTTCCGAATTTGGAAGCATCCGATAATTAATATTACTAATTACATTCAGGCCTGGTTATGGGTGGGAAACCCGGCAGGGCGGTGGCGCCAGCGGCGGCGGGGGCGGGCCCGGTGATGGTTGGGATGGATTTTGCCCAAAAGTTTGCGGCGCAAAGGATTCCCGCGCAAAATCCAAGCCGCTGGCGGGGTGTTTTGTTTAAAAAAGCTAAAGTGGAGCAGCGAACTGCCGATAAAGATCCATAAGGATAAGTGGATCATGGCTGTTTGGATGGGACAGAATAAGGACAAACGATAGAAAAGAGATTAAAGGATCTAATTTGATGAATGCCACAATCACGACCCGAATCGCGTTTTTAAACCTGGCTTCGGTGGCGGTGGTGGGGGCCACGCTTTTTGGGGTCAGCTGGTTTGCCATTACGCGGGGATTTGACCAGGAGGCGCGGGCGGAGTTGGAAACGCATTTCCGGAACGTGGAATCCGAGATCCAGCGCTGGGAGGAGAAGACGCGGGATGTGGGGGTGCTGCTGGCTGCCAACCCGGAATTGGTGGAGGCGGTCGGGAAGCAGGATGCGGCGAAGGTGCAGGCCCTGGCGAAAAAGGCGATGACGCAGACCGGGATCGGGCTGATCACGGTGGCCAACGGGCAAGGAGTGGTGATCGGGCGGGGGCATTCCACCAAGACGGGGGACAGCGTGGCGGGCCAATTGAACGTGCAAAAGGCGCTTGCGGGCCAGGCCGGTACGGGCATCGAGGAGGGGACGGTGGTGAAATTTTCCCTGCGCAGCGGGTGCCCGGTGCAGCAGGGGGGGAAGGTGATCGGGAGCATCACGACCGGCTTCGACCTGACCGGGGACAACACGTTCGTGGACCAGGTGCGGAAGAAGTTCGGCGTGGAATTCGCCATTTACCAGGGGAGCACGCGGGTGGCCACGACGCTGGTGGAGGCGGGGAAACGGCTGGTGGGTGTGCAGCAACGCAGCGCGGAGGTGGTGGAGGCGGTATTGGGGAAAGGGGGGAAAATCCAGCAGCGGGAGCGCATCCAGGGCCGGAAATTCGACACGATGCACTGGGCCTTGCGGGATGCGGGCGGAAAAACCACCGGCATGTATTTCGTGGCCAAGGACCGGCAGCTGTTCGACCAGGCCTGTGCCAGCATGATGCGGTTCATGGGGTTGGCGTTTGCGGGCGTGGCGGCGGTGATGATCCTGGCCTCGATGGGGGTGGCGCAGTCGATCAGCCGGCAGCTGCGGCGGGTGGCGGGCGGCCTCTTGGAGGGCACCCGGGAAATCGGGGAGGCGGTGGAGCAGGTGTCAGCCAACGGCCAGGGGCTGGCGGAGGATGCCGGCCAGCAGGCGCTCTCGCTGGACAACGTCGCCGGGTCGCTGCGGGAGCTGGCCGGGGTGACGAAGTCCAACGCGGAGAGCATGCAGGCGGCGAGCGGGCTGGCCCGGCAGGCACGGGCGGCGGCGGAGGAGGGGACGGCCAACATGCGGGCGATGGGGGAGGCGATGGAGCGGATCAAGTCGTCCAGCAACGAGATCGCCAAGATCATCAAGACGATCGACGAGATCGCCTTCCAAACGAACCTGCTCGCCTTGAACGCGGCGGTGGAAGCGGCGCGGGCGGGGGAGGCGGGGATGGGCTTTGCGGTGGTGGCGGACGAGGTGCGGAGCCTGGCCCAGCGGAGCGCCCGGGCGGCCAAGGAGACGGCCGCGATGATCGAGGAGGCCATCGAACGGAGCGAGGAAGGACGGGCTGTGAGCCAGCAGGTGGCCCAAAACCTGGGGGGCATTGCGGGCCAGACCCGGCAGCTGGATGAGCGGGTGGCGAGCGCGGCGGCGTTCTCCCGGACCCAGGCGGAGAGCATTCACCAGATCGACTCCACGCTCGGGGAACTGGACCAGCTGACGCAGTCCAATGCGGGCGTGGCCCGTCAAAATGCCGCTTCGGTGGAGTCGATGCTCAGCCATATGGGCTCCCTGCGGGAGGCGGTGGGGGAGGTTTTGCGGCTCATCGAAGGCCGCCAGGATGCCGTGGCTGGCGCCCCGGCGCCGGAGGCTGCAGCCCGTCCCCAGCCGGCGGGCCGATCGCGGCGGGAGCCGGTTGAGCCGGTGGCGGCAGCGTAGCGCAGCGAGCAGCGGGCCGGCCGAATTTCAGATTTGAGATTTCAGATCAGGGGTCCCGTCACCGGGCGCCCGGTTTGGGCCTGTTTTTCAGGCGGGCGGTGTAGCGGGCGCTGAGGCCGTCGAGCATCAGGGTGGCGATGGAGCAGGACATCCCCAGGAAGGTGACCCCCAGGGGCCGGCCGCTGACGGCGTCGTAGTGCTCGCTCACGCCGTGCTGGAGGGCGTTGGCGATGGTTTTATCCGCGATGGTGGCGGCCAGCTCGCGGTGGCCGAAATGGGCCAGCCCGGTGGCGATCTGGTAATTGGGTGCGGGCCAGACATCGCCGCGCCAGTAGGCATCGGATTTCCAGCGCCGGTCCAGGCGGTCCACGGTGGGCACGGGCAGGGGGGTGGTCCAGTGGGCGGTCTGGAGCGCTTCGGCCATGCGGCGCGACATGGCTTCAGTGGGCACCCCGGCCTGGAGGGCGATCCAGCTGCCGATGGTGGCCACGGGGATTTTTTTCAAAGTGTCCCGCTGGACCGAGAGGAAGGTGCCGGCCTCTTCGTCCCACATGTGGTTGCGCATGGCGGTGATGGCTTTTTGGATGCGGGCCTGCCGGCGGCCCGCCATGGCGGTGTCCCCGGCGGCCTCGGCCAGGCGGCGGAGGCATTGCTCGCCGAGGATGAGGTAGGCGGTGTTGCCGGTGGCGCAGACATCGCCATACCAGGCGCCTTCGCCCGGCCCCTGGCGGGTGGGGTGGGCGGTGAGCTTCAGGTCATCCAGGTTGCACTCGTAGTCGAAGGTCTCGAACCGGGCGTGCTGGATGTTGCCGCTGTAGGAGCCCACGGCGACCAGGCCGCGGCCGGCCACATCCCGCTCGCGCCAGTACCACTCGTGGAACCGCTCCAGCGGGGCGAGGCCCTGCCGCAGGAGCTCGCGGTCCCCGTTGCGCTGGAAGACCCGCTCCATGCCCCAGGCGAGGATGGGGATTTGGGAGTAGGCCGGGTATTTGAGCCAGTTGGCGTTGCCCGGCTCGATCATGCAGGGGACCATGTCGTGCGCGTAGGCCGGCATCCGGGCGTTCCAGCGGACCTGGAAATCCCAGTAATTCTGGAAGACGTCCCGGATGTCGCGCTCGGTGCCGGGGAGGATGCTGAGGAGGTCGATGACGAACATCGTGTCCCACACCCACTGGCCGTAGAAGGAGCCGCCCGCGGTGATCCACTTGCGCTGGAGGGTGCCCTCGGGCGGCCGCACCTTGCCGAGGACGCATTCGCGGAAGATGTTTTCCACCAGGCGCAGGACGTCGGGATCGGGGGCATCCACATAGTCCCGGATATCCACCGGGGCGGGCTGGCCCGCGGGAGGCGCGGCCGGGCTGGCGAAGGCGGCGGGGGTGAGGATCGCGAGGGAGCCCGTGAGGCTTTGGCGGAGGAATTTTCGGCGGTTCATGGGGTCTTTGCTGGCTGGGTTGTTGGCTTCAATAAGGTTCGTCAAACCGGCGCAAGCCGGGTCCGAAATCCAGGGCGGCGCCGGAGCCGATCCGCAGGGTGCCCGTGGTTTGCGAGCGCACTTCGCCTCGGACGCGGCGGCCGTGGAATTCCACCTGGCGGATCTCCACCGGCTGGGTGGCCGCGAACAACGGCTGGCCGTTGCGGCTCACGGTGAGGCCGCGCCCGGAAAGCTGCACCTCGTAGAGCGCCCCGGCCACCGGGTAGCGCCGGAGGCCCGCCTCGGCGGCCGGCTCGAGGTTCCCGAAGCGCAGGCCATGCCAGGGGCTGACATCCACCAACTCTTCGATGGCGATGAGCGCCAGGAGTGCGCCCCAGGTGTAGTGGGGATCGCTGGAGCCTTCGCCCGTGGTGGCCAGGAAGTTTTCCCGGCACTCCGCTTTTTCGCGCCACGGCTTGAAGAACAACCTGGCGCTGGATTCGGCCAGCAGGCGGGCTTCGTGGTCCCACTCCTGGATTTTGAGGCCCTGGTAAACGAGGTAATTGACCGGCGCCCAGACCTTGCCGCGCCAATAATCCTGGCGGGGGAATAAAGGATCGTCCCGGCTGATGGTGGGCAGGATCCATTCCCCGGCGAATTTATTCGTGTCGTGGAACAGCGCCCGGAGCGCGGCCGGTTTGTCGCCGTCGGCCACCTTGCCCAGCAGGGCGAAAAAGATGTCCGGCGAGAGCTGCGGCATGAAGGTCTGGCCGTCGCGCGGGGCCCAGGGCCGGTTGAAGTAGCAGCGGCGTGCGGGATCCCAGAGCAGGCGGTTGATGCGCTCCCGCATCTGGCCGTGCTCGCGGCGCAGGGCGCGGGCGTCGGCCGCTTTGCCCAGGCGCTCCGCCATCCAGGCGAGCATCCAGCAATCCAGGGCGTAGAGGCAGTTGCGCTCCACGGTGTCCAGTTCCAGGGTTTGGGTGGCGGGGTTGTAAGGGGCCACCTGCCACCATTGCGGGCTGTCGTCGTAGCTTTCGTAATAGGCCGTCTGCTGGCGTGCGGCGTGGCCGATCTCCGGGGGGTAGTTGGACCCCAGCTCGAGCAGGCCGTTGCGGTTGCCGTCGCGCCAGGGCTGGCCATCCCCGCGGTCGGCCAGCCACCAGCGGTGGGCCTTGAGGAGGCGGGGGTAGATTTCGGCCAGGAACCGGCGGTCCGGCCAGCGCAGGCAGAGCTTGGCGGTGGCGAGGGTGCCGAGCGGGTATTGGGTGTGGCCCCAGGCCACCGGGAAAATGGCCGGGGAGAGCTGCGGCCGCCACTCGCCGTATTGGGCGAACATGCCCTGGTCGTTCTGCCAGGCGGTGATGTCGCGCATCATGCTGAAGCTGCGGGCCTGGTCCTCCTGGCTGGCCAGGAGCGCGTTGAAAAAGCTGTCCCAGAGGAAATCGGGCGCGGAGTTGTTCGCGTGGGCCCAGGCGCGGCTGACGGTGAGGTAGGGCCGGCGGCGGGAGGGGGTGTAAACCTCGCTCCACTCCACCTGGTCGTTCACGGCGGCCGGTGCGTCCGCCAGCCAGCCGCTCCCTTCCGGCCGGGTCTGGAGGTAGCGCTGGCGGTTGCGCTCCAGCAGCGCGTCGATGGCCCCGGGCTCGAGCCGGGTGCGGACGGCGCTTTCCAGCGCTTCGAAATCCTGGCCCTGGCGGGCCGCGAAATGCAGGGTCTGCACGGGGGTGAAAAAGCCGTGCCACCGCACCTCGCCGTCGCCGGCGGCCTCGGCGGCGGGCGCGTCCAGGCCGAGCACCCACCGCATGCCGTCCCGGGTGCCCGGCACCCAGGAAAGGCCGCGCAGGAACCGCGGTTCCGAGCCGGTGGTGTAAATGGCGAACCGGGGATTGCCCGGCTGGGCCCATGGGGAATAACCCTGGATCACCAGGGCGCAGGGGCTGGAGTGGGTGATGCGGCCGACGATTTCCTGGGGGCCGGTCTGGGCCCACTCGTAAACCACCTCGGGGCCGCCCTCCGGCATCTGCCACACCAGCCGCGCATAGGAGTTGTCCCAGGCTTTGGGCCCCACGATTTTCCACCACGCCGGCCAGCCCTTGAACCACTCGGCAAATTTCCCGGCGCACCACCCGGCGCGCTGGCCCCCGGGGCAGTCCTTGAGCCAGGCGGGTGGCACGCTCAGGAAACGGAAGGCAAAGATGTCCAGGTGGTCCGCCACAAACACCTGGCCCGCCCAGCCGTCCGGCGCCAGCGGACCAGCCAGCCATTCCCGGGTGTCCCGCAGGCGGGCCCAGAGCTTGAGGGGGGCCTCGCCGCTCATGGTGGCGTAGCCCAAAAGGCGGTGGATATCCGCGGGCCGGGCGCCAGCCCCCACCGGCGGCGGTATTTCGCCCCGGCCCGGGAGCGCGAGCAGGCAGGCGGCCGCGAGCCAGAGGGCGGCGGGCCGGGATGCCTTGATCAGTGCAAACGCGGACGCGGCGCACGGCCGGTGCGCGGGCGAGCAGGGCGGATGGCAGCGGGTCATAACCTGTGCCCCGCATGTTGCCCGGGGCGCGGGCCGGCCGCAACCTGGAAATCGGTCTGGAAATCGGTTTGGCGGCCCGGTTAGTTGGCAGGGCGTTGCCCGGCGGGCAGGGGCGCGTATTCAAAGACCCGCGCCGGCTGGCCGCGCCGCCCGGCCACCGGCAAGCCGCGGGCCAGCAATTCGGAGCCGTCCAAGACGTTGGTCTGGCCGGGGACATCCCAATCCGTGACCGCGTACCGGGCGCCGGGCTGGAGGCCGCGCAGCGGCAGGGGGGTGATCCGGTCCGGCTCCGGGGGATCCTGGAAGGCCTGCACCAGCCCCGTATCCCCGGTGGGGTCGTGGAATTGGAAGGCGAGCAACCGGGCCGGGTCCAGGCTCCAGGGGGTGAGCGGATAATAGTCCCGGGTGAAAAGGGGGCGGATTTTCAGGTAACGCTGGAGGTGGTGGCGCAGGGCCTCCACGGCGGCCGGATCGCGGAAATTGATGGCGAAGCTGGCGCAGGCGCCCAAACCGCTGCGCAAGGCGGGGGTGTCGGTGGCGGCCGCCCCCAGGCCGTGCAGCGGCAGCCAGAGGGAGAGCCCGTGGGTCATGGCCTGCGCGTTGCGCGGGTAGGCTGGTGTGCCCCAGCAGCTGTCGCTGCGCCAGAGGGCCACGCAGCGGCGCATCATTTCAAAGTCCAGGCGGCGCCCTCCGCTGGCGCAGTTGTCGAGGATGAGCCCGGGGTGGCGGCGCGCCAGTTCGTCCAGGAAGGCGTAAAGGCCGGTGATGTGGCCGATCTCCCGCAGGCCGGCCCGGTCCTCCGTCTCGCCGGTGCGCCAGAAGCAGGCCGGGTAGAGGTTGCAATCCTGGCGGTAGATCCCGATGCCCGCGGCACGGACCTGGCGCGACACTTCGTCCACCGCCCATTGGCGGGCTTGGGCGTGGCCGAGATCGAGCAGGCGGAAGCCATCGTTCTCCTGGTAGCGCAAGGTGGGCGGGGTGCCGCTGGGTGCCAGCAGCCAGGCCGCCTGCTCCCGCTCCAGCCACGTGCCGCGCATCACCCGCTCCGGCTCGAACCAGGCGAGGAAACGCAGGCCCATCCCGGCCGCCGCCTTGCCCACGGGCGCCAGGCCTTGCGGGAAGCGGGCGGCGTCCGCCTCCGGGTTGCCCTGGCCGGCCGGGAACCCGCCCGCGTTCCAGCCGGCGTCGAGCCAGAAGGTGTCCAGCGGCAGGCGGGTGGCACGCAGGACATCCGCCAGGGCCACCAGGTTGGAAGCGGTGGTGTCGTTGAACCCGATCAGCCCATGCACGCTGGCCGCCACGGGCATCAGTTCCAGCGGGGGGTGGCTGCGCGGGGTGAATCCCTCCAGCATCAGCCGCCGGAACTGGTTTTGGCCGTCCAGCCAATCGCCCTGGTAAGGCATCGCCAGCACGGACGGCAGCCGCACTTCGCTGCCCGGCGGCAGCCGGAAGCGGGAGCGTTGCAGGCCCGCCTCCACTTTCACGCGGCCCCCGCCCAGGGCCGTGAAGGAGGCCTTCCAATCGCCCGTCCAACCCACCGCCAGGATCAGCCCGCCCCCGGGGGCCGCCAGGTTGAAGTAGGGCAGGACGCCATCCGAGGAGCGCCCGCCGAAGGACTCCAGCCGGATCGGCTTCTCCACGGTGAGCGTGTCCGTGCGCGGCTCGAAATCGGCCGGGGTGTCATGGCTCCCTTTGTTCCAATGCAGTGCCACTGGGCCAGCCCCGGGGAAGTTGACCACAAAATCGGCCGACTTCACCTCCTCGAACAACGGCGGCTCGCCGCCGGCCGGGGCCCGGAGGCGCACCTGCCACTCGGTGGCGTGGTGCGCGGGATACCGGCGCTCCTCCGCTCGGAAGCCGCCGGCCAAGTCCC
>CAIMWS010000514.1 GCA_903845125.1 uncultured Verrucomicrobiota bacterium
AAACGACGCCAGCGCTCCTGTCCTCGCGCCTTGCGCCAGCCGGTCAGTAGTTGGCCGCGCCTGCTTGAAAACTCATATCAAACAGGGGCTCCCGAATATGAAATATCCCGGATTCTTTCATGATTTTCTAAACGGCATTGAGCTTAGAGTGGTAGAGCGGCGGCGGAATCCTGGCTTGCGCGGGCGGCCAGGAATTGGTATGGTATCGGTTGGAAAATGGATCCGGTTCCCTATTGAAGCACCCATGATTGCGGCCTCAACAACCAAGCCAGGGATCATTCCTCCTGGCGGAGAATGCCCGGTCTGCCGCGCGGCCCGGGCTGGACGTTTGGCCGCCGCCTGGGCGATCAGCCTGGGGTTTTTGCTGGCGGCTGCAGCCCACGCGCAAGATTACACTTACACCACCAACCAGGAGACCATTACCATCACCGCCTACACCGGGGCGGGCGGGGAGGTGGCCATCCCGGCGGTGATCGATGGGCTGCCGGTTGCCGGCATCGGGGACCAGGCTTTTTCGCTCTGCGGAAAATTGTTGAAGGTGACCATTCCCAATGGGGTGACCCAAATCGGGGATTGGGCTTTTTACCAGTGCACCGGCCTGACCAACGTGAGCCTGCCCGATAGCCTGGTCCGGATGGGGATGAATGCCTTCATGGAATGCACCAATCTGCCGGATATGGTCATCCCCAAGGGAGTTACGCAGATCGAGGCCGGGCTGTTTTACCAATGCTCCGGCCTGACCCAGGTCCTCCTGCCCGAAAGCTTGACCCGCTTTGGGAGGGATGCGTTCATGAATTGCGTGAGCCTGGAGAGGGTCTTGATCCCCGGCGGAGTGGTGGCGATCGGGGAGAATGCCTTTTCCGGCTGCCGCAGCCTGGGGAGCGTCGCGATACCCGATGGCGTCATCAGCATGGGCTCCGCGGCGTTTTATGGCTGCCATAACCTGACCAATGTCGTGCTTGGCCGAGGCCTGACGAGCCTGGCGGCCTCGGTATTCTCGGACTGCACCGGGTTGGAGGGCATCGCGATTCCCGGCCAGGTGACGGAGATCGGCATCGGGGCGTTTTCGCTTTGCACCAAGCTGGCGAGTGTCGCCATTCCGAGCTCGGTGACCAACCTGGGATGGTATGGGTTTTCCGGCTGCTCCAGCCTGACGAATGTCACTCTCGGCAGCGGCCTGGCGGAGATCGGCATGATGGCTTTCTATGGCTGCTCCAGCCTGGCGGGGGTGTATTTTGAAGGCAACGCGCCGAACCTGGGGGCGATCGTGTTTCAGGAGGCGGACAACGTGGTGGTGTATTATCGCCCCGGCACCACCGGCTGGGATGCCACGTTTGGGGACCGCCCCACGCAGCTTTGGGTGCCACCCACACCCGGCTACGGGGAGTGGGCGGAAGCCATCGGCCTGAATAAAAAATACCCCCAGGCAAACCGGGAGGCGGACGATCCGGATCAGGACGGGCTGACCAACGTGCAGGAAATGCAGGCGGGCACGGATCCGACCGATCCCCAATCCGTTTTGAAAATGGAATTCATGCCCCGCATGGCCAACCTGGAAGAGCCGGATCAAATACCGCCGGCCGAAAACCAGGAGGCGCTTTATTTCCAGAGCGTGGCGGGAAAAACCTACGCCGTCCAAAGCGCGGAGGCGCTGGGAGGCGCCTGGCAGAACGTCGCGGTGGTCACGGCGGCCACCTCGCAAAAACGGGTGCTGGTCACCAAATCCAATTCCCGGGTGTTCTACCGGGTGGTGGTTTCGCAATAGCGGATTCTGACCATGCCAGCCAACCGCAGGGGGATTTTTTTCCCGCAAGAAAGAGCCAGCACGGCGGGAGTTTTTCAGCCCAGGCCGCCCAGGCATGGCGATAGTAGTGCAAACGGACGACGGCGGGTCTCGCGGTTGCGAAGCAGCGGGGTGTGGTCTTGGGAAATCCGAATCCAGAAAAGTCATTGAGGAAGGCGGTTGCGGCGAACATCAAACGGAGGCAGGAGTTTGCCGCTGCCGCCATCAAGAGCATCCGTGTAATCCAGAGCACGGGCGTGGAGACGTTGTCCCGCATTGCCGACTGCATGAACAAGCGGGGCCAGAAAACGCCACGGGGGGGAGCATGGACAGCAACCGTCGGGAAGCGGGTTGGCCTGGCGATAATCTTTGACAGCAATTTTCAAGTCCGTTTTCATGAAGTCATGGCAGGTCAGGGTGTTAGGAAAGTCAGGTGTGCACGCACCCGTGCACGCTGTTTGTATCATCACAGTTTGGCGGCATCGCGCGCATGAACTGGGGATTGGCATTAATTTGTCTGGCAGCCTTTCTGCCGATTTACGAATTGTTCAGAGCGATTCGGGCATGGAGACGACGCGAGAAGTTGCGCGTGGTACTGACGGAGTTTGGAGCAGCGGCACTTTTCGGGCTGCTGGCCTTGTTGTTTCTTTGGTATTTGCAGAGAGTCGGCGTGCTTGCACATTTGTTTTGAGTTCACATTGAGTTATGACCGTTACGTGTAGACAACATCGGGGATTGCTGGCATTTCGCAGCCATGAAATTGGAGTTTGTCTCCTATTTCCGAGTCAGCACGGACAAGCAAGGGTTGCAGGGGAATGGCATTGAGGCACAGAAACAGGCGGTTGCCCGTTACCTTGCTTCTATGGACTGCGAACTGGTCGGGAGTTTTGAGGAGGTAGAGAGCGGAGCGAACAACAAGCGACCTCAACTCACCACCGCAATCCAACTGGCGAAATCCAAAAAGGCGGTTCTGGTCATTGCCAAACTTGACCGCCTTTCCCGCAATGCCGCCTTTTTGCTTCAACTCCAAGACAGCAGGATTGACTTTGTCGCCTGCGATATGCCGAATGCCGACAAGTTGAGCGTGGGCATCATCGCCCTACTCGCCCAACGTGAGCGGCAGTTGATTTCCGAGCGGACGACAGCGGGTCTCGCGGTTGCGAAGCAGCGGGGTGTGGTCTTGGGAAATCCGAATCCAGAAAAGTCATTGAGGAAGGCGGTTGCGGCGAACATCAAACGGAAGCAGGAGTTTGCCGCCGCCGCCCTGAAGAGCATCCGTGAAATCCAGAGCACAGGGGTTGATACGCTGTCCCGCATTGCTGATTGCATGAACCAGCGAGGCGAGAAGACCCCACGGGGGGGAACGTGGACGGCGAACGCCGTGAAGCGGGTTCTGGAGTGTGCCGCCTAAATCGTAAACAACATGACACCCATCACAGGCCGCTCGGGGCGAGTGATTGCCTACGAAAACGACGTGAGCGACTATCGCAGAGAGATTCGTGGACTCCTTGCCCATTTGCCGCTGGCAGCGTGAGGCTTACTCACTTGAGCCGCTTTGTTGAATAAACGCTTACTTGTTCCATGATGTCCAGTATTTTTCACCTGGAAGCGGCCAACGATATGAGGCGCAGGCTTTCCAATCACCTATTAGAATCGCTCCTCTTTCAGGTTCTCTTTTTAGGAACGAGTCAAGTTCCTTCAGACGTTGGGATGGAAAAACCATCACCTTCTTGATGACCCAACCTTTAACGTCTCTTACCAGCGGGCTGCTGAGGGAAGGCCAACTCGCTGGCCATTGCAGGGAAGGGTCTGGTGCATAGCTGTAGTCAGCAAAACCGATTTCCACGTAGCCCGGATTCCACGGCGACGAAGGTTTGGGGTGAATACTGAGAAAAACTGCGATGAGGTTAAGAAACTCAGGTGGAGCGGTCATGTCATCTGGTCTCGGTTTTTCAAGCCTGCCATACACAGAAACCGATTTCTCTGGACGACCGGGCAACCGAACGCTCAGAGTGTGGAGTGGCTGCTCACTCCACCGGGACAGACGATACATATTACTCAGGCTGTAGAATCCTGTCACCGATGCAACACTAGCCAGAACAGCCGCCAATTCGTTACTTGATAGTTGTGCCAACGCCAAACCACTTCGGCCTTTTTCCTCAGGGCCTGCCTTTGTAAGAACCTTTCCGTCCGGATAGACGAGAATCTGAGGAGTGCCGTAGATCATGTATGAAACAACCGGCACCTCATGCTGGTTGTTCTGTTGATAACCGGCCATCAGTAAAGGGACATTGAAGGAGGAGGACACCGCATCGTCGGAGTGCCTTTGCGTTCTGCGAACATCGGTGGTGCAACCGCCGATCAGAACCATCGCGGCAAAAAGGGCCGCACGCATGTTCGGTAGCTTGACCCAATCCATTATTCAATTATTGCCCAATCCTGCCAACTGCCTCAACGCTGAAAAAGCGCATGCGTTTGGGGAAAGGGGAATACTCGTGAATTCCAAACTACATAATGGCCAGGGTATCGAGCACGGCCTTGATGCGCGGCACCTCGTGGGTGCGGAACAGATCGGTTTTGCCCAGGTGGGCCATCACGGCGAAAAACGGCTCGGCGCAGCGGACCTCCTCGCCGAAGAATTCGAAGGCGTGGGGCAGGGCATGGCACACCGGGCAGCCCAGGCTGCGCAGCCGGAAGGTGTGAAGGAACACCTGCAGCTGGTGGCGGATGCGCAAGGCGCTGTCCCGCAGATTCCGGTAGTAAAAACCGAGGCCGGGATCCAGGAACAACCGCTGCAAACCGGCGCGCGCGGCGGTTTCCACCTGGCGGGCGAAGTATTCCCGCATCAGCGCCACACAATCCGCCCCAAAATCGAAATCCCCCACCGCGCGGACATTGTCCCCCTGCACGTAGCAGAGAATGACCGCGGCCTCAAAATCGGCCGCCAGCCGGAAGATCTCTGCGTCATGCCTCCGGCCGGAGAAATTGATGACCCTGGCCCCGGCCTCCAGGGCGGCCCGGGCGACGGCCGGCTCATAAGTTTCCACGGAGACCAGGATGCCCGCCTGGTGCAAGGCCCGGACCACCGGCAGCAAAGCGCTTTGCTGCTGCTGGGCATCCACCAGGGCGGCCTGGGCCAGGGTGGATTCCGCGCCCACATCGACCAGGTCGGCGCCCTGGGCGGCCAGGACCAGGCCGCGGCGGATGGCCTGGTCCGCCGAAAGGCAAACGCTCTCGCGGTACCAGGAATCGGGGGAGAGGTTGACCACCCCCATGATCGCGGGGCGTTGGTTGAAGGCAAACGGACGGCCGCCGATGGAAAATTCCCGCACCTGGGCGTGGAAAGCCTCCCGGTGTTCCTCCAGCAGACCCGCCAAGTAATCAATGGACAGCATGGGGATACCATTAAGGCCAATTTTGGCACTTTGCAATGTTGCGCCCGCCGCTTAGAATGAACTTTGATGAAATACGTAAAACCCTTGGCCGCCATCCTGCCGGGCTGGGTGGCGCTGCTGGCCGGGCTGGGCGCTGTGGCGTCCGCGGCGGAAACCCCGGCGCCGGCGGGCGAAGTGCGTTTTGATTTCGAGAGCGGGCAATTGGCGCCCTGGCGGGTGGTGGAGGGGGCGTTTGAGAACCTCGTTTCCAGCCGGGAGACGTTCCACAACAACTATGCCGAAATACCGGGCAACCGCTACAACAAGCAGGGCCGGTATTACCTCTCCACGGTGGAGCGCAAGAGCGGCCCCTCCAACGATTCCCTGACCGGCGTGGTGGAATCGCCGGTGTTTGTCCTGGAGGGCCCGGAGATTTCGTTCCTGCTGGGGGGCGGCCAGGCGGAAAATGTCTATGTGGCGCTCTGCACCCTGTCCGGCCGCGAGGTGTTGAAGGCGCGCGGACGGGACACCGAGATCATGCGCCGCGTGGAGTGGAAGGCTCCGGAACTGGCCGGGGAAAAGGTTTTCCTGCGGATCGTGGACGCCAGCCCGGCCGGCTGGGGGCACGTAACCTTCGACGATTTCCGGGCCCGCGGCCGGCTGGACGCCGCCGCCACCGAGGAGCATTGGGCCCGGCGCCGGCCGATCCTGCTGGCGGCGAACGAGAAACTGACGGCGGAGACCTGCGCCAGCCTGCGCGCGGCGGTGACGGACCTGGCGACCACTTTTGGCGGGCGCTACCCGCGGGGCGGGGAATTCCTGGCCAGGCTGAAGGAGTTCGAGGCGCAGGCGGGTGAAAACGCCTCGCTGGAAGCCCGGGGCGGGTTCGCCGCCCTGCGGCGCGAGGCGCTCATGGCCAACCCGCTCGTGACCGGCCAGCCGATCCTCTTCATCGTGCGGCCGCAATATCGCAGCAGTTACCACGCCATCGATACGCTGTTCCACACCGGCGAAGCCAACACACGGGATTTCGTGGGCGGCGGGGCCATGAAGGTGATCGATTTCAGCAAGGGCGGCGAAACCCGGACCCTGCTCGATTCCCCGCAGGGGATCGTGCGCGACCCGGATGTGCATTTCGACGGCCGGAAAATCATCTTCGCCCTGCGCCGGCACGGGGGCGAGGACTGGCACCTGTGGGAAATCAACGCCGACGGCTCCGGCCTCCGCCAGCTGACTGGCGCGGGCGGGGTGTGCGACTTCGACCCGATCTACCTGCCGGACGACTCGATCCTCTTCTCCTCCACCCGCGAGCCCAAATACAACCAGTGCAGCCAGGACATCGCGGCGAACCTCTACCGCATGCAGCCCGACGGCGCGAACATCCACCAGCTGGAGCGGAACAACCTCTTCAACAACCAGGCCTCCCTGATGGAGGACGGCCGCATCCTGTATGCCCGCTGGGAATACGTGGACCGGAATTTCGGGGATGCCCACGGCCTGTGGACCACCACCCCGGACGGCGCCAACCACACGATTTTCTGGGGCAACAACACCGCCGTGCCCGGGGCGGCCTACACGCCCCGCCAGGTGCCCGGCACCGAAAAGGTGGTCTGCATTTTCGGCCCGCACCACGATCATCTCTGGGGCTCGATGGCGATCATCGACCGCCGGCTCGGCACCGATGGCCGCCGCGGCGTGGTTTACACCTGGCCCCCGCAGGCGGCCGGCCACATCCGCACGGGCGGCAATTTCGATTGCGACAACTCCCTGGGCACCCAGCTGAAATATGCCGACCCCTATCCGCTGAGTGACAAATACTTCCTCTGCTCGCGGATGACCGGGCGGGGCTGGGAGATGGGGATCTTCCTCGTCGATACCTTCGGCAACGAAACGCTGCTCCACGTGGAGGGGCCGGGCTGCTACGATGCCTTGCCCCTGAAGCCGCATGCGCGGCCGCCGCTCGTGGCCCCGCGCCGGGATTTCGCCGGGCAGGAGGGATATTTTTTTGTGCAGGATGTTTACCAGGGCACGCACCTGCAAGGCGTGCAGCGGGGCGCCGTGAAAAGCCTGCGGGTGGTGGAGGCGCCGGAGAAGCGCACGTGGTCGCCGGGCAAATGGTTCGGCCAGGGCTACACCGCCCCGGGCATGAACTGGCACGGACTGGAAAACAAGCGCATCCTGGGAGTGGTGCCGGTGGAGGCGGATGGCTCGGCCTACTTTGCCGTGCCGGCGGAGAAGTTTGTCTATTTCCAGCTGCTGGATGAAAACGGGATGATGATCCACTCGATGCGCAGCGGAGCCTTCGTGCAGCCCGGGGAGCGGACCGGGTGTGTGGGCTGCCACGAGCACCGGCTTTCCGCCCCCTCGGCCGGGATCGCCCTGCCCGGGCTGGCGATGAAGCGGCCGCCCAGCCGGCTGACGGGCTGGCTCGGGGAGCCGCGCGCGTTCGGCTTCGCCGCGGAGGTGCAGCCGGTCCTGAACCGGCATTGCCTGGAGTGCCATGATTTTGGCAAGCCCGGGGCGGCCAAGCTGGTGCTGGCGCCGGACCGGGACCTCACGTTCAGCGCGGCGTACATCGAGCTGTGGCGCAAGCATTACGTGGAATGCGTGGGCGCCGGGCCGGCGGAGGTGCAGCCGGCTTATTCCTGGGGCTCGCATCCCAGCAAGCTGGTGAAGGTGCTGCGGGCGGGCCACCACAATGTCCGGCTCAGCCGCGAGGAGCTGGACCGGATCATCACCTGGGTGGATCTCAATGCCCCCTATTATCCCACTTATAATTGCGCCTATCCCGAGAGCGTGAGCGGGCGCTGCCCACTCACCCGGCCGCAATTGGCGCGGCTTTGCCAGCTGGTGGGCCCCCCATTCAACTGGGGGGATGAGGGCTCCCCCTTCAACGGCTTCAGCTCCAGCCCGGGGATCATGCTCAGCTTTGACCGCCCGGAGCTGAGCCCCTGCCTCGGGATTTTCAAGGACCACGCCGATCCCAAATACCGGGAGGCGCTGGCGATCATCAAGGAGGGCCAGGCGATGCTGGCCGCGCGGCCGGAGGCGGACCGCCCCGGCTTCGTGGCTTGCGAGGCGGATCAGCGCCGCGAGGAAAAGTATGCGGAACGCCGGCAGGAGGAGCAGCGCAACCGGGCCGCCATCCGCAACGGCGCCAAAGCCTACGACCTGCCCAACGCGCCCGGCGGTGCGTTTTAATTAAACCGGCAACCGGCCGGCCATCCTTAACGCCGGATCACCTGGCAGGCCAGGTCGCTGACGAAGGCCGGCACTGGCAGGGTTAAGCCATGGTCCGTGGCCAGGGCCTCCGTTTCGCTCAAGACCTGGCCGGTGGCGGTATCCCACCAGGCGATATGCCAGGAGCCGGCCGGCCAGGAATCGAGCCGGATGGTGGCGCCGGCCACGGCGGCTGGGGCCTGGCGCTCCACCACGGTTTTGTGCCACGCAGCCTGGCGGTTGAAGATCCAGAGCCAGGCGCGATCCTGGCTGCGCAGGCCCACCGCCTCCAGGTGGTCCAGGGAAGGCTGGATCGCCAGGTTTTTGATTTCGCCCGAGGTCCACGGCACCTCCCGGATAAAGGCGGTGAGCGGGCGGTAAAGCGGGTAAACGCCGCGCTGGTCCAACCGCTCCCACCACCAGTAAAGACCGGTGCCGGAAGCGCCGGACAAGGCGGAGGCCCACAGGGCGTGTTTCACATCGGCCAGGCTCGGGCTTTGCTTCATCTCCGCGGTCAGCTGCCACTGGTTGTTGGCCAGGCCGAACTCGCCGAGGTGGGCGGGCCGGGCCGGGGCCACCTCGCGCAGCCAGCGGGTGCGCTCCCGCACGGCCTCGACTTCGTCCCGCAGGCGGGGCTGGTCGTCAGGCCGCAGATAAAAATGGGTGTCGGCGAGATCCAGCTGGGGATGGCGGCAATCGCCCGCGGATGGCCCCCAGGTGCTCGTGGTCCGGAGATGATGGTAGATATCCACCGTCTCCAGGAATTCGCCCAGCTCGGTGTAAAAACGGCCGGTGGGCAGGCCCGGGTCCATTTCGTTCCAGTATTCCCAGGCGGCCACACTGGTGGCGTAGCCCCAGCGGGCCACGGCGTGGCGCAGGAATTTTTTGGCGTCGGCGATCGCCTGTTCATACTCCGCGCTGGCGGGATCTTTCAACGCGGCCCGGTAAAGGTCGCGTGTCAGCAGGCAGAGCTGGAGGTAGATACCGCTGGCTCCGGCAGCGGTGACCAGCTCATCCAGGAGAAAACAATCCACGGGATTGTAAAATCCGCGCCGGGGCCGGTTTACCTCCGCTTCCCAGAGCAGCTCGGGACCGCCACCCACCTCCCGGAGGGAGAGATCCCGCACCCAGGCGGGGTCCGGCCCGGCGGCCTGGAAGCTCAGCGCGGTCAGCCAATATTCACCGGGGCCGGTTGGGAATTCCCGGCGGAACGGGAGCCAGGCCTGGCTGGCGCCGGCGGCCGCCACGACGGATTCCTGCTGGCCGATCCGCAGCCGCAGGGCGGTGCCGGCCGCCACCCGGGCCTGGCCCGTGAGGGCATACCGGGCGCCGGGCCGCAAGGCCACCGGATGCGTGGGACGAACGGGAAGCGCCGCCCCCCGCACCCGCACACATTGGCGCCCGGAGTTGTTGGTGCCCGGCTCGGGGACCACCGGCCCCGCCCCGCTCCAGGAGCGTCCCCAGGCGCTTTTGGGCGCCTCGATCGCCAGCGCCCAATCCTCCCCGCAGGTCCAGATGCGCAGGTAATTGGCCCCCTCGGCGGCCAGCCGGCGGAAGGTATCCTCCGCCCTGGACAAGGTCATATACTGGCCGCTGCCGATGAAGGCGAGGTTTTGGCCCACCATGAAAAACGGCTGCCCCTCCGAGAACTCACAAAAACGCGGGTCGCGCCGGCTGATTTGCACAAAGCCGCGGGCCGGGGACGGGACACACTCGAAGGGCACCGCCGGGGATGCCACCGTGCCCGCCCGGTTCTTGAGCACGGCCACCGCCTGGTAGCGCCCGGTCTCGCTCGGGGCAAACCGCGCCTGCCAGGCCGGTTCTCCCCGGGGATACAGCCAATCCTGGCGGTCCTGGCCGGTCCCCAGTTTGCGCCGTTCGTAGTCCTGGCCAAAAAAGGCCGGCAACACCAGCTGCCGGCCCGATGGGCTGGTAAGGCGCAGGGTCAAATCCACCTCCCGGGGATCGTTGGGATCCGCGTAAGCCCGGGGGACGCGGAGGCGGAACTCGAGTTTCCCGTATTTGCCCACGGTGGCGGCGGCGGGTTTGAGTGTAAGCGTTCATCGGGATACGTGGAAATTGCCGAGGCAATCTGGGATGACCGCGAACTGCGCTACCGAGCCGGTGCCGCAGCGGCTCGGGCGGGTTTCCACTGATGAGGTAGAAGTT
>CAIMWS010000515.1 GCA_903845125.1 uncultured Verrucomicrobiota bacterium
CGCTCAGCAGGTCGGCGATGGTGCTGCCGGAAATCCCCGTGTATACCTCCACCAAAACGCCGTTGGTCTGGGCTTGGGTGCGCAATTCCCAACCGCCCATCAAGGCCAGCGCGGCGACAATCAAAACCTGTTTCAAAACTTTTTTCATGAATCTGCCTTTCTCCGTCTCAACGAAATCTCATCGGTAAAAAAACCGCGGGATCCGGGCCAGCCCATAGGCCGTCCCGGCCCGCTTGATGATTGCTTGAATCCCGCAATCCACATCCCACATCATTGCGCAACCGCCCGATAAAAGCGGATTGGGAAATGAACCGCGTCGGAATCCAGGAATTGAATGACCCCGGTGGGTGAATCCTTGACCGCCACCGGCAGCCAGAAGGCCAGGTCCACCGATACCTCCACCGCATAGGACCGGTTGGGCGCCCCCAGGATGGTCAGTTGGACCTCCCCGCTGGGCAGCTTGTTGACCAGGACGGTGGCCGCCGCGCCGCTGGTGCTGGCCGAGCCCAGAGGGACGTACACATTATCGATGAAAGCCGCATCCAAGCCTTCCTTGAAGCTGCCGTCCTTCGCATAGCGCCATTCCAGCCGGTTGGTGCCGGCCTGCACATCAAAAATATAATTGGTCCAATTGATCTCGCCCGACCACCGCTGGAGCAGCTTCCCGTTCAGGTAAAATTCCAGCCAATCCCACCCCTCCTCGGAGCTGACGCGGAAGTCGAAGGAGCCGACGCCCGCGAGCATGTTGGTGGAGAGCACCAGGGAAGACTTCTGCGCGTCGCTGATGGTGGGCGCGGAGCGCGCCGCAAAGAGGCCGCCCGCCACGGAATTGGTCTGCACCACCCACGGCACGGTGCTGATCGACGAACCCCACGGCAACCGTTTCAGGTCGCCCGATTCAAAATCCTCGGTGACCACGCTGTTGGAGTTGCCGCTGGTTATGACCCGGAACCGGGCGGACAAGTTGACATCCTGGCTCATGCTCACGGTGAGCGGATTATTCGGCACGTTGAAGGTGCCCTCCCACCCCACAAATTCAAAGCCGTTGGTGGGGGTGGCCGTCAGTCTGACGGACGAGCCGGCGGGATACATCCCCGAAGGCGGGAAGACGCTGCCGCCGGGATTGGCCACGGTGGTCAGGTAGTAATATTGCCCGGGCTGCGGGGCGGTATAAGCGTAGGTCATCGTGATATTTCCCGAGGCGCCGCCGTAGCCGTCCACCGAAATATAGTAAAGCTGGTTGGAGATGACCGTGATGGTCAGGTCGCTGTAGCCGCTGTCCTGGTAGGAATCATCGTTAAACGCCACGCTCACCAGGTTGGTCACGTTGGTGCCCACATACACATCCAGCAAAGTATCGAAGGTGGATCCGGAGGTGCTTAACTGCAGGTTGCCGGTGCCCGGCGCCCGCCAGCTATACCACACGGAGTGGCCGCCGGCATTGCCCGAATGCAGCGGCTCATCCGGCTCCAAGGTGGCGCGCCCGTTGATATTGGTGGCCACCCCCCCCATGCCCGTCAGCACCGTGGCATCCGCGAAAAAGTCATTGGTTGGGTTGAGGTGCCGCACCACGATGGAATCCGCCGAGCCCACATTGCCCGCATAGTCCACCGCATAGGCACGAATGATGTTGGTGCCGGGCGGCACCGACAGCACCACTTGCCAGTTGTCCGTACCCACCGCATTGGTGGGCGGATTACTGTTCACCTGGACCAAAATGTTGCTGATCCCGGAATCCAGGGCGCCCGCATCCTTGGCCATGCCGGAAATCATCAGGTTGCTCGAGGTGACCAGCGTCTGGCGGCTGGGATCGGTGATGGAAACCGTGGGCGGCCGGGTATCCGGCGTGCCCCCGGGCACGCAGCGCAGCCGGATGTTGCCCACCCCGTTTGAATCCAGGCCGGCCACCGCGATCCGGTAGGTCGTTCCCGCCGTGGCTTGGAACTGGACATACGCCTTCAGATTGTTCACCGGATTATTGGTGGCCGAGGCGACCTCCGTCAACTGCTTGAGGCTGGTCCCGGTATAAACCGCCAGAATGGTATTGAACGAACTGCCCGCCGTATCAATCAGCACGTTGGTGGTCACCGGGGAGGACCACATCCACCAGACCGAGGCGTCCCAGGACGCCACTTTGGCGTGCATCGGTTCATCCTTTTCCCGGGAGGCATAATTATTGGTGGAAACGATCAAATCCCGAATCCGCACCGCATTCGTGAAATTATCGTTCACCGGCCGGGGTACGATCCGATACTCCCGGGTATCGGTGTTGGTGATGGTGATGGTTTGTTGCTGGCCTGATTCGTTGGTATACATGAGGTTGTCCCCGATCAGCGTGAACGTGACCGTCAAGGGCAACAGCACATCCGTGTCGGGCGCGATCATGTTGCCCGAAAAAATCCCGTCATCCTTGGTTTTGTCGGGCGCCGCGCCGCCATCCTTGAGGGTCACGGTCACATTGCTTCCTCCGGAGGGGAAGGTGGCCTTCACCGTCACATTCGTGAAAATCATGTTGGTGATGGTGTTGGTGTCCTCCTGGGTGGTGTAAAACAGGTTGGTGATGGTGACCATCAAGGCATTGGTGGTTCCCTCCACCATGATCGTGCTATTAGTGGGAGCGATGGTGAATTTGAAAGTGGGCAGGTTAGTGTCCGTTTGCGCCCAAAGCAGTCCCCCGTTTATAAACAAACAAAGAGCCAAGGCCAGCTGTTTAATTTTTGACATACTAAATAAATAACATTTGCTCATAACCAGATTCAATCGCTAAATTAACTAATAGACACAAAAAGCCGGGTTTTACAGACCACCCTATTTAAGCATATTTCGTGCCGAAAAATAAATACAAACCCAATAAAACATACTTAACCCACTTGATTACAGCATGTTATAACTATTTTTCCGGTCCATTTCGAGACGGGAATTGGGGGTGGCAAGGCGGCAGAATGCGTTTTTTCCAGCCGGCAAAGCAGGAAACCGGGGGATTCGCGAGGCCAGGGGCCCTTTACCGGCCGGGGAATGGTGGCGGAGGATCGGTATTGAATCCTTCAGGCAGCGGTGGCAGAGCGGTCACTATTTCCCTCCAGGTTTGACGTTCGCCGGGAGTCAGGCTCTGCCAGCGTTCCGCGCTTTTCAGGAAGCGCTCCCTCTCCGAGGGGTTTAGATTCGCTAATTTTTGGAATGACTCGACACAACTCTGCCGCTGATGCGCCGGCAAGCGGGCAAAGGTGCGTAAAACCTCCTCCAATTCCCCCCTTTCCGCCTCGGACAAGGTCTGCAAGGTTTTATGTTTTTCCGACTCGCTCAATTCAAAAAAGGCGTTGAATTGAACGCCCAGCGTTTCCTTTTGGCTCTTGGACAAAGCGCGCCACCGGGTCAATTCAGCCTCCAATTTTTGCCGGCGCTCCGGAGGATGATCCTGTAGGAGCGCGCGCTGCTCGGTCAGGGTGAATTTTTCCAACCGCAAAAAATATTGCCGGAAAGTCTCCCGCTCCAGGACTTCCTTCTGCAAGGGTGTGGGCAGAAGGTCCCATTCCTGCAGCCGGTCCTGGATGGTTTTGCGATATTCGATGGGAATCGCATTCAACAACGCAAGCCGTTCGCCATGTGGTATTTCCATTAATGGAACCATGTAAAAACGCAACTGCAAAACCCGCAAACGCTGTTCCCGTTCCGGGGCGGGCAGGGCCGAATATTCTTTAAGTTTCTGGAACAGGATCCGGCGCTTGGCCTCCGGCCGGTTCTTCAATTCCGCCTCCCACGATGCGGGATCGGACAACAGCAACTGCCGAAATTCGTCCACCGGGTTCGCGATTAATTTCAAATCCATCGCCGGCTTGGCTGGCAAACCCGCCAGGCCCGGGGGGCCGGGGTTCTGCGCAATCCCCCAAGTGACTAATGCCGTGAGGATTAGGAATGTTTTTATGACCACCTTGCGGGACATTGCAGATCACTGGGAAAGGGCGAAAAACAAATCATCGTCACTTTTGTCCGGGACTTGGGCGAGACGATGGATGGCTTCGTAATTTTGGAGCCATTCCAAAGGCACTTGCGTGGTGAGATCGCAGACTTGCGCCACACTCTGGGCCAGCTTCAGGCGGGCTTGCACCTGGTGTTGATAATAACCAAACCAGCCGATGAACCCAAAAACGGCCAGGGCGGCCAATTTGGGTATCAGCCGCCGGCCAAACCAACGCGCCAACCGCGAGCGGGTGGCAGGAACCGGCGTGGCCTGTACCCGGGCTACCGCGTCCATCACGCGCGAGGTGAAATTGGAGGCCATCGGAACCGCCGGCAAACCGCGCAAGGCACGGTTCAGGGCCAATTCCTCCATTAGTTCCCGGGATTCTTTGGGATTGGCCGCCAGGATGGCCTTTATTTGGGCCATTTCCCGGGGGCTGATTTCCTCTCGCAAACCAGCTTCCCGCAACAATTTATATTCCGCGTCACTCATGTAACATTAATTAAAACCCGCAACCGCCGCAAAGTTTCACGCACCCGCCAGATCCCCTATTCCCATTCACCGGTTCGCAGGTAGGGCTTGAGCTGCTGTTTCAGGGTTTCCCGGGCCCGGTGCATCAGGGATTTGGTGGCGGAAAGCGTGGTGCCAAGAATATTGGCGATATCCTCATACGACATGTCCTGCTCCCGAAATAAGAGAATGGCTGTCCGCTGATTCTCCGGCAAACCCGCCAGCACGGCGCTGATCTTTTCCTGCAGTTCAGTCTGTAGCATTTCCTCCACCGGACCGGACATTTTGGAATCGGGATATTGCCGGCGGGACGCCCCCTCATCCTCCGCCTGGTCTGGTTCCAGGGACTCGGTAGGATGGCGGGAACGCCGCCTGATTTCATTCAGGCATAAATTCCGCGCAATGGTAAAAAGCCAGGTGGAGAATTTCGCGGTCGGCTGGTAACGCGAAGCCGCCTTGAAGGCTTGCACAAACACATTCTGCGCAACATCTTCGGCCTCCGCCAAATCCCCCACGCTGCGATAAACGAGGTTGATGACCGCCTGCTTGTATTTTTCCACCAAGGCTTCAAAAGCATCGATCTCACCCCGCTTTACACGGAGCATTAACTCGGCATCGATATCGGGTTCAACGCCCATGGCCGCCAGTAGCTTGCACGACCGGAAAAAATATTGAATTATTTTTCAACTGGCCAGTCTAATATTTAGACCTGATCGTGCTGTTCGTTTGGGTCGGCAGAGGGGTCTTGCCTGTGGTGGGGTGCATTTAGTGTGGTTTATGTGCCTCATTACAATTCTGAGCGCCTCGGTGAAGGTGTAAACGATCCCATCACCAAAAGAGCCAGAGCCTTCTGGCTCTTTTTTTGTTGGAGGAGTGCCCAAAAACTTGTTCAGTGATTTCATGAAGAGTCTCGATAAGATCCTCTCGCTGTCCGATTTGCCAGCCTGGCGCCGGCAAATCCGCGAGCGCGGGCAAAAATTGGTCGCCACCAATGGCTGTTTTGACCTCCTGCATGCCGGCCATGTGACCTACCTAGAACATGCCCGGGAACAGGGCGATTGCCTGCTCATCGGCCTGAATGGGGATGATTCCGTCCGCCGCCTAAAAGGCCCCACCCGGCCGGTGAATAAAGAGCAGGACCGCGCCCTGGTGCTGGCCGCCTTGACCGCCGTGGATGCCGTCGTCATTTTCCCGGAAACCACCGCCACCCGTTTCCTGGAATTGGCCAAACCGGATGTCTATGTCAAAGGGGGCGATTACCGGGTGGAAACCCTTGATGCCGATGAGCGCCGGGCCGTGGAGCAGAACGGAGGCGCGATCCTGATCATGCCGCTGGTGCCCGGCCAATCGACTTCCGGCATTTTGAGAAAACTCTCGCCCCCGGCCTAGGCGCCCTCCGCCGCCGGGCAAGACCTGGCCCGCGCGCCTAGGCGGAGGGTTTGCGCAAAGCGAAGGCTTGCCGGGGATTTTCCACCGCCAACAGGCGGAAATCCTCGGCGGAAAAAATCGGCGGCACCATCAACGGGGCCAGTCGTCTCAGGAGGGTGTCGTAGGGCAGATTGTTGCCATTGTCGATGCGCTTGAAGCCCGCTTCGTCCCGCGTCCAGCCATCTCCGTGGGAAATCAGCAACCGGTTCAACAAGGACCGCTTCTTAAATTCGATCAAGCAGGTCGAAACCGTCTTTAGGTTCTTTTCACTGAGGCAGGCAATTTGAATCCAGGCTCCCCGCTCCGCCAGCGCCAACGAGGCTGGTTCGGGCAGCAACTGTTCCTGCACCCAAATAAAGGCCTCGGGTGCCACGCCTTCGTGCGTCAAAATGTCCAACTGCTGGCGGGCGCCAAATTCATCCGGGGCGCCAGCGGCGATCGGCAAACCGGTGGCCGCGTGCGCCAAGGCTGCTCCCAGGGTTAATTTCACCTGCAAGTCGGTGAGCATGCCGGTATCGGCTCCCGTCTTGATCAAGCCCGGCCGGATGCCTGTTTGGTCGATGCCTTCGCGGAATTCCTTGATCCAGCGGCCCGCCAATTGCCGCTCGGATTCATCGGTGGCGTGCTTGGGCAGGAATTTATGCTGCTGGGACCCGTCATAGCCGGTGGCAGTCAGCATGTGGATGTCCGCCACCTCCGAAAGGCGCTTCAACAATGGCGGATTGCGCCCCATGAAGGCCGGGGTGGCCTCCACCACCGCCCGGCCGCCCAGGCTGCGAAACCATTGCAGGGGCGAGATGGCCAGTTCAAAAGCCTCCTGTTGATCGTAGCGCGGCTTGGGGGAGGCCTCCTTTCCGGAACCGTCCACCACCACATGTTCGTAGGCCAGAGCCAGGCCCAGCTTGGACGCGGGGATCGGCCCGCGAATGGTCATGATCTGCCCGGATAAATCGTGAGCGCGATGGGTGGCGCCCAGGGCCAGCGTGGAAGCCAGGACCAGGGACTGCCGTAAGAATTGGCGGCGTTCGATGTTCATCGAAAAGTCAGACGTGAAAAAATAAGAAGCGGCGGTTTAAATTATTAAAACTCCTTTAACATATTCCCGTAGTAGTTGGTCCAAAAGGAAATAACCTGGTAGGCGATCATTATGACAATGCCGAAATAAATAATCCTGGGGAGCCATTGGGCAAAATTGCTGAGTTTGCGCATGGAGCCTTCCTGGTAATACTGGAAGATCCGCCGCAAAGTTTCATCCAGCTTGCCGGCCATTTCCCCGGTGGTATACAGGCTGGTGAAAACGGTGGGGAATACCTCCGTTTGCCGGAGCTTTTCCGACGGAGTTTGGCCAGCGAGCAAATCCGGCTTCCAAGCCGCCACCGCCTTGCGCACCCTGGGCGAACCGCAAGCCGCGGCGGCCATTTCCCAGGCTTCAATGATCAAAACCCCGGCGTTGATCGCGGCTTCCAGGGTGTTCGCCAACCGCGCCAACGCCAACTCTTGGCGCGCTTTCCCAAAATAGGGAACCCACCGCAGGACCTGCTCGACCACCGTCCGCCACTTTTCCCCATGCTGGCTTTGGCCGGCATACATGCTGACCACGACCGCCAAGGCTACCGGCAAAATCACCCCAAACGTGTTGCGCAAATAAGCGCCCATATCTCCCGACTTGACCAACGCGGGCAAAGGGGCCAGGAAAACACTCACCAGCACCACAAAAATCGGATACATCAGGTGGCTGATGACCGTCCGGATCAACTGGGCTTGCTGCTGATAATGATCGGCTAAAAGCTTGAAACAGGCATCCAACCGCCCGCTTTTTTCCCCGGCTTGCAGCAGGCCGATATCGAATTCAGGCAACCATTTCCCCGTGGCCTGCAGCGATTCGCCGACGGTGAATCCCTGCCGGAGCTTTTCCAGAACCACCTCCAGATGCTTCCGCATGGGGCGGGAAGGTGGGTTCAGATAAATCTGCTCCCAAGCCTGCAGCACGCCGAAGCCGGCATGGGTCAGGTTGGACAATTGATAATACAACTCGGCTTGGTTGGCGATCTGCCCGGGCGTAACAAGCCAAGCCATACAGGGGATTAATCGGCCAGGTGCTTCTCGAGGTTGGCGGTAAGATCCCGCTTGCTGCGCATGCCCACCACCTGCTCCACAATCTCCCCGCCTTTGAAAATCAAGATGGTCGGCACCGCCCGGATGCCAAATTGATTGGCGATGCCCTCCTGGTCGGACACATTGACCTTTCCGAACTTGGCCCGGCCGTCGAAATCGGAAGCCAATTCATCGACAATCGGCCCGATCATTTTGCATGGGCCGCACCACTCGGCCCAGAAGTCAACCAACACCGGGGTTGCCGCCTTCAAAACTTCCGCGTCGAAATTCTCGCGGGTCAGAGTAATCACGTTTGCACCAGCCATATATTCCTGCGGAAAAAACATATGCCCCGCAGGTCGCTTGCCAGATTCCCGCGGGGCAGTATAAAAATCCTTAACGCAACAACAACAAAACCGAAACCACGCCGGCCAGCCCACTCAAGGCGGCCAGCACACCCAGCACGATATCCACCATGCTGGGACCGGCGCTGACCGGGCGGCTGGGAGCAGCCGGGCGGGCGGCCGGGGCGGATGACGGACGGGCAGGAGCCGCGCTGGCAGCCGCCGGAGCTGAAGCCGCGGAATGGGCCGGCGCCACTGCCTGCGGGGCGGGACTCGGGGGCGCAGGCGCTGCCGCTTGAACCGGAGGCGCCACCGCCGATGGGGTTGGCAGGCGGATGGTGGGTGCCGCGGTTGGCTTGGGCGGCAGATTAATCCGGACCGTTTCCTTCTTGGGCTGAACCTTGACGGCTTCAGCCGGCTTGGGAGGCACTGCCCCTGGAGGCGTCGGCGTATTTGGCAAATTCTCTGACATATTTAGCGCAGTTTAAAAGGTGGCGGGAGCTCTGTCAAATCTCTTTAAAAGGCTCCGGCGGCTCCACAATCCACTATAAACAATAAAGGGCAAGCCCGTGGCTTGCCCATGTGTGATGACCTTAAAAAACGGAGTTTAGCGGCGATAGGAGCGCCCGCCTTCGCGTCCGCTGCCAACCGCTTCGCCCATTCCGTCACCGGCGCGGGGCTCTTTGGGCCGGGCCACGTTGACGGTCAAATTACGCCCTTGGAACTCCTTTTTATTGAACATTTCGATGGCTTTGGCCGCTTCCTGGTTGGAAGCAAACTCTACAAAAGCAAATCCCCGCGATTTACCCGTGAATTTGTCCAGCATCAAGTTCACTGCGGTGATTCCACCCGCTTGCGCAAAATAGTCCCGCAGGTCACTTTCTCGGGTTTGATAGGAAAGATTTCCCACGAAGAGCTTCGATTCGTTCATGAACAATACAGTTAAGGTTTACCACTGCCCAAAGACAGCGCGGGGATTCTGCACTGGCAGGACCACAAAAGCCAATCACTATAACAATACTGACCATCTGTCACACTGACACCGACACTGCTTTTCACAGCATTGGATGGAAATCTACCAAAGCCTATCTCCATTGCAATAAAAGAATTGCAGAAATATTTCAGGC
>CAIMWS010000516.1 GCA_903845125.1 uncultured Verrucomicrobiota bacterium
ATAATAAAAAAAGTTATTAAGTCGTCCATCGGCAAGAAATACTTGATGGCCTGCACCGGATGCTTGTTTTTCGGTTTTGTCATCGTCCACTTGGTGGGCAATTTGCAGATATTCCTGGGGCCCGATGCGATCAACGCCTACGCGCAAATGCTGCAAAGCAACCGGCTGGTTTTATGGGGTTTCCGGCTGGGGATGGTGGTCCTGGCGGCGACTCATGTAACCACCGCCACCTTGCTTTATTTCGAAAACCGCAACGCCCGGCCAGTGCCTTATGTGAATTACACTCCTCCCTACGCCAGCTATGCCTCGCGCACCATGGTGATGAGCGGATTGATCCTCCTCGCCTTCATTATTTTCCACCTGTTGCATTTCACCGTGGGGGCGGCCCAACCGCAGATTATGCACCACATGGATGCCAAGCAGCGCCACGATGTTTATCGCATGGTGATTGAGGGCTTCAGCCATCCCGCTATTTCCATCTTTTACATTGTGGGCATGGGCCTGCTCTACCTGCATTTGAGCCACGGCATCAGCAGCTTTTTCCAATCCATGGGATTGAAAAACGCCCAGTTGAGCGGCTTGATCACCGGTTTTTCACAAGGCGCTGCCTTGCTGATCTTCATCGGCAATTGTGCCATCCCGATTGCGGTGCTAACCAAAATCATTTCCTAACCCTCACCCCCTTTCATAGCCATGAAACTTGATGCTCAAATACCGTCCGGGCCGTTGGAAAAAAAGTGGGACCGCTACCGGCTGGAAATGAAGCTGGTGAGTCCGGCCAACAAACGCAAATTCCACGTCATCGTGGTTGGCACCGGATTGGCCGGGGCTTCCGCCGGGGCTTCCCTTGCTGAACTGGGTTACAACGTCAGCTGTTTTTGCTTCCAGGACAGCTCGCGCCGGGCGCATAGCATAGCCGCCCAAGGCGGCATCAATGCCGCCAAGAATTACCAGAACGATGGTGATAGTGTTTACCGCCTTTTCTATGACACCATCAAAGGGGGCGATTTCCGGGCTCGCGAGGGCAATGTTTACCGGTTGGCCCAGGTGAGTGCCAATATCATCGACCAATGCGCCGCCCAGGGTGTCCCGCTCGCCCGCGAATACGGCGGGCTGCTGGCCAACCGATCCTTCGGGGGCGCCCAGGTTTCCCGCACTTTTTATGCCCGCGGCCAAACCGGCCAGCAATTGCTGTTGGGCGCTTACCAGGCTTTGGCCCGCCAAGTGGGGACCGGGCAAGTCAAAATGTATCCGCGCACGGAAATGCTGGACTTGGTATTGGTCGATGGCTCCGCCAAGGGCATCATTGTCCGCGACCTCGTCACCGGCGCCATTACTTCCCATTCCGGCGATGCCGTCATCCTCGCCACCGGCGGCTACAGCAATGTCTTTTTCCTCTCCACCAATGCCAAAGGGTGCAATGTCACCGCCATCTGGCGCGCCTATAAGAAAGGGGCGGCCATGGCTAATCCATGTTATACGCAGATCCACCCCACTTGCATTCCCGCCAGCGGCGACCACCAATCCAAACTCACGTTAATGTCGGAATCCCTGCGCAATGACGGACGCGTTTGGGTGCCGAAAAAACGGGGCGATAAACGCCCACCTCAGGAAATCCCCGAGGAAGAGCGGGATTATTACCTTGAGCGCAAATACCCCAGCTACGGCAACCTGGCCCCGCGCGATATATCCTCCCGGGCCGCCAAGGAAGCTTGTGACGATGGCCGCGGCGTGGGCCCCGGCGGCCTCGGTGTTTACCTGGATTTTGCCGATTCCATCAAACGCCTGGGAGTCAACACCATTCGCGAGCGTTACGATAACTTGTTTGAGATGTATGAATGCATCACTGGCGAGGACGGCTACAAAACCCCCATGCGGATCTATCCCGCCCCGCATTATACCATGGGTGGTTTGTGGGTGGATTACAACCTGATGAGTAATATCCCCGGCCTGTTTGTGTTGGGCGAGGCTAATTTCTCCGATCACGGAGCCAATCGGCTGGGAGCCAGCGCTTTAATGCAAGGTTTGGCCGATGGTTACTTCATCATTCCCTCCACCATTGGCAACTTTTTCGCCCACAATAAAAAAGTCTGCCCGCCTACCAGCCATCCCGAGTTCAAGAAGGCTGAAGAAGAGGCGCGGGGGCGGATTAAAAAGTTGGTCAATGCCAAGGCCAAAGGGAAAAAGACTGTCACCATGTTCCACCGCGAGCTGGGCAAATTATTGTGGGATAAATGCGGCATGGCCCGCACTGAGCAGGGTCTCAAGGAAGCCCTCAAAAAAATCCCCGCGATGCGCCAGGAATTCCATGAAGGCGTCATCGTTCCCGGCCAAAACGAGGAGTTCAACCAGTCGCTCGAACATGCGGGACGGGTGGCTGATTTCCTGGAATTCGGCGAATTGATGTGCAATGACGCCTTGGTGCGCAACGAATCCTGTGGCGGCCATTTCCGCGTGGAATTTCAGACCGAAGACGGTGAAGCCAAACGGGACGATGCGAATTATTCCCACGTTTCGGCTTGGGAATACCAAGGACCGGATAAACCACCTGTCATGCACAAGGAAACCCTGGCTTACGAGGAAATCAAATTATCCCAGAGGAGTTACAAATAATGAATCTCAAATTGCAGGTTTGGAAACAGTCCAACGGCTCCACCCCGGGCCAGATGGTCGAATATCAGGTCAAGGACATCATGCCCGACATGTCCTTCCTGGAAATGCTGGACGTCGTAAACGAGGATTTGATCAAGGAAGGCAAGGAACCCATTGCTTTCGATTCCGATTGCCGTGAAGGCATTTGCGGAACCTGCTCCCTCGTGATCAACGGCATTCCCCATGGCCACCGCGAACGCACCACCGTTTGCCAACTCCACATGCGCCACTTCCGGGATGGCGAAACCGTTACCGTTGAACCTTGGCGCGCCCGTCCTTTCACCCCCATTAAAGACTTGGTTGTCAACCGTTCGGCTTTTGACCGGATCATCCAAGCTGGAGGCTTCATTTCCGTCTCCACCGGCCAGGCCCAGGATGCCAACGCCATCCCGGTTCCCAAAGTCGATGCCGAAACCGCCATGGATGCTGCCGCCTGCATCGGTTGCGGCGCCTGCGTGGCCTCCTGCAAAAATGCTTCGGCCATGTTGTTCGTAGCCGCCAAAGTGTCCCATCTGGGCTCCCTGCCCCAAGGCAAATGGGAAAAAGACCGGCGGGTTTGGAACATGGTTAAAGCCATGGATGCCGAAGGCTTCGGCAATTGCACCAACACCGGCTCTTGCGAATCCGTCTGCCCCAAGGGCATCACCTTGAATTTCATTGCCCGGATGAACCGCGACTATGCCATGGCCATATTCAAGGCCCAAAGTGGCGAAGGATTCGAATAAGCCGCAAAAAGACTTTTGTTTATTCAATAATGGGCGGGGCACCCCGCCCTTTTTTCTTTTTGAGCGCGTTTTTTGTTCCTTGCTTTAGAGCAGAAAATCGCTAGCCTCGGGTCCGTGACCAGTAAGCCGATTTCCGTTGGGCAGAACCCCACTCGAAGCGTGGGACTGCGGTTTCATTTCCACTCCTTTCATGTCCGGCTCGCAGCCGCCTTGACCGCCTTGCTTTTCGGACTTTGGTTTCCTGGTTCCCCCAGAGTGACCGGTGCGGAAACCGATTCTTCCTCGATTGTTTCCCGGCTGAAAACCCATGGATTAACCAAAGGGATTGCCGTTGTGCTGGGTGATCAAGTGGGAATTCGTGCGGAAACGCTGGCCAAACAAACCGAATTAACGGTCTATGCGCAAATTCCCAATCCTGATCTGGCCCGGCGGGTGCGCGAAGAAATAGCGGCTGCAGGTGGGTATGGCACCCGCATTTTCCTGGATCCCGGTGATTTATCTCAATTATTCCTGGCTGATAATGTGGCGGATGTCGTGATCGCAGAAGGCGATACCCCCCAGTTGACCGACGCCGAGGTTTTGCGTGTGCTGCGCCCCGAGGGCAAAGCGTGGCTGGCTGGCCGTGAATTGACCAAGCCTTGGCCGGCCGGAGCGGATGACTGGAGCCATCCCTACCATGGGCCGGACAACAATCCGCTGTCAACGGACCGCCTAGCCAAAGGACCCTATCTGACCCAGTTCCTGGCGGATCCTCGTTATGCTCCATTGCCCCAGTTGGCAGTGGCTTCGGCTGGTCGGGTTTTCAAATTATTCGGCCACATCGCCTTCAAAATCCGCGAGGAACCTTGGCTAAACACGATGGCAGCCTTCAACGGATTCAATGGCTCACTGCTTTGGCGGCGGGAGATTCCGGCCAGCCTGGTAGTGCACCGCAACGTGCTCATAGCCACCCCGCAAAAGCTGTATTTTGGCGACGACCAATCCTGTCAGGTGATCGATCCCGCCACTGGTGAATCCAAGGATTCCATCACGATCCCTGCCGAGGTTACCCGAGATGCCTTTTGGAAATGGATGGCTCTGGAAGACGGCATTTTGTACGCTCTGCTGGGGCCATCGGAACCACGGGATCCGGTGGTTAAGCTCCGCAGCGTAAACCACGGCTGGCCATGGGATCCGCTCTCACCGGGATACAATACCCAGGACAATTCCTGGGGCTTCGGTAATACGGTGGTGGCGCTCGATCCGCAAACCAAGCGCATTCGCTGGCATCACCGGGAGGCCCAACCCATCGATAGCCGGGCCTTGTGCCTTAAAAACAACCGCCTTTTCCTGTTCCGCCAGAATGCTTATCTGCAATGCCTCGACACGCAAACCGGGCGACCGCTCTGGCGCAAAACCCGGGAGGAAAACCCGGAGTTTTTTGAAGCGTTCGGGAAAACTCAGAACCGCCAGGATTGGCGGACCAACTGGCGCACCGTGTCCTATGCCAAATGCAGCGACCAAGCCCTTTATTTTGCCGGCCCCACCATCTCCAAACTGCTGGCCGTCTCCGCGGCGGACGGCCGCATGTTGTGGGAACACCCTTACGATAATTTCCAATTGATCATCCACCCGGAGGGGCTGTTCGGCATCAGCGGCCAGATCGACAATAATTGCCTGAGCATGAAATTCGATCCCTTGACCGGAAAAGTACTGTCTCAGATCGCGGTTGGACGGCGCGCTTGCACCCGGCCCACGGCCGCACCGGATGCGCTTTTTTTCCGGGCTAGCGGCGGCTCCACCCGGCTGGACGTGGTCAGCCAGGAACCCCAACTGGTCTCGCCCATGCGCGCCCAGTGCCATGATGGAGTTACCATCGCCAATGGTCTGCTTTATTGGTGGCCTTCGGTATGCGACTGCAACCTCACGCTTTACGGCATCACCAGTTTGGCGCCCGCAGCCGGTTACAAGTTCAACGAGCCCGCCATCGAATCCGAACGTCTGGAAAAATCCACCACGGGATTCGACGAAGGTTCAGCCCTGAAAGTCCAACCGGGTGACTGGCCCATGTTCCGTGCCAACCATGCGGGAACCATGGTGACCAGTGCGGCCATTGGCAGCTCGGTTCGGCAGACCTGGCAAATGGACCTTTCAGAGAATGCCACGCTCACTGCTCCGACGGCGGCGGGTGGACTGGCCTTTTTAGCCGGCTGGGACGGAATCGTGCGGGCCTTGGACACTCAGACGGGCAAAATCGTGTGGCGGGCATTTACCGGCGGAGCTATTCGCTTGCCGCCCACGCTCTGGCAAGGCCGTGCCTTGGTCAGTTCCGGTGATGGCTGGGTTTACGCGTTTGACGCAAAAAATGGCCGCCAATTATGGCGCTTCAGGGCGGCGCCCAAGGAACGGCGCATCCCGGTTTACGGAGCGCTGCTTTCCACCTGGCCAGCGGCCAGCGGCGTGCTGGTGCATGAAGGCACGGCGTATGTGGCGGCGGGCATTGTGAACTACGATGGCACTCACGTTTATGCCTTGGATGCCGCTTCCGGCGCCTTGAAATGGCAGAACAATTCCTCCGGCCACCTGGATCCTGACGGCTTCAGTGGGGTCAGCGCGCAGGGCCAGATGATGATCCATCAAGGCCGGTTAGTGTTGGCTGGTGGCAACGTGGTTTCCCCTGGTGTTTATGACCTGCAAAACGGGCGTTGTCTGAATCCAACCAACCAGGTTCATCGCCTGGTGAACAATAATGTTCCTTCGTCGGAAAGCCCCCGGGGCTGGGAGCTTTACCAACTGGAAGACAACCTGTTTGTGAGCGGCAAGCCTTATTACGCCCACCCGGATTACGATGTTTATGACGGCAGCGTTTTTAACAAAACCTTGGTGGCCTCCAGCGGGAACCGGGATTTCGCCTGGGTAAATAATGCGAAGGTTTTCGGTTTTCCCAAAGTGGGCGCGAATCGGTCTCAAGTACTGGCCCAGTGGTGGGGCAAGACTAAAATCAACAATCCTCAACCGCTGTGGGAAACCCCCTGCCCCTCCAGCCGGGCGATGGTCGTCGCTTCCGACGCGATCTTGGTCGCTACCACCAAGGAGTTGCAGGGGCTTGATCCAGCCACCGGCCGCCTTTTATGGACCATTCGGCTGCCCGCTCCGGCAGTGCATTGGGGGCTGGCGGTGGATCGAGAAGGCAACATCCTCGTGGCCTTGGAAAATGGCCGTGTCGTCTGCTTTCGGCAGGGTTTGAAAACTGCCGCCACGAACTTGAACAATAATGGTTGAGTGGTTGAGCGAACCATCGGATTTCCGCTTGACCCATGCCGGGGCCGGCTTTACATTAAGGTTCGTGATGATGGTTATTCGACAAGTTCTACCGGTGGTAAAAGTGGTCGTCGTCGTAGTGCGACGCTCGGCCGGGGGGACTTGTTGTAGGTAAGAATGCTTTAGACAAAAACCCACGGCTGAGTGCGGCCGTGGGTTTTTTTTTACCCAGTGTGCATCAGCCAAATTAGCAATCCGGAATATGAGCAAAAAACGCGAAAGTAAAAATATTCAGCCGGCCGCCCCGGCCATGGAAGCCGCTGCCACCCCCATGCTGGGGAGTGAAATCCTGGTGGCCAGCCTGGAGCGGGAAGGTGTGGACACGATATTTGCCTATCCCGGCGGCGCCAGCATGGAGATCCACCAGGCCTTGACGCGGTCCAACCGGATCCGCACGGTGCTGCCTCGTCATGAGCAAGGCGGCGCCTTCGCAGCCGGTGGATACGCGCGTGCCACCGGACGAGTTGGCGTTTGCATGGCCACCAGCGGCCCTGGGGCCACCAATCTGGTCACCGGTATCGCCGACGCTTACATGGATTCGGTTCCCCTGGTGGCCATCACCGGGCAGGTGGCCCATCACATGATCGGCAAAAGCGCTTTTCAGGAAACCGACTTTTTCGGGATGACCCTGCCCATCGTCAAGCACAGCTATCTGGTCACCGACATCAACCAACTCGCCCAAATCGTCAAGGAAGCATTTTTCCTGGCCCGCAGCGGCCGCCCGGGACCCGTGGTGGTGGACATCCCCAAAAATGTGCAGCAGCAGCGGATCGTGCCCGTTTTCACCGACGATGTGAAGCTGCGCGGATACGGCTCGGATCCTCAGGCCACCGACGAGCAACTCAACGTCGTGCTCGATTTGATTTCGCAAGCCAAGCGCCCGGTGCTTTATGTCGGCGGAGGCATTATCGCCAGCCAGGCTTGCGCCGAATTGCGCGCTTTGGCCGAAGCTGCGGGCATCCCCGTAACGACCACCCTCATGGGCATCGGCGCTTTCCCTGAAACCCACGATTTATCTTTGAAATGGCTTGGCATGCACGGCACTGCCTACGCCAATTGGGCCGTCAATGAGGCCGACTTGGTGCTGGCTTTTGGCGTGCGGTTCGATGACCGGGTAACTGGCAACGTCAAAAAATTCTGCGAGCATGCGGCCATCGTCCACATCGACATCGACGCCTCGGAAATCAACAAGAATAAAACGGTCCAGTACCCGATCTTGAGCGATATTCGTTTCGCTCTCACGCGGCTCAACGAATTGCTGAAAGAACGAAAATTAAAAACTGAATTCTCGGCCTGGCACCAGAAAATCGCCGATTGGAAGAAACAGGGGCCCCTGCGCTACCAACTGACTGAGGAGGTACTCAAATCCCAGCATGTGCAGGAATTGATGCACGGCGATTCAAGCCAGGTGATCATGCCGCAGATGGTCGTTGAAATGCTGTGCGAACTGACCCAGGGCGAGGCAATCATCACCACCGGGGTGGGCCAGCACCAGATGTGGTCCGGCCAGTTTTATAAATTCACCCAACCGCGCCATTTCCTCTCCAGTGCTGGTTTGGGGGCCATGGGTTTTGGCTTCCCCGCCGCCTTGGGCGCCAAAGTGGCCTGTCCGGACAAGGAGGTCATCGACATCGACGGCGATGGTTCGTTCCTGATGAACATCCAGGAACTGGCCACTGCCCGCATTGAGAACATCAATGTCAAAGCCATCGTGTTGAACAACCAGCACCTCGGCATGGTGATGCAATGGGAAGACCGGTTCTATAAAGGCAACCGCGGGCACACTTACCTGGGTGATCCTGGCAATAAACAGAAGGTTTACCCGGATTTTGTGGCTATCGCCAATGGTTTCGGCGTGACTTGCGAGCGGGTCATTTTCCGGCGGGATCTCAAGGCCGCCATGCAGCGCATGCTCAAGGCTCGCGAGCCCTATCTGCTGGACATCATCATCCCCTACACCGAACACGTGCTTCCGTTCATCAAGGCCGGCGGCACGGTGGCGGATATGGTTTACTGAGCGATATAAACCGGCCAGGTCAAGGAAGCCGTTCGCCACGGGCGGCTTCCAGCAGTTGATACCATTCCTCACGGCTCAACTCAATGTCATCTGCCGTGACGGCTTCCCGGATGCGCTGTGGATCCGTCGTGCCGATTATGGGCAAGATGCCGGAAGGATGTTTCATAAGCCAGGATAGCGCGACCACGGTGCGGTTGGTTCCCCTGGCTTTGGCCACCTGATCCATGGCTTTAACCAAGGCGTTGAGCCGGGTTCGCCTGGGATGCTTGGCATCCACTTTGCATCCGGTTCCCAAAACACCCCCCGCCAGGGGGCTCCAGGCCAGCGGAGTTATGCGCCGTTCAAGGCATTGGTCCAACGTCCCATCCTGGAAGCAGTCCAGCCTGGCCAAGCTGATTTCGACTTGGTTTACCACCAAGGGAAACGCACAGGCACTCTGCAAAGCGTCCACTTGTGAAGGCAGGAAATTACTGACGCCAAATTCGCGAACCTTCCCGGATCGTCGCAGGCAACAGAACGCCTCCGCCACTTCTTCCGGCCGCATGAGCCAGTCCGGGCGGTGCAGTTGATACAGATCAATGACCTCGATGCCCATGCGTTTCAGGGAACCTTCACAGGAACGCAGTATGTGGTCAGCCGAAAAATCGTACCGGAACGGAGCTCCTTGGGTGGGTTCTCCGGCAAATCGGATGCCACATTTGGTGGCCACCAAAATGCGCTCGCGCATCCCTCGCGCCTCTTTTAAAGCGCGACCAAAAAGGCTTTCAGCAACGCCCTGGCAATAAATATCCGCATGATCGAAAAGCGTATACCCGGCTTCATAAGCCGCCAGCACCGCCTGGATACCGCGCTTTTCGCTGGCTGGTTTTACCGCACCAGGATCCATCGTGCCCGCGAGCCGCCAGCAGCCATAAGCCAGCCGCGTTGAAACCAAATGGCTGGTGCCAAGTGTCATCGTTTTCATAATTACCTTTTAGCCTAAGCGGGCCCGTTGACCTTGGGAAGCCCAATGATTTGCAACGGTGGTAGCGTTTTAGCGCGACTTCAACACTTGGCAGTAAATCTCCTCCAACCGGCGGACCATGATCCTGGAGTCGAAATTTTCCCGGGCATGTTGCTGGCCTTGCTGAACGAGGCGGTCCCGTTTATCCCGGTGCGCCAGCAGGTCGGAAATCGCCTCAAACAGTGCGGCGCGATCGCCCGTTTTGACCAACAGCCCGGTTTTTTCATGGATGCAGATCTCCGGGATCCCCCCTGCGTGGTAGCCCACAATCCCGCATCCACACAGCAGCGCCTGCACCAAAGTGCGCGGCTGGCCTTCTTGGTAGGAAGGCAGGGTGTTGACATCCATCGCGGCCAGGTAAGCTGGCACCCGTTCCGGCGGAATCAAGCCCGTCAGGATGACCTGGCTGCCAAATCCCTCCCGCTGGATGCGCTCCTCCAATTGGGGCCGATGCCAGCCATCCCCCACCAGCAGGAGTTTCACCCCCGGATGCCGCGCTTTTAACTGTGGCAGGATATCCAACAGGTCATCCTGGCCTTTTAGCCGATCGTACCGGCCCAAGAGACCAACTACGGGGGCTTCAGGTGAAATATTCAAGGCGGACCGGACTTGAGCGCGTTCGCCAGCAAGAGGTTCAAACAGGGAGCAATCGACCCCGCTGGGAACCCGTTCAAATTGCTCCTGGCGGCCGATGCCGAGCCGCAGGAAAGCATCGCACATCGCCTGGGTAACCCCGAGCAGTTTGTGGCAGCGGAGAGCGGCCCAACGTTCGAGACGCACATAGGCCTGATAAACCATCCGCGATTGTCTTTCATGGAAGGGCAAGCCATGGATGGTATGGATCACGGCTGGCACCCGTTCCCGCCAGGCGGCCGCCCGTCCCAGGATACCCGCCTTGCTGGAATGTGTATGCACGACGTCCGGTCGCACCCGCTGGATTAACTTGCGCATCGCCCGAAAGGCCAGCCAGTCATGGAGGGGTAGAATCGGCCGCCGCAGAGTTCTCATTTGCACCAGTTCGGCGCCGGTTTTTTTTGCATCCGCCAGCAGCGATCCTTCCGGCCCGTAAATGGGTCCATAAACCAACCACACCTGGTGGCCAGCTTTCACCTGTGCGGCGCTGCTGATCACAGTATTCTGCTGGGCCCCACCCAGAATCAGACGGGTGATGATATGGACAATTTTCATGGCGTCCTCGCCAAGGATCCTCGTTCCCCTGCATCAAGGTATTTGCTGGACCCTAAACCAATGAGGAAAAGCGTTCAGATATGCATGGAGTCGCCTTCATCCTTGCTGGCATAACCGTTTTCCTGGCGCTGAAAATTCACGGCGTTTTTCTTCAAATATGCCTGAAAGACATCGTCCGCACTCATGCCGAGGACTTGCGCGGAACTGATCAGGAAATGAAACAAATCCACTACTTCCACCCGCGCATTCTGGACATCGAATTTCTGATATTTGGCCCACCATTTCCAAGGCACACTATCGGTTAATTCGGCTATTTCCTGGTTCATGGCCCGGCAATAATTCAAAATCCAACGCACTCGTTCCTCGTCATTCATGGTGTCTGTTTTGACCCCAATCCGCTCGTTGAGGGACTTCTGCATGCGGAACATTTCGCGTAATTGATCGACATTTTCCATGTCACCAATCTCCCCGAGTTGCCCGGGGAATCAAGGACAAAGCACAATAAACCGCGGCGGTTGAGCGGAGTTAAAAGCCAGGCGCCCCGTGGTCCCCAAAAACTATGTTTATTTGGTTTTGGCGTTTGGATCGAAAGCCAGCTTGAGCATCTTCAGGCGTGATTCGGATCCGGTGAAAAGCTGGTCCGGGAATTTGCGGCACTTCAGAATTTCATTGAGCGTCTTGGAGGCTTCATTGGCGTTGAGCCACAAGCCTGCCAGGTATTGCAGCCGCAAGTTCCGGTCGGTGTTGATCTGGGCATCTTTCGTCCACTCGCTCATATCCGAAGCCTGCCCGGCAAAAGTAGCAAACAGGCTCACCAGCGAGCGGAACCCGACTTCGTCGAGGGACTGGCGTACCCGTTCATGATCCTGGCGGCTCAAACGATCATGGAGGCGGTCCACATCAAGCGGTGCCGGATCTGCCTGGCCAAGCAAAACCGCATCATAGCCCTCCCGGTTATCGTCATTACTCCAGATGATGCCGTTCGGGAACACCTTAAAAAAGGTGGCAATCAGGCTTTTTGAAGCCTCCGGATTGCTCTCGTATAGCGGCATCCACAAACTCATCACGCCTCCTGGTTTCAGATGGTCCTTGCACATCTGGTAATATTCGATCGTATTCAAAGCCGCACACCCCTTGACCCATGGGTCGATGGGGTCAGAGGTAATGATGTCGAATTTCTCCCGGGTGGTGCGGATAAAATGCCGGCCGTCGTCGATGACGACCTGGGTGCGCGGATCTTTCACCACGTTGTAATTCTCCACGGCAAATTTGGGGGCCACAAATTTGGGCACCAAAGGTTCGATATCGCAAATGACTATGCGCTTGACCTCCGGATGGACCACGAAGGACCCCGCAGTCACTCCGGCGCCACAGGCCACGACTAATACTGATTCCGGTTTGGCATGCACCAGTGCGGAAAGATGGCCCAACATCCGCTGCAAACGCATGTCGCGCATGTCGCTGGACGCTTGCACCTTGCCCGCCGAGTGGAAGCTCCGGATGCCGGAATTCCACTCGGTTACCGCCACTGAGCCGTTGAGTCCTTCGCCCATGTAGGTGCAAAAAATGTCAGGCAGGCAATCGTCGTAAGGAACTTCCCATTCCGTCACCAACTTGGGTGCGATGCGCTCCTCCCAGGTGGCCATCTGCCTGCCAAATGCCACCACCCCCCAAGGCGGGGGAGTGATGCCTCGGATCAGCCAAATCGGCAAGGCGATCGAAGCCAGAATCAATACCAGGATCACCGGCCTGCTGACCTGGCCCATCGAAGCGTCTCCACCAGTGGAGGCAGATGAACACTGCCAGAGAAAAGGCAGCAGCAGCGCGGCAAAAGCCGCTGAAAATCCCACCAGACACCGTTGCGCACCCTGGGTTCCAATGGTGGGAACCAATACCAAGCTAAAAACCAATGCTCCCAGGATCGCCCCCACCGTATTGGCGGCATAAACCCTGCCTACCAGTTTGCCCGAATCCTGGCCAGGCGAAGCCGACGCTGCCAAAGCCAGGGGAAAACTGGCGCCCCACAGGCAGGCGGCCGGGAAAATGGGCCACAGACAACGGACCATATCCAGCTGAAAGGTGATCCATGGGCTTTTAGAGAGGGACGGATTCACCGGCCAGTATGGCAGGGATTGGTTGATCACGTAGGCCGCCCAGGCAGTGGCGGCGCACAGGGATAACTGGCAAAGCGCCAATACCAGACGCGGCGCAACAGCTCGCCGGGAAATGATCGATCCCAATCCGCTGCCGATGCCCAAACCGACCAGAAACACCGCCAGTATGATCGAAAAAGTATAAACAGTGCCCCCCAGCAGGAGGGAAAGCAGCCGGGTCCAAACCACTTCCGCCCCCAAGGCCGTCAATCCAGAACCTGCTATGGCCAGATAAACCAAGGCATTTCCGCGTGTAATTGGCTCCCGCGCAGGCAGCACTTCAGATTGTCCTGCCGTGGGATTGCGCGACGCTAAATACAACCCCAGGGTAGCAACCAGCGCATTAAGGCTGGCGGCCACCCAGGTGGCCATCATGACGTCATGCACGCGAAGCAGATAAAAACCGGCCAAAAGGCAGCCTAAAACTGCGCCGGCCAGGTTCCCACCGTAAAAAAAGCCGAGCCAGGAAACCCCTTCGGGACTCATCCGCACCCAGCGCGCCATGGCGGGCAAAGTGGCCCCCATGCACATGGTGGGCGGCAGCAAACAAAGCGCAGCGGCCAAGGCCCGCAGCACGATATCAGATAGCCCGTGGCCAACGCTTTGGGTATAATAGTTTGAAATCCATGGCACGGCCACCGGGATCAACAGGCCGGCAGTTCCAATTCCAGCCTCCAGCAAGGCATACACCCGCAACGGATGGCGATGGGGACCAACCCAATGAGGCAGGAGCAGGCTGCCCAGGCACATGCCACCCATGTAAACCGCCAGCAATATACCCAAGGCGAGGCTGTTCAGGCCCAGCACCAACTGCAACAACTGGAGCCATACCACCTCATAAATCAACGCCGCGCATCCGCTGCCAAAGAACAAAACCAGGAGCCAAGGCAAGGCGCGTTGCGGATTCGAGGCCCGGGTTGGAATGGAAATGGAAGTCGCAGTCATTACGGTAGTATTTAATGTGTAAGCAAAATAAGGTGTTCCGCCCCCAGTAAAAATTACGGGAGCTTGTTTTTTAACAAGCTCCCGTTGATCGTGCTTTGCTGAACACTACTTTGTGGTTTGTTTAGTTTCTGAATAGTTCAGCAAATAGTTCCGGCGTTGCTCCATGAAGCTCTTCAGGCTGATCCGCCGTTCCGGCCCACGGGCAGCACCGGATTCAGCCGTTCCCGCCAAACCGCTGACAAATTCCTCGTAAGTATAGAGCTTATGAGTGTCGCTCTTCACATCATTGTTAATGAGGGCTTCGTATTGCTGAACAATGTGACCCATTTTGTTCCAATCCAGCCAGTTTTGCGCGATATCTTTCACAATGCTCAGATAACGGGCCCGCAGGCTGGGAACCGCCAGCAGCTTTGAAGCCAGCGGCTTGTTGGGATCTGTAGCGGCGATCAGAGGATCGAGTTCCACCCCATTCACCCGCATTCCACCGCCAAAGCCACCACCGCCTGGCCCGCGCATCCCACCGCCAAAACCACCGGGGCCACCGCCCCGACCCTGCGGTCCACCCAAGACATCGCCACGGCCGCCACCACCCCGCTGACCGAAATTGGGCCGGGGAATTGCCGCTGCGAGCCCGTTGCGGAGTTGTTCTTCGTCGATGGCGCCGGTTTTTTGTTTATCCCAATCGCCATGCCATTTTTCAAAAAGCACCTTCAATTCGGCTCGCGTCACCGAGCCATCTTTGTCGCCATCCGCCAGCCCAAACAAGCCCGGTCCCATAAAACCACCAGGGCCGAACCGACGCCCACCGCCACCAGGACCACCAGGACCACCGCCGCCAGGGCCACCGCGATCCCCCTGATCCGGTCTGCCCGGGCCGCCAGGACCGCCGGGGCCGCCCGGCATCGGCAGAACACTGTTAAACCGTTCGGCAAACTGATCCTGGGTCAGTTTGCCTGATTTTTCTGTGTCCAGCTTGTCAAACCAGGCCTCGGCGAGCGCCCCAAACTCCTCTTTGGACAACTTCTGATCCTGGTTCTTATCCCCCTGTTTCAGAATTTCAGGCACCAGCATCATGGCCGGATTGAATCCGCCGGGTCCACCTCCTCCACCAGGCCCTCCACCAAAGCCCGGGCCGCCAGGTATGGCAAAGGTTTCATTGAGGTCATAGGGCATAACGTGGAAGCGCCCTTGATCGTCCAAAAATAGCGAGTAATCGCTGTTGCGGATCCAGTAACCGTCATTGTTGATGCACGCATTATCAACCGCCAGGAATTTCAGCGCCCCTTCAATGTCCAAAAATGGCGTCAACGCTTTTTCCAATTGGTCGGCTGGCGTGGTATTCAAAACCTTGCAGAGCTGCACCAAGCGCCCCCAGGCTTTGGGATCATCCTTGCTCTTAATATCAAAAGTCCTTTTGTAGGCTTCGATGTCGTCACCCACATACGCCAAACCGGCTTGGCCACCGGGGCGGAAAGCCACTTTCCAACGGGTGCCTTTGCTGGTGTTGAAATTGTCCTTCGTGAAATCTTTATTGAATTGTTGGACATTGGCGAAAATACCCCAACTCTCGCCATTAATGACCACCCGCACCAGGTTGGCCTTGGGTGCCGGGAAATAAGCGCGGGCGATCTGGCAATACAGAACGACCCTCATGAAGGTGGGATCTTCGTTTGAATTCAGCAGGTTCAAAGTGCGATACCCTCCGATTTGTTGTTTCTCGTGGACGTAATCCAAAGACAGATTCAAAGACTTCTTGCGGCCCGTGCCAACCATGAAAAACGAGGTGTTGCCCCGGAAATGAACTCCCACATCCGGATAGGTTTTGCCATCCACCGTAAGTTTCGCGGGCACTAATACATCGGTAGATTTGAAATCGCTAAGTTCCTGCTCCCAGGCTGGATTTTCAAATTCCAAAAAGAGGGTTCTCAAGATGGTTGGGTCATAAAGCGGGGCATCCGGATAATTCTTCACATCCGCCGGCTTGAGCATCGGGCCGGGTCCAGGCGGTTCTTGATTGCCGTCGCGCCGGCCGAATCCCCCCCGCCGCCCCCCCCCGCCCCCAGTGGCTCTTTGGGTGGTCAAGTATTCACGCGCCGCCTTGCGTTCGGCGGCATCGAGCCGTTGATCCCCATCCTTGTCAAACTGTTTAACCAGTTTGGTTTTTTGCTGCATCATTCCCCCTGGGCCGCCGGGCCCGCGCCCTCCCGGTCCGCCTCCCGGCCCGCCGGGCCCAAATGGCGGCGGTCCGCCAAAATCATCAGGTGGTTCCTGTGCCTGGACGGTTACTGCCAGCGTAAACGCTGCGGCGCAAACCATCCGCGTGGTCCAACCGGCCAGCCGGCATGCCGTTTGCCTCAGTCCATGCGATTCAACAGAATGAAATCGTTTCATATCGCCAACCTACCTTAAGTAACATTAAGATTTCATTAAGAAACAATAAAAATACGACCTCCATGCCGGCCCGTCCTAATCGCCTTCTTACATCCCGACTTCCTGGTATCCCGACTTCCTGGTCCACCCTTCCAGTTTTTTAAACCTGCCAATTCTCCGTTCACAACGTGAAAAAGCCAGGGGCTGAATATTTGACTCGCCACGACGAACTCAAGCCGCCATAAAATCCCACCAAGCATGATATGCCATAAAACCAAATTCGTGCGGGAAAGCCTGCCTTCGCTTGGGGCGAACCGGCCGATCCTGCCCCTAATTTTTTCCTTGTCCTTGAACCTCCTTTCCCATGCCCCGTTAAACGGTGCCATACCAGCCAGCCAGCCACGGGATTACCCGCCCGCCCGCCGGGACACCCAGGTGGACGATTATCACGGTCAAAAAATCGCCGATCCCTATCGTTGGCTGGAACAATCGGACACTCCGGAAACCCGGGCTTGGATCGATGCTGAAAACCGCCTGACCTTTGATTATCTGGCCCAAATCCCCCAGCGAAAGGCAATCCAGGGCCGCCTCACAGCTTTGTGGAATTACGAGCGTTACGGGATTCCCTTTAAAGAAGGCGGTCGATATTTCTTCACGCGCAATAACGGTTTGCAAAACCAAAGCGTGCTGTTTGCCACCAAGTCCTTGAACGACGAACCCCAAATATTATTAGATCCCAACCAGTTGTCCCCGGACGGGACCGTTTCCCTTACAGGGATGGCCGTCAGCGATGACGGCAACTGGCTCGCCTACAGCCTTTCGGAAGCCGGCTCCGACTGGCAAACTTGGCGCGTCCGCGAGGTTCGGACGGGGAAAGACACTTCCGATGTCTTAAATTGGGTAAAGTTTTCCGGCGCGTCCTGGAGCAAAGATAACCTGGGATTTTTTTACAGCCGCTACGACGAGCCCAAAACCGGCCAGCAACTGCAGGCCGTCAACGAATACCAAAAACTTTACTACCACCGGCTGGGAACCGCCCAAGCTGAGGATGCACTGGTCTATCAACGTTTGGACCAGAAGCAGTGGGGATTCAGCGGCGAGGTGTCTGATGACGGCCGCTACTTGATCATCACCGTGAATCGTGGAACTGACACCCGCAACGCCGTTTTCTACCGCGAGATCGGCAAGCCCGGCGCACCGGTAGTCGAACTGCTGAAGGATTTTGACGCTGATTACACCTTTATCGGCAATGACGGCACCACTTTTTGGTTCCGGACCGATCTGGCCGCGCCACGGGGACGTATCATTGCTATTTCCCTCGATCATCCGGAACGCGCCTCCTGGAGGGAGATTGTAGTGCAATCGGATGACACCCTGCAACAGGTCCATCTGGTTAACCACCAATTCATCGCCCTTTGCCTTCGGGATGCCCACAGCGTGGTAAAAATCTTTGGCACAGATGGCCACTGGATGCGCGATGTGGAACTGCCGGGCATCGGGACAGCCGCGGGTTTCTGCGGCCGTCCCCAAGATCAGGAGACCTTTTTCTCTTACACGAGCTTCAACACGCCTGCCACAATCTATCGCCTGGATATGGCTGATGCCAAAAGCTCCGTGTTCCGCCAGCCGAAGGTGGATTTCAATCCCCAGGACTATGAAACCAGGCAGGTATTTTTTCCCAGCAAGGATGGCACCCGCATCCCCATGTTCATCACCCACAAAAAGGGACTGATCCCCAAGGACAAGCCAACCTATTTGTACGCCTACGGAGGCTTCAACATCAGCCTCACACCCGCCTTTTCAGTGGCAAATTTAGTGTGGATGGAAATGGGCGGGATTTACGCGCTACCCATCCTGCGCGGGGGCGGTGAATACGGGGAGGCCTGGCACCAGGCCGGCATGAAATCCAAAAAACAAAACGTCTTCGACGACTTTATCGCCGCCGCCGAATGGCTCATTGCCAGCCATTATACCCGGCCGGATCGGCTGGCCATTGGGGGTGGCAGCAACGGTGGACTTCTGGTGGGCGCCTGTATGACTCAGCGGCCCAGCCTCTATGGCGCTGCGCTTCCCGCGGTGGGCGTCATGGATATGCTCCGGTTCCACAAATTCACCATCGGCTGGGCATGGGTGTCGGAATATGGATCCTCCGACCAACCAGACGAATTCAAAACACTTTTGGCTTATTCACCCTTACACAATATCCGGCCGGGAACTGCCTACCCCGCCACCCTGGTGACCACCGCCGATCATGATGACCGGGTGGTGCCGGCCCACAGTTTTAAATTCGCTGCCGCGCTGCAAGCCGCTCAACAAGGCCCCAAGCCCGCATTGATTCGCATTGAAACTCGTGCGGGGCATGGGGCAGGCAAACCAACCTCCAAACTGATCGAAGAAGCAGCGGATAAATGGGCCTTCCTGCTCAAGGAATTGAATATGGAAGCGTCAATCCCTGGCGCCAAAGGCCGTTGATCCACCTCGATAAAAAAGTCCCGGATCTTCCAGGAACCGGGACTTCGCATTATTCGCCGTTGAATCCAACTTCCTACTTCGGCCGCTGAACCACGCTGCCATCCACCCGGCATTCAGTTCCGTGAATCCGGCAGCGCACATAAACCTTCTCCGGTTCGCTATCCTTGGCACCGGGATTCACCATCTCATAGCTGATTTTGGTCAGGTCTAAATCACCCCAGCTGCTCGTGGCAAATGGAGCATGTTCCGCATCCTCCGGGCAAAATAAAATCTTGGGGGTGGAGAGTTCCGATTTCATGGAAAGGAAATCCTTGGGCAGCACATCCTCGTGATCGATGGCATAAACTCTTGCCGCCAACCCGATTTGCTTGAGGTTATTGAAACAGGCGATGGTCTGGGCTTTTTGTTTGGCTTTGGCCAGCGCGGGAAGTGTCATGCCGGCCATCATGGCCACGGGAGCTACCACCATAGGCCCCATCAAGGCGGCCACCGGTTCCTCGTTGCCATTGGATTCCGCCAGCCATCCCTCCTCGGTGTTGGCGGCCACGCTGTAAGCCACTTTTCCATAAGCTGAAGCCAGCAGCGGTTGCAGCATTTTCGACGCCGGATTTTCCGACCCTTGAGCCGCCATGGCGTTGCGCACAATGGACAGGATGGTCCGCGTATATTTTTCGCTGACGAAGGCAAACTGATTGCCGGTGGTCATCAGACCGGCGGAGAGACGCTTGAATTCTGGCGTTTCGCGCAATCCCGGGCTTTGCCCCTTCAGGACGGCGATCATTTCCTCCACCAACCGGTCACTGGAGGCTAATACCAGGTACCCGTTGCCGATGGCCAAGGTGGGTTTGAGCGGCACGGGCAAGGGAATGGGCACATTGGCCACCAACATGTTCCAACCTTCCTTTTCCACCTTCGAGATCTGGTTCTTGCCCTGTGCCAAAGCCTCGATTCTCTTGAACACAGCATCGTGTTTTATCCGCGCCAGGAACGCCAGCCCTGGCTCGGGAATCTCAATGCCGCTGCCACCAGGCGGCAAGGGAATGGTGATGGTCCGGGCATCGTCCAAGGCGAGTATCACACCCAGGGCGCCATCAAGGGAATCCAGCACGCCGTCAAAGGCCATCCCGAAATTCCGTTCGAATTCACCGGAAAACTGTTGCAGTCCGGCACCCGCCTCCGGAATGCCCAGGCGTTGTATTTCAGCTTGAATGCTTTTCCACAACAAAGCCAAGTCGAGGTCTGTGGTCATGGCCAGTGCAGTGTTTTTCGGCAACAGATTCAATTCCGCCAGCGGATGTGGCTTCCGGCCAAAGAGGGTCCATATTTGACCGGCGTTTTGTCCCGGGTAATGGTGCAGGAAGAATTTGGTGCGGTATAAGCCTTTCTCAATTGCAATGCCGCTGGCGCCAACTCCGCTGATTTGCTCCAGACCGCTATTTTTGACCAATCCGCTCAACAACTCGACCGCTTTGCGGATTTGTGGACCGGCATTGGCATCGTCCCCGGCCAGACCCGTCAGCACTGACTCCAGGTCGGCAACCCTTTGCGACAACCCTTGGAGCCAATGTTCCGTGCTCATATAGAGGAACAGGTTGCCTCCCCGATCCAATTTTGAGGTGACAGCTTGAAAACTGCTGCGTTCAGCCGACACTGCACCATCCGCTGCCCTCAGTGGATTATGGTTGCCAAACCAAGCACTTATCAATATAGTTCCCGAAAACAGGAACCGTTGAATCCTTTTATTAATATTCATGTTGGGGCAACTTAGCACAGTTCGACCCATTTGCCTAACTACAAAAAGGACCGGTTTTTCTCAGGCCTGACAGCACCACCAGGTGATGGGTGAATGAATCACTTTAACTTGGCACGGTTACCACGACCGTTTTCGGTAAACCGGTACTGCCATTACCTCATCGATCTGACCTTGCGCCAATCACCGTGAAATAATTGGTCGGAATTCAGGCATGAAAGGAGTGTGATTATGATTTCGCAGGGCGATTTTGATTGCAGGCCATAGGAAATAGTATTCCTATTTCACGGGACCCAATTGGAATGATTCAATCATGTCCCGCCAAGTGCTAGTGTAGTGTCCTTTAAATAGCTAGACATATACTTTGTGGTAAATTAACCTTGGGACATGGCAAAATCAGCTATGGCTCTGACTCTCTCGGTGGAAG